>CAZKAI010000158.1:0-8093 GCA_964550565.1 uncultured Pirellulales bacterium
GCTCAAGCATCCCGGCCGCCATCATCCCAATCGCCACGCACTCCCCATGCAGCAATTGATACTGACTGGCCGACTCAATCGCATGGCCGATGGTATGCCCGTAATTCAAAATCCGACGCTTGTTTTTTTCCGTCGGATCTTCCTCCACCACGGCTGCCTTAATCAGGCAGTTATAGCCTGCCACGGTCTCCAGCACGGCGGCATCCCGCCGCAGAATCGCGTCGATATGATTTTCCAGAAATGCAAAATAGTCCGCATTGGCAATCGCAGCGTGCTTGACCGACTCGGCCAGCCCAGCCCGATACTGCCGCTCATCCAGCGTCGCCAGCGTTGCCGTATCGATAAACACCGCCGCCGGATGCCAGAAGCACCCGTAGGCATTTTTGCTCCGCGTGCTGTCCACGCCGGTCTTGCCGCCGATGCTCGAATCCGCCTGGGCCACCGTCGTCGTCGGAATATGCACCACCGGCACGCCGCGTTTGAACACCGCCGCTGCAAAGCCCGCGATATCCCCGACCGTCCCGCCGCCCAGGCCTATAACGACCGTATCCCGCCCGAGCCGGTGAGTCTCCATCGCCTCCAGAATCGCCGTCAGCGTTCCGAAATGCTTGGATTCTTCCCCCGCCGGCCGGATAACATAGCTTGGCACCTCCCGTCCGCCAGTCAGTGTTTCCACATGTCCGGCCTTGACGAGGCTCTCATCAGTCACGATAAACAAGGTCTTCTTCGGAAACTGCCGCTCAATCCGCTCCAGCAGCCCGGACAATATCCCCGTCCCGATGACTATCGGATAGCCGCCCTCCGGCGTCGCAGGTATTTTGACTTGGATTTCATTCATAATTTGTAAAATGCCTGTTATTACACAAATTTTACGCGTAGTCTTCGCAGCATTTCAAATGTATCGATAAATGGTACATGAAAAGCCATGCAGATATTCGGTATTGGAACTTTTCTTTTGGCATCGGCAGATGGCACTTCATGTGTTACAACAATGCAGGTTTTGGCTTGTGCAAATGCGATCAACCATCCATCGGCACCGCTTGCAAAATCTGCCTTAGCGGCATCAGAAAATTGACTATGACTGTTTACCCAGGACATTATATTTCGATATGAATCCAGAATGTCCGCATCATGTGTTGACGCAAATGCCTCTTGAAAATCATGTTTGACCCACTCTGCAAGTTCATCTTTACCTCGTTCTAATTCCTGCTTGATACGGTCAATGCTTATAATGCGGCTGTCTTTGGCGTGCTGTATCAGGCTGGACCAGAATCCCGGTGCCAGATCAAAAGCATAATATCGCCGTGATGCTTCAATAAAAACATTTGCATCCAGAACATAGACATCACTGCTCATCTCTATGCTCCTCCCATGCCAAGATGAGACACGTAATGTTCAAAAGCTTTTCCATAAAGGCTGGTTAATTTATATGCCTCGGTATAAAGCAGTTTTCCTTCTTTGACTGCCTTGCAAACAGCAGAAATAAAACGTTGTCCTACGCGTAGGTTTTGATTGGCATAAAAATTTCCACCATCTGGTTGGCGTTCTCCTCTACGGCGTTCATCTTGCTGGTAGGCGCGGTAAAATTCCAAGAATTTTGCTCGGTTGATAAGTTGCAGATCAACTGCTCGGCGGGCTGCCACAAGTGCACTGACCTTAAAGCGGCGAGCGATTGCCTGGAAAGGTTCGGGGGCCTTGCTGACGGAAGTCCAGATTTTTTTTAATTGGTTTTCCGGCACCAAAAATTCCGCAGCCACAAGATTGCAGGCCTGCTCTGTCGGATTCTCGGCAGGCTGCATCTCCCGCAGATCAAAAGCGGCGCTGCTGCCAAAAAACAGGTGTGCTAATTCATGAGCAAGCGTAAACATCTGGGCTGCTTTGGAATCTGCGCCGTTGACAAACACCAGCGGGGCATAGTCGTCCACAAGAACAAATCCCCGAAACTCATTGGGGTCTAACTTGCGGTGAGTATTGTTGCCGACAATTCCATTGACAACAATTAATATGTTTGCTGCTTCTATGGCTTCACGCAGAGATTTCAAGGCATCAGTCCAGGTCGAATAACATGCCGCCCATTCTTCTTCAAATCCAAGTATTTGGCGTATCTGTTTGGCTACAATGGCGGGAGCGGTGCCGGACCGGGTTGATCCTACAAAAGAAAGACGTTCCCTGCCTTGTTCTATCAAATAATCCCGCATCCAGGATTGTCGTTGCTGCATCATTCGAACAGTATCAAGGAGGTCCGGGCTTGGACCCTGCATGTTTTCGTCGGCAAGTGTTCGAAAATGAGGGATAGATAAGTGTTCTTCGGGAGGAGTTTCAAGAAAGAAGAATCCAAGCGGTGTCGAAGTGAGCTTGGATAGGGATTCAATTTGCCGTAATGTTGGCTGGCTTTCACCCGATACCCACTGTTTGATTTTTGGGAATTTATCACGTAAATCGTCCAGTGTCAGACCGGATCGGTCAACTGCCCAACACAAAATCTCTTTTTTGACAGCCACTGTGATCATTTTATTTAGTTCCCAAGAGTCGCTATTATTTACTTAATCTAAAACAATTTACTTTTAAAATCAATATTGGATCACACTCTGGATCGGGTACTGGCCCAGCTTGTCGCGTCCGCCCAGCCCCGTCAGTTCAATCAAAAACGTCAGGCCGATAATCTCCGCCCCCGACTTTTCCACCAGCTCGCACGACGCTGACATTGTCCCACCGGTGGCCAGCAGGTCGTCAATCATCAGCACCTTGCTGCCCGCCGTCAGCGCATCGGTATGCATCTCAATGGTGTCGCTGCCGTATTCCAGCCCGTACGTAATCGCCGACGTCTGAAACGGCAGCTTGCCTTTCTTGCGGATGGGCACAAACCCGCAGCCGATCTCCCGCGCCACGGCCGCCCCGAAGATAAACCCCCGGGCCTCCACCGCGACTACCGCGTCAATCTCCTGCCCGTAATACGGCTCAGCCAGTTGACGAATCGCCTGACCCAGCGCCCGGGCATTGGCCAGCAGGGGGGTAATGTCTCGAAACAATATCCCCGGCTTGGGAAAATCCGGGATATCACGTATGAATTCCCGTAAATCCAACATATAAACCTCCACTAATACTGGTTTTGAATGAAATCGCCGCCATGTTCACTGCCGGTTCACATCGAAACCTTGGGACCTGCGGCTATACACCATCCGCCCGGAAATTATAAACAACCCACATCGATTATTAAAGGAAAAAAACAGCTCGAAAACCGCCGGGATTTTTGTTTACCCCGCCGCCGGCCCGGGCTATAGTACCCCCCGACGTGTGGTATCTGACCACGACCTTGCTCAGGAACGCCCAAAGGAAAGGCATAACGATGAACTCAGCCATTCAGATTGCCCCCGCCCGGCCGCAGGATGCCCAGGCCATTGCCGACTTTCAGATTGCCATGGCCCTCGAAACCGAGAACAAGACCCTCGATCCCGCGACCGTCCTTGCCGGCGTCCAGCGGCTCATGGCCAATCCCCAGTACGGCTTTTATGTCGTCGCCCGCACCGCGACCGAGCCGGTGGCCTGCCTGATGATTACCTACGAATGGACCGACTGGAAAGACGGCCTGTTCTGGTGGATCCAGAGCCTATATGTCCAGCCCGCCTGGAGGAAGCACGGCATCTTCAAATCCATGTTCACCCATATCCGCGACACCGCCGCCGCCAGCGCCAACTGCCGCGGCCTGCGCCTCTATGTCGAAACCCACAACCTCCCCGCCCGCAGGGCCTACGAATCCCTGAACATGACCCTTGCGGATTACTGCATGTATGAGATGAAATTCTAAGGCCTTAGTCTCATAATTTTGTGCCCCCGGGATTTGCCTTGATTTTTGTCCTGAATTATTGTATGATAATACCATAATTTTACGGAGGGTGATTTTATGGGAAGAAGCGTCTGTTTTTATTTAACCGTGTTCAGCTTGTTTGGTCTCTCTGTCGAGTTGTCTGCCGCAGATTATTCCGGAGGTTCCGGTACACCGGGAAAACCTTACAAAATAGCCACCCCAGCCGACTTGATAACCCTTGGCGGCACACCGGGTGACTATGGCAAGTCTTTTATCCTTATCGCCGATATCAATATGGCCGAACAAGGCTATAATTCCGACGGCAGTTTCTTGCGTGCCCTCATCGCGCCGGATATTGTTGACGAAAACTGGGACTATGATGGGGTGCCTTTTACCGGTCATTTCAACGGCAATGGACATGTCATTTACAACCTGACAATCGACACCCAGCTTGGAAGCGTCCCCGGAATGTATCTGGGCTTGTTTGGCAGCCTGGCTGCTCCGGCGGTGGTCGAAAATCTTGGTCTGGATGATTTGGCTGTCACCGGCGGTGATGGTTCGTACTGTATTGGCGGTCTGTGCGGCTATAATGAAGGCGGCACCATTACCAATTGCTATGTTGTCGGCACCATCAATGGTGAGGACTCCTCGCAATATCTCGGCAGTTTATGCGGATACAATTCTTTTGGAAACATCAGCGATTGTTATGTTACCGGCCACGTCGTTGCTAATTATGTGGCATCACATCTCGGCGGACTTTGCGGTCAGAACAGTAATGGTTCGATTGTCAATACCGATGCCGAATGCGATATCTACGGTGGTGGAATGTCATCCTGTCTTGGGGGCTTGTGCGGCAGTAATTACAACGGTGTTATCACCAACTGCACGGTCACAGGAATGGTCAAATCCGAACTTGCAGACAATGGGGCGTCGTTTCTTGGGGGATTATGCGGTATCAGCAGCGGCACTAGCGAAATTATCCGCTCCCGAGCCACTGCGGTCATACTGGGCAATAACGAATCGAATTATCTTGGCGGTCTGTGCGGCTGCAATGAAAGTCCCATTGCCGACTGTTATGCCGAAGGCCAACTGACTGCTGACCTGCGTACCTACCGTCTCGGCGGCCTGTGCGGTTATAATTCCAGCTCACTGACCGATTGCTATGCATCGGTTGCCATTATAGCGGATGAAGGTTCCACTGTAATTGGCGGCTTGTGCGGCCAGAACGACACCGGCACGATTACGGACTGCCATGCTCTGGGGGTACTGAATATCGATGGTGAATCCTGGGGTGTTGGCGGTCTGTGCGGCAGCAATACCTCCGGCACGATTGTTCGCTGCTATGCCCGCGGTACCGTCGGCGGCGGAGGAATATCCCAGTCGGTCGGCGGTTTGTGCGGGAATAATTCCGGTTCCCTGTCGGACTGTTATGCTGACGGGGATGTGTCCGGCGGTGGAAGCTGGATGGGTGGTATTGGCGGCTTTTGCGGCAGCAACACAGGGATTATCAATCACTGTTTTGCCGCGGGGGCGGTTGTCGGTTTTGTGTATGCCGAAGATATCGGCGGTTTCTGCGGAATCAATCATGGTGATGCCCGGATATCCACCTGTTATGCTGCCGGCGATGTCTCCGGAAAAGATTTCACAGTTGACATCGGCGGTTTTGTCGGACGTAATGCCCAGGGCAGGATTCTGGGTTGCTATTCAGCCGGCAAACTGACCACAGCCTCATCCTCACAGAACATTGGCGGCTTTTGCGGCGCTGCCCAGACCGGCGGGGGATTTCAGGACACGGGCAATTTCTGGGATACCCGTGCGGCCGGAATTGTTGTCAGTGCCATGGGAGTGGGCAAATCCGCCGAGATGAAAACGCGTTTGCTGTTTACCAGTGCCGGCTGGGATTTCATCAAGACCTGGGGAATTGAAGAAAATCAGACCTATCCATTCCTGCTCCGCAAACCGTCGTCCGACCTGAACGACGACGGCATTGTCAATCTTGTCGATTTTGCCCTGTTTGCAGAGGACTGGCTCCAGGACTGAGGCTGGCCGACTTTCATTCCAGCAGATGCCACCAGTGCGGATCTTCCTTTTTGCGGAGTTCCTTTTCTTTCTGCATCTCCTGCATAAAGACTTCCTCGTCTATTTCCTTGCTGAACCTGGATGCCTTCCATGGCAATTGTGTCAATCCCCGCCGTTCCATGAAATCTCTTTCGGTGTTCTCATTACAACGCCGTAAGCCTGCTATTTCCGCTCTCCATTCATCTTCCAAAAGATTATATAAACTATCATATTCCAGACCTCTATTGCCTTCAACATTAGTTTTTGTTTTAATATTTACATACATATAACGTTCATCAGGTCGATCATAATTTCGACATGTAAATTTGAAGCTCAATATAGAATAAAATTGCCCATCATTGGTTTTCATGCAAACATATTTGTATTGATCGTCGGTTTCAGAGATATCAACTGGAAATGACACCGATGCAGTATACCCCTCCGCAGGGGCCTCATACAATAACTGGTCACGTGCGATACAGCCACTGTTTCCACGGAGTGTGTTGATTGTGATAATATAGTGTTTGCCGTCTTCTGAAAGCTGCCCCTGAATCTGATAATCCTTCGATTTGAAATAATTCTTTATTTTGCCGTTAGGCAGGAGACCTTCTTTGCCCTCGGGGTTATAATAGCCCTGCAATATAAGATGTTTTTGGTTTTCATAGTTGTTATAGCCATCTATTCTGAAATCAAAATCTGAACCTTTCATATAATTGGGATGATTTCGTTTTCGAAGATAAAAAACAACGGGCTTAGCCGGATCAGGGACATGGTAAACGCCTCCAATAGTTGAATATTCAAAGCTTCTTTCTGGATTTCTTTTTATCGTATATTCGTAGATATCTTTTGAAATGTTGTCTACGCTTAACATTTCACCTCTGCTATTTACAGTAAATAACCCATTTTCATCTGTTTTACATTGAATGGCTTTATCCCCAAACATTGTCCTGACGTCAACCAAAACATCAACATCTTTGACTGGCTGACCATCCAAATCGACTACTTTGCCATAAAATACAATGGGTATGTGTTTTTGCAGATTTTCCGCATATATTTCTGCTTCTCGTCGTTTGGTTTCTTCTTCATCAGTGGCTGCATAGCCCGACAGGGCAAAGATACACACCCCGCAGGTCAGGCAAATCGCTGCCAGAACAATAAAGCTCTTCCTGTATTCCATGTTTTTACCTCTTGTCCTTTCTTGGTTGTTTATCCGCAGCATCAATAATCATTGCTCCGTCCTATTTTCCTTTCCTCCGCCGGGTTCAACCCGAAGCGAACTGGAATAATACCGTTTTCTGGATTGGGGAAAATTATATATATATCCCATCCGGTTAACAAACAAAAGAAAAGTAAAAAGAGAAAAAGCTGCCAGCGGCCAGCTTCCAGATTTCAAATTGGCTTCGTTTGGTGAAAAACAAGAATACATGGATGCAGGGATACAGGGATTCAAGAATGAGGAATTGGCTTTGTTTCGAAATTCCTGATTTATGATTGACGATTGCAGATTGGGTTTGTTTTGCAAAAACAGGTATTCAGGTACACAGGTATACAAGTATACAGAATTGGAATTGTTATTAGGAGAGAACCGCGTTTTCATGTTAAAAACGCAGAAATTGGGTTTGTTTGGTGGGAAACAAGAATGTATGGATGCAGGGATACAGGGATACAAGAAAGCGAAATTGGCTTTGTTTTGCCGGACACAGTCCGGTTCTATGCCGCGAGAACGCACGGGCTCACGCAATTCTACACAGGCGCGACGAGACCAAATGGGTTCGTTTAGAAATTTCGTGCTCATTAAATCCTTCTCACAAATCCCTATTTTACGGCTCCTGATTGGTTCCTTTTTCCTTCTGCCTGTCCTTCCTGAGCAGGCCTTATATATATGTCGGCTTGGGAGGAAAAGTTGCTAACAAAATCAAAAATATTGTAAAAAAGAATGTAGGGATGCATGGATGCAAGGATACATGAGAAGGATTTACGATGAAAACCTTAATGGCATAATATGGTATAAAAAATCGACAAATAAAAATTCGGCCGTTTCAGTTCATAATGAATATGAAAAATCCTGTATGGATAAGTGAACAGGCAGAGTTTATATCTCCAGAATCAGGTTTTCCTGGAAGCCATCGACGATATTGGGGTGATACCCTCTTGGGTTCGCGATGATACGCGTTGTTTCAATCATGCAGTCTGTTTTCTGGTGGATGTGGCCATGAATCCATACATCCGG
>CAZKAI010000159.1:0-8093 GCA_964550565.1 uncultured Pirellulales bacterium
TAGGAAGCTCCGTTTTTCCAGGTATCAAAACCATTAATGTAAATGCTGACGGTTTCATTGGCTAGTGTAGTGAGATAATAACCAATATGTACCTTGACTGTCATGTCGCCGCCGCCGGAAACCTTGACAGTGCCTTCAAAATCCGACGCCAGAGCCTGAGTCATTTCTTTGGAATTTTTGTTATAGTCCTTGAAATCACCGGAATCGCCTATGCGGGCCGACACATCCCATTGACCATTATTGCTGTTATTATTCATAATAATAGCATACAAATCGTACAGGACACCGGCCTGAGGAAGCGTTAGATCAATTTTCAGAGGAGCTGTCGATTCCGAGTCCCCGACAATAGCGCCGCCATCTGTCACCCAGATGCCTGCGCCATTAACATCCGTACGGTTGGTACGATACCCCCACAGATTATCTGTCACATCCGTGTAGTTGCTTGAATAGGTAGTACCTAACACCAGTGGTGCACCATCGAGAGTCGTATTATCCGGCGTGGCATCAATGTAGGTGATTTTACCCGGGGCATTGCCCATCAAAATACATCCCATCACACAAACTGTGATTAATAAGTGCTTCATCTTAATCTCCTGATCGGAAAAGGTTCATGGGGATTCTGAGATTCTGGAGCAACACACTCCACCAAATACCCATTTCAATTCTTTTGTTTAAACGATAGTGTTATTCTTTCTTGCGTGATTGTTACGGTTTTCCGGCCTGATACATCCTGGCAATTTCTTCTTCCGTAAAGATGCGCCTGGCAATGATAAGTTCGCTGAATTTTCCGTTGAAACGTGATAAATCATCGGGTGAAAAATCAGAGCCTATCTGCAATCCCCCTTCGGCAAGAGGCTGTTTCAAAGGCCACTGCCGGGTATCAACAAGTTTGCCGTTCAGGTAGAATTTCAGGGTGTCGTTGTCATGGGTAGCCGCAATCAGAATCCAGCCGGACACATCCGGCAATGGCTTACTGTACAACTGATTACGGGAATCCTGGCTGTCGGCTTTTCGTGAAAAATGCATTCCCTGCTTCCATTCCGAAAAGGAAGGGCTCCGGTAGCCGAATTGATAATTACAAAGCGCGTAGGTACCGACGCGATTGGAGACAATATGACCGCCATCCTGAGCGCCCGTGCATTCAATCCATGCTGCAATCGTAATCGGCCCGTTGATGCCCAGAGCCGGATGAGAGGGCACTTCAACCACATGCATCTGGGTGCGGTCAAACCGCAGCGCCGTCGTCTGCGGCCAGCGTCCCTGCTCCCACGTCGGCAGCGAGGCCTTGCTCACGCTGCTTAATGTGCCGTCCAGCATCCCCAATGTGGCGTTTGCCATGTTGGCAAGCCGGGCGGGATTATTTTTATCACATTCAAACGTGTAATACGCCGCCAGGTCCGGGTCACGCCGCAACTGATAGCTGTACGCCAGCCAGCGATGATAGGCCGATCCCTGAGCAGCCTGCGTCCGGGCCTCAAATTCATGCTGACGGACAAACAGCCCGGCAGCATCCTGTGTATCGACGATGTCCCCCTGCGCGTTGACCTGTCCACCCTGATCCTGCGTCAACGCCATCCGATGCTCAAAACGCAGCGGATTGGACCCGGACCGCAACTCCACCCGCCCCTGATAAACATGCGTTAACGTGTTGCGGTCATCCACCTGCACGCCGAATTCAGTACCATAATCCACAATGCTGGCATGAGATGAATGCACCACAAAGGGATTTTGTGATGTTTGATTGATTTTCACAACCAGCCGCCCCTGCTGCAGGTAAAGCTGGTTGGCTGACTCCAGAGTAAATTGTGCCGGGGCCTCGACGATGACATTGACCCCGCTGTCCAGTTCGATTTCCGCAAATCCCCCTGCCAGTTTCAGCGGGCCGGCATACAGGTCATCGCCGACAGCAACCTGTCCGGACGCCGTTTCCCATCGGGCATCGATCTGTCGGGTCAGCTTGCCCACCAGCACACGATCCCCCACCGGAACAAAACGCGGGAATAAAAAGAAAAACAAAACCGCCGCCGCCGACGCCATCAATGAAAACATGGTACTTTTGCGAATTTTTCGGCTTGTTCTCGGCAGTTCTACCTTCTGGATAGGACATCTCGGTTCCTCAACGGCCTGGATTTCGACCGACGGGGCCTTGTTTTCCACCTCCGCCATCGCACGCCACAGAGCCTGATCCAGAATCGCATGGTCCCCGGCCTGAAATGGAGCCCCCTGAGTCCGCATTAATTGATAATACACCTCAATAATCTGAAAAAGCTGCTCGACCCCCTCCGGCCGCTCCTGCAGGGTCTTATCCAGCACCGTAAATTCATCCGCACGGATGGTTTGGTCCTTGAACTTCAAAATCAACTGGCACAGATGGATTTTTTCCTGTGGAGTCATCCTCACCGCTCCTTCACCAATCGCTGACGCTGAATGCATTCGGCCAGCAGAAAATGAATCCGCGACAGGGTGCTGTAAAGTCCCTGCACCGACCGCCCCAGTTCTTCGGCCATGCGCTTAATCGTCCTCTTGTGTGAATACCGGGTTTGGATCAACTGCACATCCCCCGCCGAAAGCTTTTTCAAACAATCGTTAAGATAGTTTAAATCGTTCGACGGCTTTTCCGCCCGCCGGGACACGTAATCTTCAATGGATTTGACGGTCGCATCGGAATAATGGACAATGGAATGCTTGTTTTTATTCCAGTAATACATAATCCGATAACGGGCAATCGTCATCGCCCACGCGATAAAACTGCTGCCCGGCGTATATTCATCAAATTTTTCCCAGGCAATCACCGCCGTCTCCTGGAAAATATCCTCGGCATCCTGAAAATTCTGCACCAGGGCCTGAATATACGCACAAATCTGTGCCTGACTGCCCATCAGCAGGCGGATATACTCCGCATGATCCAAATTGTGATTCCTTTTATCCACTGAACGACCTGAAAAATCTTGTTCCCGGTTCTACTGTCGCTTGCGTATTGCCTTACATCAATACATTAAGCAAAATGCAGAAATTCGGGTCAAAAAATTCAGAAAAATGAAAAAAATGTGTCCCTGCCCCCCGGCACAGACTTGCAGAATCAGCGTAACCTGTTATTGAATAAGAGGATAAAAAAAGGCCCTGCCGGATGGCAGAGCCTTTTGGTTCGTCACGTTTGCGACTGAATTACAGAGGCTTGACGTTATTGGCGCAAGGGCCTTTTTTGCCCTGACCAACTTCGAAATTCACCTTCTGGTTTTCATCAAGCGTGGCGTAGCCGCCCGTCTTGATCTCTGAGTGGTGGACGAACAAATCCTTGCCGCCATCATCCGGGGTAATAAATCCAAAACCTTTGCTCGCGTTAAACCACTTTACTGTACCTGTACTCACTTAAATACTCCCTGGCCTGTTTTTTTCAGACCATTCAACTAGTATCTCTCGACTGTTATTTTTATGGGAAGCATACTCTTGAGAGATGAAAGAATGCACTTCGTGATGGTCTATTATACCAGAACTAAATAGAAATGGTTCAAAAAAATAAATTTATTTTTCATAACCCGTACTACCAGATATACTGACTCTTGTATGTATAGTGTCCCGCCTGAAATACCCCATATCGTCCACGCCGCCCCGCATCCCGAATTCCCGCCCAGCGCAAGCGACGGGATTTTCTGCTCTCAAATCTGAAATCTCAAATTTCAAATTCTCCCGCCCCTCTCACTCGCCCTGATCATTCCCTCCAAACAGAGATTCCAGCTATTTAATCCATTATTCTCTCGCCAACTGACTGACCTGTTGAGGTGTCAGCACTACATCATAAATCCGAACATCATCTATGGCACCATTCCAGTACGTTGTTTCATCGGTCTTATGCCGGCCAATCAGCAGCGGGCCGGTACACCCCTCGGCTGTTTGAGAGGCCGAACCGGCAGAAAATCCATCGATATACAATGTCACCGTCTGTCCATTGTAAGTCAAGCCCACATGATACCATTGATTCAACGTGGAAAAAACAGCCTGATTAGATATTGTCCCGCTGCCTCCAATCGAGGATTGCAGATAATCACTCTTATCACGCAGCAGCCATGTGCGACCAATTCCGCCTGCATCATCGACTTGCTGGACAATCGCCTGATAATTCGCCGCCTTGGCATCCAGCCGAACCCAGGCAAACACACTAAAGGGAGTCTGGGCCGGATTAAGAATCCCTGCCGGCAGCGTCACATAATCATCCACCCCATCCAATAGCAGGGCATTGCCGGAATGACCCGCCACCCAGGGATTACCCGTACTATTGACCGTCTGACCATGGTACCCGCCAATGCTGTCGGAAATCAATGTCCCCTCCGTCTCATCCATCTTCCACCAGGCAATCGGTGACGGCAAAGGAGGAGGCGGAGGCACGATATTTTCCGATTGCAGCCACTGTTCGGCAAACTGGACGAAGTCTTCCCATTCCACCACGCCATTGCGGTCGATATCCGCCTGTCCGCAGTTAGCCGGACTGGTGCAATCATCCCGTTGCCATTGACCGGCGAAGATATCCAAATCGTTCATATCCACGACGCAGTTAGAATTCAAATCCCCAATCAGAAAATACTCGTAGGCCCCCATATCCACCACGGCGTTCCCATCACAATTGCCATCCACAATCCGCGGCGTCCCATCCATATCCGCCGCAACTCCCGCAGGGATTGCCGCATTGCTCCCTTTATCAATACACGGCGAACTCGCCTGCAGCCGAAAATCCCCATTCGCCGCATCCACAAACAGCGGATCAGCATCAATATTCCCCCCCCCCTCTCCGGCCCAGCCGCCCTGAATGTTACTGTAAGTCACCTTACAGTAACCATCTAACTGCGGCCCTGTCCGGGCATTATTCCCCCAGAATATACTATTCACGGCTTGAAGGTTGCTACTTCTTATCCCGCCACCATCATAAACAGCCGAATTGCCTGTAAAGGTACAATTAATGATGGAAGTAATCTGTCCAGTGCCAGATATTCCTCCACCTCCGTATTCTGTTGAATTATTGATGAACAGGCAATTGGTCACTGTTAGTGAAGTATATTGATATTTGTCCCAAAAATATATTCCACCACCTCCATACTCGGCTGAGTTATTGCTGAATAGGCAACGGGTCACACTTTGATTTGATGAATAAATATACATTCCCCCGCCACGTTTGGCTGAATTGTTACTGAAGATGCAATCGGTCACTTTTGGAGAGGATGTACGTTCATTAGACATTCCTCCGCCGTCATCATCTGCTAAATTATTATTAAATAGACAGTGAGTTACAGTTGGATAGGATGAAACATAATTATACATTCCTCCGCCATATTTTGCTGAGTTATTGCTGAATAGGCAATCGGTTACTGTTGGAGAGGATGAAACATTTAACATTCCGCCACCCTGGTTATTAGTGAAGATGCAATCGGTCACTTTTGGTTTTGATGACTTATTATACATCCCGCCGCCATAATCTGCCGAATTATTGCGGAATAGACAATGGGTCACTGTTGGGGAGGATGAAATATTATACATTCCGCCACCATCGAAACCGGGACCATTGCCGCTGGTAATCACAAAGCCATCCAAAATGGCTGTGCCGTCTAAGGCATTGACCTCATTATGGTAAAATACATGGTAGCAGTTATCCTGGCGGGTTGGCTCGTCAGAAGCAATATGGTCATTGTCATTGCCGTTTAGATCCCCCGACAGAATCGTCGGATTCGCTTCCCAGTCCCGCTGATCGCGTCGGCTTTCAGTACCGTTAAATCCGCCATACACCCCCACACCATTTTTCAACTGGAATGCCCTGTATCGCGGGCCCGTCCCGCCAACCTCTTTGGTCGGCTTATACGTCCCCGCCGCCACCCAGATTTCTGCAGGAGAATTCGGGTCAGCCGCATCCAGCCCCGATTGCAGATGGGTATAAGCATCCGCCCAGCTTGCCCCAGTATTAGCCCCTGTCGCCGCCGCGTTCACATAAATAACACCAGCAAGACGATACACAGCCTGCTTAACACTGCTGGGCTGCAAATGCCCCTTGTACGCAATCGCCTTGAGTACCGTAGTCGGATCGACCGTCACAGAGATTGCCCCCCCGTTTTCTACCCACAAACTATTAACTGTCGGGTCGCTGCCGTCAGTCGTATAATAAATCGTCACCCCCGGAGTCAGACAAGTCACAGTAACCGTCTTATCCTCTGAATAAATCCCTCCATCCGGCGTAAAGACCGGCGTGGCCGCAATCAGCGTATAGATCGCAGATCGCACTGCACTCGGATCAATTCCATCTTTCCACGCCCTGGCCTTTAACGTCATGCTGTGGTCCACGATAATACTGTCGCCGGAGGCAACCTCCGGATCACTTTCCGTCGGGTCAACTCCATTGGTTGTATAATGAATCGTCGCTCCAGCAGTCGCACAACTGATAACAACCGTCTGTTCAGTATCATACGCTCCCCCACTCTTGGAAAATGTCGGGGTTGCCGGTGCCAGCATATAGGTCGCGGATTGCGCTGCACTGGGCGTCATGGCACCTTTCCACGCCTTCGCCTTCAAGGTCAGGCTGCGGTCCACCATAATATTGTCGCCGGAGGTAATCACCGGATCGCTTTCTGTCGGATCGGTCCCATTGGAGGTATAATGAATCGTCGCCCCGGTTGTCACACAAGTGATTGTAACGGTCTGCTTAGAATCATAAGAACCACCCCAGGGGAAAAAATACGGTGCTGCAACCACAGAAGGATCATACCAATACCCATACTCATACGCACCCATATCCACAGTCGCCACCCCATCGCCATGTCCATCAGTCATTCGAGGGAAACCATCCAGGTCGACCATGCCACCAGGCACTGCTTCATTATTCCCGGCATCGATGCAGGGGGAATTGACTTGAAGATGAAAATCGCCGTTGGTTGGATTATTAAACAGCGGGTCAAGGCTGATATTCCCTTCCCCCGTCCATCCGCCCTGAACATCACAATAGCTGACAATTGGAATAGCGGAACCAAGATTATCAGAAATCTGTGAACACGAAGCGGCACTATTACCCCACAAAATACAGTTGATAATGGTTGGGCAGGCGTCTACAATATTATCCACCCCTCCTCCACGTGAGGAAGCCGAATTACCACTCAAGGTACAGTTGACCATAGTGGGTTTTGAATAAAAACTATTTTCTATGCCACCGCCGTATTTCGATGAATTATTAATAAAGATACAGTTAGTGATTATTGGCGAAGCGGAAGAGTTATTATTTATCCCCCCTCCTGTAATTGTTGATTTATTGTTATTGAAAATACAGTGAGTTATCGTTGGGCTGGAACCTATATTAGACATCCCTCCGCCTTTTTGTAAGGCTATATTGTTATTGAAAATACAGTTGACTACTAAAGGATTGGAAGCCTCATTACACATTCCACCACCGTAATCTGACAAATTATCCATGAATACACAATTCGTAATTACAGCAGTTGAAGATAATAAATTATATATACCTCCGCCACGAAGCCGAGCGGAATTACCTCTAAACGTACAATTCCTTATCGTTGGGTTGGATGACTTATAATTATACATCCCCCCTCCGTAGTAAATATGAATAACATCATAATAGTTAGCATTGCCGCCGGTAACGACAAAACCATCCAGAATAGCCGTGTTATCAATTAAGATATTTGGATCGTTATGATAGAACACATGAAAACAATTATCCTGGCGAGTAGGCTCGTCATAGAATATATTATCTGTATCATCACCGTTTAAATCCCCCGACAAAATCGTCGGATTCGTCTCCCACTCCCGCTGCTCCCGGCCGGTCTCAGCCCCGTTAAATCCACCATACACCCCTACCCCGTTTTTTAATTGAAAAGCACAATGCCGTTCCGTCGTACCGTCCACCTTCTTGGTTGGTTTATAGGTCCCTGCCGCTACCCAGATTTCATCCCCGCTGACCGCCGCATCCAGCCCCGATTGCAGACTGGCATAAGCATCCGCCCAGCTTGCCCCCGTATTAGCCCCGGTCGCCGAGGCGTTGACATAGATGACGGCTCCCTGTGCCAATGAACCAAGGACTGCACAAACCAAAACCGCTCCTGCTAATG
>CAZKAI010000160.1:0-7662 GCA_964550565.1 uncultured Pirellulales bacterium
CCGCCGGCAGCGGTCCATCATAATGCACCATTGCATAAAGATAGAACGATAGATATTTTTGAGTCTGGAACCGCCTGCCAGGTAGGCCGCGGCCATGTGGAATTCGGCATCCTGACGTCGATATTCCACGCTATCCTGCATGGCGTAAGCGTGTTCGAGCCGGCTGACAATCGGTTCCAGCTCAGCAGCCTGAGCGGCGGTAATTGTCTGGGCCAGGAAATAGAATATCCCGCTTTCAAGGCTGAGCCGCATCTCGTAGAGATGGCGATGCTTGAGGGGATTGTGATAATCCACCACGCGGGCACCGCCGTGAGGAATCAGTTCGATCCAGCCTTCATCCCGCAAACGAATCATGGCTTCATGCACCTGGCTGTTTCCGACGCAGAGCTGCCGGGCAATCTGGCTTTCTGTAATTCTGTGGCCAAGGAGCACATGACCGAGGAAAATCCGGGTCAGGATAGCATCATAAATCTGATCCGCCTGGCTGTTGTATAAATCGGAATAGATCCGATTAAGCCATTCCATGAGTTCTGTATCCACCTTGACTTGAGCTTTATTTTCCATCGTCATCACGCTTACAGACCAATCATTTCATGTTACCAACTGCAAAGTACCGGATCATCCGGATCCGAGCAGGCAAGCCAATCCTGTGATAACAAAGCCAAATCCAGAAGATTGACATAGCAATCCCGATTGATGTCTCCGTTCAGAAAAGCACCTTCGGCAGAACAATCCGACCGGCCTGCAACGGATTCATACGTCGCTCCAATGCGAAATTCATCAATCGACCAGAACGACTGCGGACCGGCAACAATGCCAATCCGGTCCAGAACCGCGTTTATGTTCTCTGTCGCAGCCCCCATCAGCGTCCATGCTACATCGGTTTCATGAATCGGAATCACATCCGTTCCTGATTGAAACGCCTTGAGATAAACCTGGTCGTGCTGCCGGGAGAATACTATTTTGGCTATAAGAAAATACACATCGTCGGTTGAGAAAGCATCGGCAGCAGTGACTGTCAACGCACCCGGCCTGGCAATAGCAAATTGCTCATCGCTTGTGACTCCAAATGCAACATACGGTGTATTAGTCTGATCACGAAGCTCGATGGTCAGGTCTTCCTGCTGGGGATCGTCAGAGGTGATATCCATCGCCCGGCTGACAAGAATTGACAGATAGACGGCGCCTTCAGCATCCGCATCAATGGCCGAGGACATCTGCCGAACCAGATTCAGGCCGTTTGTGGAGGTATCAACACGTCCCAACTGGGGGGTAAAACGAAAATGCCCAAAGGGCAGACTCGATCCGCCATAAGCCGGAGAGGATTTTCGCGTAAACTCGCCCGGACCTGACCATGAACCGGTCCAGCCGACACCGCCCCGCCGTGGATCGACAGTATTGCCGAAACCATCATATTGAGTCAGGGCTTTATCATGCGGTCCGTTTTCCAGAGCCTCGATACTGCAGCTGGCCAGCCGGATCAGCGTACTTCCGGTTTCCTCATAGATCACGCCGATCGACCCGTCGGCCAGCCGCTTGATGTCGGAATAGGCAGCAAATCCATTATTGATCTGAACGGGATTGGTAAACGACTTACCCTCATCATAGCTCGTCCAGATCGCCATGTTGTAGCGGCCTGATGCCGAGCCAATGGGGCTTCCCAGGGGGCCGCTGAAGACAACACGGTCGCGGTCGTGGCCGTCCCGCTTGGCAGAATATCGTTCGATGCCGCAATCCACCGTGGTAATATAGATATCGCCGGGGCCCTGATATTGCCATGTCTGGCCGCCATCGGTACTTTTGAGCCAGTATCGATACAATCCGCTGCCGGGACGAGCATCCCACAACAGGTCTCCATTGGTCAGCTCGACGACATCGGACTCATTCAGGCTGGGGGCGGTCACATCGACTGTACCGGCTTGCCAGGTCTGACCGCCGTCATCGCTATAAACTGATACTGCATCAACGCCATTGATATGTGCCGGGTCCAGCAATCGGCCATTTCTGACCGGATCGCTTTGCCAGCGTAACTGAATGCCGTGCCCGGGGCCGGAGTTCAGGGCCTTCCATGTCGGATTTTTAATCTGGGTATTCAGGTTCATCGGGCCCGACCAGGTCTGCCCGTTATCCAAGCTGGTTTGCAGAAACATCACGGATGAATTATCGCCAAGTCCGGCCGGAACACAGCCCTGACCACACAAATCCGGCCACTGGGTATAAAGCAGATGTACCTTACCCGTTTCCATGTCCGTCACAGGACGCGGATCCGAATAGTCAAAGGTACCCTGATGCAGCACCACCAGCGGCTGCCAGGTCTGTCCGTGGTCTGTGGAGCGTTTCATGACCATGTCAATCGGCAGGGTTGCCCCCGGGTCCCCGCCATTGCGGCGTCCTTCGGCGAACGCAAGAACAGATCCGTCCGGTGCCACGGTCATGCTGGGTATGCGATAGTTTGAGGTTCCCGAGGCACCTTCCTGCCCTCCAACAAATACGTTGGATACAAAATGAACCGGCAAATCATCATCGGCAATCATCACCTCGACCGTCGGCAGATGCAATCCATTATAGTCGGCAAGAACAGAACTGGAGGTGTGGGAAATCAGGCCGGAATGCGTTCCCTCATGCTGGCTGTCATTGATTGCTGTTACGGTAATTTTTTGTGAAACAGCCGGATCGATCGGCGGAGTAAACAGCAAAATCACTTCGGATTGACCATTCACCCGAACCTGATCGTCGGCTGTGACTGTGACAGCGACCGGTTCTGTCGGGTTGTTTTTCACATAGACATCATAGACAATCGATGCCGCAGACCCTTCCGATAGGGCGGTATCGCTGGTGATAATCTCAATCGGCTGAACTTCGGCCAGACGCACATCATCGACGCCGATATAGGCCGCACTTGAACTGCTGATACGCGTTATTTTAATAAAGAGTCTGTCGTCGGCATTCAGAACACCGGTGGTAAATTCCCGGGTAAAGACATGATCGCTCTTGGAATCGGGAATCTGCCAGTCATCGCCATGTACGGTAACTGTAACAGGACCTGCAATCGCTGTTGTTGCGGAGGCGAAATTCGGACCTATGAGAAGATCATAAGACATAATTGCCGTACGCGTGGAAGAGGATGTTTCTGCGACGAGAACGGTCGAAAAGAAATATTTTTTGCCGCTCTGCAATTCCTTAATACCTTTGCTGATGATGCTGGCACCGTCATCGATTGACACCCACAAACGCGTTCCGCCGAAATTAGTCGTATTGTAAATCTCAGTGGCACGATCCACGGCAGAGTCATAATCGACAGACCACATTCCCGTTGGAATGCCGCCGACGGAAAAATCGGCCGGTTCTTCGACATCATACGCCTGAAAATTATCCTCAAAAAGGATATAATCGGCCGCAAATCCCAGGCTGCAAAAGAGGGTCATCACCAACAAATGCAGCCACCTCAAATAGAGGATGGAGATTTTCCTGAAAGAACTATATCTGTTATGATTGCAACCAAGGAGTTCCAGTCTGTTTGGTATTCTATTCATAATCATCTCTGCAAGGAGTTCATTTCAACAGGTTTCTGTTTTTTATCGACATAGCTTCCCTGTCTCAGGCGGCGGTTTCCTCTGCACATCACCGCCGCCTGAGCCATCATCTACTTTACCTCCTCTAGGCCGAAATCTGCCTGGGCAAATTATGCCTGGCGTCGACGCAGAAGCAGTCCGCCGACTGCCAGCAGAACCATCGTCGTCGGTTCGGGAATCGTATTGCTGTAAGCCGCTGAGAAATGGGCTTCCCAGGTGGGCTTGTTGACGAGTTTGTACCCGGTCTGAATGAAGCCGTTGGTGGTGCTGTTTGTAGTGTCCAGTTCAACACCGCCGGAGGCAATGGCACCCGTCTGGTCAACAAACATCAGGGCATACTGGGTATCTTTATCCAGTGCAATGCCATTAAATTCCCAGGTTAACAAGGCCAGGGGACTGGCCGCCGGGAAATCGATGTAATTGGTTGAGGTGCCCAGCAGGGCTTGATACCCTAAAACTGAGTCATAGGAATACACAGCAAGATAGGTCTGGGCCGCTCCGCCGTAGCCGCTGGATGATTTGGCATAGCTCCAACTCATCAGATATGCCGTTTGAGGCATCGGATCCCCGCTTTCGGCATACTCCGGCAAATCTGGCGTGAACACGAATCCTGCGCCGCCGGCCTGGTTGTCATCAAAATCGCCATACGTCTGAGTTGTCAATCCACAAGCAGCCGCCGACAAAGCAACTGCCATCAAGAGTACTGCTAGTGTTTTCATCTGGTACATCCTCCGACATGATTTGAAATACATCTCTCGCCAAACGAACGTCGTTTGAACGGTTTTGTTCATGTTCTATCGCTTATAATCTTCCTGCTCGCAACAGGTCTTTTTTGTTCCACAGCTTTTTTCCGGCAATTTCCATCGATGGGGGCAACTCGCTCAACGCCATGTCTCAGGAATATAATACATTCTATCCGGCGTCCATTTGACTTCCTCACCGCCGTACCGCCGCACACTGCCGTCCATGTATCCGGCATTGAACTTCATCTCGGCCATCTCTGCCGGCAGTTGCCCGCCAGCCGGCATCAGGGATGCATTGGGATTGTAGATCCAGAATGTCGCACAGTAATTGCCGAAACGCGGATCCCAATTATAATCCTGAAATTGCCCACTTCCCTTGGCGGGCTGATGGGCCAGCCACCAGTCATTCGGGGCACCGGGCCACTTGAAGATACTGTCCGAAACCAGCAGGGCCGAGGCTGTTTTGCTGTCGGATTTTCCGCGAGGACCTGTAAATTTTAAACCATCTGAGGTTGTAAACTGAATTCCGCCCCAATAGAGATTATATGATGTCAGCGTCCCTTCGCCCGATGTCTGCTTATAATCAACATACTGGCGCTGCAGTTCCGAATAGTCCCGAGAACGCCCCAGCGGGCAGATAAATACATCAACCCGCGGAAGATAACTGCCCAGGTAATAATACATCCCCTGATATTTGGCATTTTGAACGGCACCAGTACCCTGATGATAATTCAGATAGTTCACCACGCTGAATGATCCATCAATCCGTTCGGCCGGATGCGGCGGCAAAGCGCCATCATGGCTGGACGAATACGAAAATACCCCCAGCAGCGTCTGATGCTGATTATTGGCACAAAGCATCAGACGTGCGGCGTGCTTGGCTTTTCGCAGAGCGGGTGTAACAATCGACATCAGCAGGGCAATAATCGCGATGACAACCAGCAGTTCTATTAATGTGAAACCATTCTTTTTCATTTGACCTCCTGGAAAGTATAGCGTTTATGCTGAGTTCCCGCCGCATCCAAGCCATCTCTGTATTGCTTCATTTCAATACGTTTTTCTCAATTTCACATTTCTGTCATCTCAGATGTCTTTTGTTGACCTATGCCCATTCATCAGATGTTCTGTCATTAATTGGTGATTCCAAGCAGCCGTGAAATATGTCCCAGATGCTGTATTATCAGCCGGGCGGCACGGTCACTGTCCCGTGCTGCCAGGGCATCAAACAGCTCTTTGTGTGAAGATACCCCGGTCCCTTCGAGGTTGTGACGATACTGCTCGGCTCCCATGGACCGCATCAGCACATGATACGCCATGGCATACCATTGCAGGAGTTTTGAGCGTAACAACTGGGCATAGGCAGGACCGCCGGCGAATTCGGCAACCTGAAGATGGAAGTGCACATCCATTTTGCGAAAGGCGGACATATCCTCCTGCGCCTTGGCCTTCTCCAGAGCATTCAGAATTTCCCGCATGGTTTCAATCTGGGCATCCGTAATCCGTGCGGCCAGAGAATAAAAAGTCCCGGTTTCGAAACTTAAACGGAATTGATAAATCTCTTTGGCTATTTTCGGATCACTGAAGTCCACTAAAAAAGAGCCCTTGTTGCCGATGGTATGAATCCAGCCTTCCTGCCGGAGACGAAATACCGCCTCCCGCACCGGCCCATTACTGATACCCAAAGTTTTGGCCAGAATCGATTCGGTGATCTTGCCGCCGTATTCCACGGCATGGGATTGCCCTTCTCCGGGAAACACGATTTCCTTCAAAATATGCTCATAAACCTGATCAGCCAGAGTGCTTTCTCGTTTCATGCCCCCATGCAGAGGAATAAATTCGAGCATTTTATTCATTGGAACCGGTAAATCCCGCGTCTTGATGTTCGCACTGACAGGAACCATAATTTTCTATCCTTATAATCCTTCTATTATTCAATTTTTACACACTTAAGCACTTAAGCGTACTATATTCAAACGCGTCTTCCCCGTCAATGAAATTTTTTTGTTGTTTTGCATATTTATTCTTATGTTCATATTTAATAGATGTTTATAAATTACTTGATACCCTTTTAATTCTCGTTTTCATGGTGTCTCATAAATGCTTTGCAATATTCTATACTATACACATCTATTATTGAATCATATGATTAACGCCACACTTTCTGATTTTCTTGCATCAATGAATGGGCTCAGTATTCTCTGAATAAGTAAACTGGCGGCAATTTTAGGGATTTTCCCTATGGAACCCCCGAAAAAATATTATAAGTTGAACCGGTCAACAGGCTGAACGTGGTAGTTGATAGAGATTAAAAACAACTAAAACCATATAAAGGATGTTGAAAATGACTAAGACATATAAAATCAATACGATTAATGGGATTAATCTGGATACTCTCCGTGAAACGGTGAATGCCATTCAGGAACAGCCCGAACTGGGTGAATGCAAATTCCGTGTCCGTAACAAGTGGATTGACGGAGATCGCAATTGCACCTCCATCACCACGTTTTATGGAGCCAAACAGGAACATCAGCATCAAAAGAATTTTGTCTTGGAATGTGATGAACCCCCTGTGCTGGCAGGACGCGATTCGGCTCCCAATCCTGTAGAACATTTGCTGAATGCTTTGGCCGGATGTCTGACAACCTCGATTGTAGCTCATGCGGCCGTTCAGGGTATTCATATCGAAGAACTGGAATCGGAGATTGAAGGCGATCTGGACCTCAGGGGCTTTCTGGGCATTTCCAATACAGTACCCCGACAATACAAAAATATCCGGGTTCATTTTCGGATTAAATCCGATGAGAAGAATTTGGAACGGCTCAAACGGCTGGCACAGTTTTCTCCGGTGTATAATACGCTGATTCATGGCACTTCCATAGATTTACAGATTGAGCCCAAGTAAATGCCAAACGGCATCGGATATAGATAACAACCGGAAAAGAGCGTGTCGAAAGATGTGTTTATTCAGGCCGTGTATCTTCGAGACCTGAACAGGGCCGGTCTTTTTATATGCTTAAATGGACAATTTCAATTAAATTATTGACAGGAGATGTTATGAAATCGACTCGACAAATGAACTGTGTACCCGTTCTTTTTGCCATTCTGCTGGCTGTATCTTTCTTTTTTATGGGATGCGAATTTCGCAAATCCCCGACACGCGGAGCGAAAAACTTGTCCTGGTCCCATTCCGGACTGGATCACCCGGCCGTGCCGGGAATCGACAGCGCGGATGTCCATATCTATGTATGGAACGAGGGTGCCGCGTTTGTGGTCTGGAGCGATGGGGCCGGTGGCAGCCATGGGACCCTGCCCCGACAGCCCGGCGACCCGAAAGGCAGCGCCCGCTA
>CAZKAI010000161.1:0-7655 GCA_964550565.1 uncultured Pirellulales bacterium
GGCTGGTGGCGGCGATTGTGTATCCGGAAGTGCTGTATTGAGTTAAGAATACAGGTATGCAGGTATATAGGTATGTAGGGATACAGGAAGGCGGAATTTACAATTTTCCATTTTCGATTTTCTATTGTGGAAAGGGGAATTGAGGGTTCAAAATTTAGAATTTAGAGTTGAGAATTGAAACTCAAAGGCGGAGGCTTGGGCTGTTGTTTGGCGGGTGGGTGGAAAGGGGCTTGATTTTTCGGTTATCAACTGTAGCGATAATCCGAAACTCTTTTAGTTAAGAGAGTTCGCAGAATAATGCTTTTCAAGCTTATATTCATCTGTTATAATCAAACTGGATCAAATCTAACGAGAAGTGTATTATTATGGTTCGTTTTTAGGGTGCAAAAAATGAAAATTATTAGATATGTTGATATCGAGAATTTTAAGACATTCGGTGAAAAAATACACATCGATTTAGGTCATCCAGCTGTTTTAATTGGCCCCAATAATGCAGGGAAGACTTGTGTAATTCAAGCATTGGCTTTGTGGAGTGATGGTGTTAAAGCTTGGTTTGAAAAAAAAGGGCAACCTAGAAGGAAAGAAAAACTGGAGCGTCTTGCTGCTGGAATAAATAGATTGAATATACTTGAAATACCCGTATCAGAAACCAGATTTCTCTGGAATGGAACACGTGTCAGAAGAGGAAATGATCCTATCCAACTTGTTATTAACGTTGGTGTTGAACATGAAGGAAAAATTAAAGAATGCCGACTTTATTTTACTCAGCGAGACAGTGAAGTAATTTATTGCAAGCCTTGTCCTGAGACATTGAAAGATGAAGAATTATTGAAATATGTCTCTGGATTACGTTTTAACCTATTGTACCCTATGTCAGGCATAGAAATAGATGAGCCACTCATCCAAGAAGGAAGAATAAATGTATTAATGGGGCAAGGCCAAACTGCGCAAGTGCTAAGGAATCTATGTTACAAAGTTTTAGAAAACGAAAATGGTGAAAAAGATTGGGATACAATTACTGCTCTGATGAAAAAACTATTTTCTGTTGACCTCGGGAAACCAGAACTTGACAAAAATCGTGGAGCTATTGTATTGCAATACGAACAAAGCGGCATAGATAGTAAATTAGATATTTCCTTGGCAGGACGAGGATTGCAACAGATGCTTCTGATTTTGTCATACTTGTATTCTCATAAAGGAAGCATTTTGTTGATTGATGAGCCAGATGCACATTTAGAAATTCTTCGCCAAAAACAGATATATGCAATACTAAAAGACATTGCTCAAGACCAAGGCTGTCAGGTTATTATTGCAACACATTCAGAAGTTATTCTTGACGATGCAATTGATATAAATCTCACTCTTTTGATCAATGGACAAGCGGTTGATCTTGCAACACAACAAGATATAAAGTCTGCCTTGAAAATATTTGAAATTGATCATTATTACAAAGCAAAAGTTATGCCTAGGATTCTATATGTTGATGGCAGCACTGATATTGAAATGCTAAGAGCGCTTGCGAAAAAACTGAATCATTCTGCGTATGATGTATTATCTGGAAAGATTAATTATTATTATACAAAGAATGATTGCCCTGAAAACTCATTAGATAATCAACTTGAGAGAATTGGCGGTGCGTTTACAAATTTTAGAAAACATTTTTCTACTTTACGTCGGTGTGTTCAGAACTTGAAAGGCTTGGCGATACTTGATAGTGATGCAAGAGAGCTACAAGACGAGATTCAGGATGACTTGGCGGTTGTTTATTGGAAAAACTATGAACTTGAAAATTACTTTATTAATCCCGAAGTTATTCTGAATTATATTTGCTCTCTTTATGAAAAAAATGCAACTCTATTTAGAGACCAACAACATCAAACAATGGAACGGATTATAAATCGATGTCTTTTGAATCAAGTATTTAAAGGTGACGCGGGCCAGCTGTCTGAGTTCTTAAAGGCAAGTAAAAAACTACAACAAACCGTTTTGAAAAACATAAAAATGAGTAGTTTCACAGAACAGGTATTTGAACAATATGCACAAGAAAGTCAGCAGCCGATTTTATTAAATAAAGGTGAGTATTACCAACTAGTGCAGCATGCAAATAAAGAAGATATTTCACAAGAGATAACAGAAAAACTTGACCTTGTAGTTCAGTACCTAAGATTAAATGAGCAGATTTAGAAAAACAAAGGCATGACAACGAGGATTATTCTGTATACATTGTGTGTCTTATCTGTTCTGACGGGGTGTGGAAAGAATCAATCCCATTGTCTGGAGATAATGGAGCGGGAGGTTTTGTGCCGGTTGAGTGATTCGGAATCGGGGATTACGGTGTATTGTGATGGGACGTATCAGTGGCAGCAGGATTACGGGATGCCGCAAATTCATGCCGGGCGTGTGCCGGCGGAGTATCTGGTCATGATTAAGGCGTCTGTGGGGCAGGATCGTCGTTTTCGTGATGTGGGCGGGGTGCCGGTATATATGTATTCGAATGCCGACAGCTTTAGCGCTCATCCGCAGGGCGTGGGGGAACTGCTGGGGTATGTGTGGCAGGAGCAAAACGGGGAAGGGGTTGAATAAAAATCAGCGTGGGCATGGCCCATCCTGCGGGCTACGGGTTGTTTGAATAAAGGTCTGTTTTAACAAATTAAGAGATAGGTTTTCGGAGCAACAATGAGTATTGGAGCGATATTGAAAAAAATCGTCTGCATATTAGTGTGCTTAATTGCAGGTGCGGCACTCTGTATTACAGTATTATTTTTGTTATTGAGCCATTCGGTGAGAAAACGCGTGATAGCTGAGGCTCCAGTAAGCACCGTTGTACAGAGCTCAGATTTGGATTATAAAGCCTGTGTCATGTTTAGGCATTATTATCCCGGAGGACTTGGGAAAGAGCCGCTTTCGGGGTTGTTTTTGATCATTGAAAATAACGAGGGAGAGCAATTTGAAAGTGGAATTCCATTTCGAGTAATCCTTAATGAAACTTATATTGAGAAAGAAATAAAGGCTTTGAAGGCAACGATGTTCGACCTTTCGTGGGACAGTCCACATACGCTCACTATTCAATCCTCGAATGATTTGAGTCTCACTACCAAAGCGTATTTTATCAGTGATTATCTGCATGTAATTGATGTGAGCAGAGACTCTCTGGTTTCAGGTATCGGCACAGTCCCTCGGCCGCTCCCTGAAGCCATCCTTACAACATTGGAGCCGCTGAAAATAGATAAGGATATTTTGGGCCGGATTCAATATATCGATTTGTCTGATTATGATCCGCATAGGATGGGCGGGACAATTCTCAATGAAGATCCGATGCTTTTGCTTTATGTCAAAAATGGCAAGGGATTATATCGGTCAGAGATAATGTCGGTGGGCCCGGTATTATTTGAGGATGAATGCTTTTGTCGGCGGGCGGCGTCTTTGCAGTGGGTATTTTTCAAGGATTCAAGTACATGTGATAATGAAATATACGCGAGTCAAATATATTTTAGCAACAACGAAGGGAAACTAAAGACGATGAATACAACACCAATTCTATTGGAGGATACGAAATAGAGGGTGCGATTCATGGATACGTATCTGGAGTGGGGATTTATGGGTCGCGAGATGGCTTTTGAAGAAGGATTGCTTTTGTTGCTGAAGAAGCATAAAATGCCAGTCAGGCCGGAGGTTGTGAATGTGTCGCCCCGCCGGGGCTTTGGGGGGCGAGAGAGTGCTTTCCGGGCGTTTCCACGCCCGGCTATTTTGTTGTGTTCCTCCGGAACATAAAAAATGAATTATACTGCAAGGTGATAAACCGCGTGGGCATGGCCCACCCTACGAGACTGCAAGGTAAGAAGAAATACAGGACGATAGGACTGAAGTCATGGAAATAGAAAAACGTATCTTATGGTTTCTGGCTGTATGTATTGCAGGGTATTTAATTTATTATTTTGGATTCCATTACAATAAAATGCTGCTTCGGTTTTCGGAATGCGATGCGTCTTTGCTGCTTTCGGAATTGGAGCGTGCAAGCGAAATCGAGTTTCCGAAAAATATCTCCGGGGCGCGTGCGGCGGTGACACACGCGGAATCCATCGGTTTTTGTGTGATATTTTCTGGGACAAGGCAGGATGTGCAACCATTTGAAAAGTATCTTGGGGGTGATGAGGCGGCAGAATATAGTCGCAGTGATGATCTGCGGTTCAGGAAAACGTCATTACGATATCCGGCATGGTTTCTTGAGCCTGTTGGCTCGGGAAAAATATACTCCACGAATAGCGGGTCGGATGTTACAATAAGCTTTGTGATTATTGATACCGGAGATCCTGACAGAAGCACCGTTTATATGTCCGGATTGATGGCGAATAATCCGAGAAATCGAGAGATATTTATAAAGGAATGAAATTCGAATCTCAGGACGGGAGACTGTGGATTCCCGCCTCCGCGGGAATGACAAGTTGCGGCCTGCGTTTTAGGAAAACCGCGTGGGTCTAAAATCAGCGTGGGCATGGCCCACCCTACATAAAAAAGGCTGTTAGAGTGGCCGAATAGCCAGAATAAGAGGACAGAATGATGACAACGACACAAGGCAAGACGCCGGCGCAGAGCGCTGTTTTGACCCGTTATATGGTGATGCCGCAGGATGCCAACCCGTTCGGGACGGCGTTCGGCGGGGTGATTATGAGCTGGATCGATATGGTGGGCTCGATGGCGGCCCAGCGGCACTGCGGGACGGAGGTGGTGACGGCCGGCATCGATTCGCTGGCGTTTGAGTCGCCGATCCGCATCGGGGACCAGGTGGTGCTGATGGCGATGGTCAATTATGTGGGCAAGACGTCGCTGGAGGTGGGGGTGCGGGTGGTGCGGGAGGACCTGACGACGGGGGTGCAGACTGCGGCAACGCGGGCGTACCTGACGTTTGTTGCGGTGGATAAGCAGCACCATCCGATTGCGGCCCCGCCCATTGTCCCGCAGACTGAGGAAGAAAAACGGCGGTGGCTGAATGCGGCTATCCGGGTTAAGGCACGCAAGGAACTGCGGGCGAAAGTGCGATCGGCGGCGGGGGGAGATTCGTTGAAAAATATGTGACAGCGAGATAAAAGTATACAGGTATATAAGTATGCAGGTATGCAAGGGGAGGAATACAGGGGTACAAGAAGACATGAAGATGGACAGTGCTGGACTGGGTAGGCACGGGGTTGCGTAATACCCCCTCCCCCGCTTTGCGGGTACTCCCCCTTTGCAGGGGGAGAGCCTCTAAAAAGGGCTTTGCAGATATTTCCCCTTTGCGGTGGGAGAGCTTTTTAGGCAGCACAGCGAATCGTAGACAGTTTATGAGATAAGGGTGGATAAACAGGGATTAAATAATTGGCCAGAGTTGAAGACTTTTCGGCGGCGATTGCGGAGCCATCTTACGCCGGCTGAAGCGAAGATGTGGACCTATCTTAAAGATAAACAACTTGACGGACGCAGATTCCGGAGACAGCATAGTTTTGGCAATTACATTCTTGACTTTTACTGTCCCTCGGAGCGGCTGGCGATTGAATTGGACGGACAGCCTCATTTTAATACGAGAGCGGCTGTTTATGATTATGAGAGAGATTTGTTTCTGGCCCATTTTGATGTACTTGTGCTGCGGTTTGTTAATCGATTCGTGTTTGACAATCCGCAGGGAGTGCTGAATCAGATAAGAGACCATTTTGGGTGGTATGAGAGGAAGAAATAATACCCCTCCCCCGCTTTGCGGGTACTCCCCCTTTGCAGGGGGAGAGTTTTCAGAAAGGGCTTTGTGGATATTCTTCTTCCCTGGCAGGAGAAATCGCTTTAAAATGGTGTGGACTCTGGAACTATTTCAATATTGAGGAATTGAGACTTGGACAATCAAGACGCCGGAGAAATTCGAGATGATGTGCGGTTCGATGCCCAGGGCCGGGGCGGTTGGTGGCGGGGCTGGCTGGGGAAGGCCGTGGGGATTTGCCGGGAGCATCCCTGGGTGTTGGCGGTGTATGTCGCGGCGCTGCTGGCTGATGGGGGCAGTACGATTTATTTTATGCTGCATGAAGGATCGGAGGCGGAACTGCACCCGGTGGTGAATCTGGTTTCGCAGATTGCCGGGCCTGTGCTGGGGCCGCTGATCGGGGTTGCGGGCAAGGCGATTGCGGGGATTATTGTTGCGGTTTACTGGCGGCGGATTGCAGCGTTTATCCTGCTGGCCGTCAGCGTGATTTCCTGCTGGGCGGCATGGTATAATCTCTGGGGCTGGCAGGTGTATGAGCCGAATATTTTTCAGTGGTGGCCGGTGCGGTGAATAGGGAATTTAAAATTTAGAATTGAGAAATACGATAGAATCGATTCAGGAGTGAGATATGCGATGGCGCTATGGTGTTGTGGTGTGGGTGGTGATGTCTGCGGTTGTGTGGGCGGCGGATACGTCGATGCTGTGTCAGGGGAGTTTTTGGACGGAACAGGAGGCTAAAGCGCGGCTGGCGGTGCTGGCGGCGGGGTATCCGACTCAGGAGGCATGGAAAGAGCGTGCCGAGGTGGTTCGGCTGGGGATATTGCAGGGGGCGGGATTGTATCCGCTGCCGGAGCGAGGGGAGTTGAAGCCGATTATTCGTAAAAAGCGGACGTATTCAGGTTATACGGTCGAGAATGTCGCATTTGAATCATGTCAGGGCGTGTATGTGACGGGGGCGCTGTATCGGCCGGTTAAGGAAGCGGCGTCATATCCGGGGGTGCTGTGTGTGCATGGGCATTGGAAAGATGCGTCGGATTATGGGCGGTACCGGCCGGACATGCAGATTCGGTGTGCGGCGCTGGCGAAGATGGGGGCGGTAGTGTTTGCGATAGATATGGTCGGGTATGGACAGATGCAGGAGCTGGGTTGGACGCATCCGATGAAAGGGTCGCTGCAGTTGCAGCTTTGGAATGCGATTCGGGCGGTGGATTTTTTGCTGACGCTGCCGGGGGTGGATGGGGACAGGCTGGCGGTGACGGGGGCGTCTGGCGGCGGGACGCAGTCGATTTTGCTGACGGCGGTCGATGAGCGGATTGATGTGTCGGTACCGGTGGTGATGGTGTCGGGGCATTTTTTCGGGGGCTGTGAGTGCGAAAGCGGAATGCCGATTCATCGGAGCGCGACGCATCAGACCAATAATGCCGAGATTGCGGCGCTGGCGGCACCGCGGCCGATGCTGCTGGTCAGCGATGGGCAGGACTGGACGAAGAATACGCCGGAGGTGGAGTATCCGTTTATCCGGAATGTGTATCGGCTGTATGGGGCGATGGGGCGGGTTGAAAACGCACATTTTCCGGATGAGGGGCACGATTATGGCGTGAGCAAACGGAAGGCGATGTATGCGTTTCTGGAAAAGCATTTTGGGTTGAATCGGAAGGCGATTCTGGATGATGCGGGTCAGGTGGATGAGGGGTTTGTGGTGATTGAGAAGACGGAGGATTTATATGTATTCGACAAGGATTGTCCGATACCTGCGAATGCGATTCGGCCTGAGCAGTTTGGTGGTGTAAGTGTCAAAAACAATCCATAAATAGGCGTATCTATAAGGATGGGGGAAAGTTTTTTATTTTTTTCATTACAAAATTTTTGTCGGCCACCGGTTTTAATATGAGTTAAAATATACCCAACGGGTATGATTATTCCGCGAGCAAAA
>CAZKAI010000162.1:0-7648 GCA_964550565.1 uncultured Pirellulales bacterium
GATTTTATCAAGACGACGGTGGCGGCGGGATTGGCGGCGATTGGATCACAGGCGGGTGCGGAAACGGCCGAGAAGGCCCCTGCCCTCAAGCCGGTCAAGGCCGGCGGGTTTAATCCCATTGCGGTATCGACATATTCGTTCTGGCGGTTTATGCCGGACAGCAAGATGCCCATCGAGGCCTGCATTCAGTCGGCGGCGGAGCTGGGTTTTGACGGCGTGGACGTGCTGCAAATCCAGATGGAAGATAACTCCAATTCCTACCTGCAAACTCTCAAACGCACGGCATTGGTCAACGGCGTGGATTTGTGCAACCTGAGCACGCATCAGGGGTTCGTCTCGCCGGACAAGGACAAACGCCAGAAGAATATCGACCATACCATCGAGTGCATCGAGCTGGCTTACAAGCTGGGCATTCCGTGTATGCGGGTCAACACCGGACGGTGGGGAACGGTCGGCGATTTTGATGAATTCATGGCCAAGCGGGGTATCGAGCCGGCGCTGGAAGGCTATACTGATGAAGATGCTTTCCCGTGGGTGATTGAAAGTCTTGAAAAATGCCTGCCGGCAGCGGAAAAATGCGGGGTTATTCTCGGGCTGGAAAACCACTGGGGGCTGGGCCGGACGCCGGAGGGCGTGCTGCGCATCAGCAAGGCCATCAATTCGCCGTGGCTCAAGACGCTGGCCGATACGGGCAATTTCCTTGAGGATCCGTATGACAAACTGGCGATGGTGGCCCCGGATACGGCCTTTATTCAGGCCAAGACCTACTACGGCGGCGGGCTCTGGTACACGCTGGAGCTGGACTATCCGCGGATTGCCGAGATTTTCCGGAAGGTCAATTATCGCGGGTATGTAAGCCTGGAGTTTGAAGGCAAGGAAGATTGGAAAACCGCCTTACCCAAGAGCCTCGAAGTCCTCCGCAATGCCTTCGGCAAGCGTCAGTGATTTAAGCTGTAAAGTGAGGCGTTTAATAGAGTTGCGAAACTGACCCACAGCAGATAAGGCCACAGCAGCATGGATGCGATGGGTCTGACTTTCCAGAATGCCCGGATGGTCAGCGCTATGGCGGCCCACAGTACGAGTATCTCGACCAGCGCCCAGCCCATGCGGTGCAGGCCAAAAAACAACGGCGACCAGAGCAGATTCAAGAATAACTGGACCGAAAATGCTATAATTGCAAATTGCACAGGCCTATTCTGGACACCCTTACTCCATATCAAGCCTGCCCCAATCCCCATCATCACATAGAGGATCGGCCAGACCACCCCGAAAGCCCAGGATGGCGGCATAAATGCAGGCTTGGTCAGGGACTGGTACCAATCCCCCGTGCCGGTGCCCGATACATAGCCGCTCAAGGCGCCGCCTGCCATGCAAACCACCACCCAGGCCGCTACCGGCAGGATTGCCCTGGCCCATCTATTCATGGTCGCCCACCAGCGGGCGGATGTGTTCGACGGTGAAATAGACCAGGGTTGCTGAGGCCTCATCGCCGCCATGATGGCTGCGCCGCAGGGCGTTGATTTTGTCGGGATCCGTCTCTTCTTTCAGCGTTCGCAGATAGAGGCGTTTGCCCTTGTAGCCGGGGCTGTTTTCGATGAACATATAGGCCGCCAACGGGTTGGTTTCGAGGTTTTGCCGGCTCAGGCGAGGTCTCATAATAAAGGCGATGGTATTATTATCGACCACATGCGGGGTCGCATACAGGGCCACGTCCACAACGCCCAGCTCATCGGCAGTGGCCAATATTCCGGTTCCTTCGTGGTCTCTAAAATAGGCTGCCAAGTCCATAAATATCTCCTTAGAATAAACAGAAGTCGTATTCATTGTATCCAGTTTTCTGTCATACACTACTGATTTTGGGGGATAAAAGTTCAGGCTGCCATTTACAAAATGGCCGGGCGGGCGTATGATATGCCGCATTAACCTGAAACTTTGTCTTGATTGGACGTATGAATAAATCCATGATTATCACGATTGACGGCCCGGCCGGGGTTGGCAAGAGCACGGTTGCCCGGGCGATTGCCCGGAGGCTGGGGGCGGTGTTTCTGGATACCGGGGCGATGTACCGGGCGGTGACGCTGGCGGCGGTCGAACGGGGGATAGCCCCGGCCGATACGGAGAAGGTCCGCGGGCTGTTTGAGGTGTGCCGGTTTGAGTTCCGGCCCGAGGCGGAGCTGATGCGGGTGTGTATCGACGGGCAGGACAAGACCGCCGAGATTCGCGACCCGAAGATTACCGAGCAGGTCAAGTATATTGCCTCGGCGGGACCGCTGCGGGAAAAGCTGGTGCAGATGCAGCGGGACTTTGCGGCGGGATGCGAGCGGATTGTGACCGAGGGACGCGACCAGGGGACGGTGGCGTTTCCGAATGCGGCGGTCAAGTTCTTCCTGACGGCAGACCCCCGGCAGCGAGCGATGCGGCGGCATCTGGAACTGACTGCGGCGGGCAAGACGATACCGCTGGAGGAAGTGTTGAGCCAGCAGCAGGTGCGGGATGCCTCGGATGAGAATCGGGAAGTCGGGCCGCTGAAGCCGGCGCCGGACAGCATACCGATTGATACGACGACATTAACCGTTGACCAGGTGGTCAACCAGATGGAACAGATCGCAAGGAAAATCATCGATGGCCGATAAGATTGTATTAAAAGACAGCCTTTTCAAAAAAATATGGCATAAGTTCTGTCATTATTTTTCCGTAATCGTGGTGGCGGCGATGTATCGGCTGAAGGTGTATGGCAGCGAGAAGGTGCCGCGGACGGGGCCTGTGCTGATACTGAGCAATCATCAGAGCTTCTTTGATCCGATGTTCTGTCAGAACTGGATTTGGCGATCCTTTTATTTTGTACCGCGGGATACGCTGCTGGATATCAAATTCTGGGGGGCGGTTATCAGTACTTTATATGTGATTCCCATTAAACGCGGGCAGGCCGATATTGCGGCGATGAAGACTATTATCGAGGTGCTCAAACAGGATAAGGCGGTGTGTCTGTTTCCGGAAGGGACGCGGAGCCATGACGGCAGGATCGGGACGATTAAGCCGGGCTTCGGGCTGATCAGCCGGCGGACCGGGGCGACGATTGTGCCGATGGTGATTGACGGGATGTACGAGGCCTGGCCCCGGACGCAGAAGCTACCCAAGTTCGGTAAGGTTCGCGTGCAGTTTGGCGATCCCATCAGCCCGGAGTATATTAAGGCCAAGTCCGATGATGAGTTTGCGGCGGAACTGACGAATACCTTCCGGCAGTTACAGGCCCAGCTTCGGACGAAAGCAGGCAAACAGCCGTTTGATTATTCCGAGGATACCCATTCGGCTTAATTAACTTTCATATTGATTCGAGACTCGATTTTTGTTTTTGTGCCGGATGCTTCGGAGCATGATGGCGCCGCCGGCCAGCAACAGCAGGGTTGTCGGTTCGGGGACGGCGGGGGCGGTTTCCGGATCGATGGGCTGGAGGTTGTTCTGAGCATACTGCTGGCGGTTTTCGAGCACGACCGCCCCGCTGACGGGGGTGACAAGCTGGTAGCGACAGGCTATCGTTTGAGCATTGTCACGCTTGGCATTCCCTATCCCACGAATCAGCTTATCGACTTGGTCTTTGGCCCACAGCCGGATGATGTGGGATGTGACCTGGGGGACCTCTTGCGGCATTGGCTGATTGGGGTCGATGGCTTCTCTGACAAAGGCAAAGCCGGGCTGGGTGCCCTGCAACTGGCCGAACAGCCGCTGAACATCCGAGGCGATATCCGAAGTGCGGGATGCAGAATGAATATTTCCGACGGTTTCCAATTCTTCGAGGACGCGATTCATGCCGGCGCGGACCTGCAACTCCACCAGTTTCGGGCCGGTCGGTCGGCGGCTCCATGCCTGCTGGAGGGATTCAGTACCCTCGAAAATGTGCGGCTGGAAGGAATGAATCCAGACGATTGCCGACTTGCCTGATGCACTGGCGAGATCCCATGCGGCGGTCAGCGCGGGGACATTATCAACCCCGCCTGTGCAGGGGATGGCGCGTATTGCATCGGCAACACTGGACAGTGTTCCGTCGGGATGGGTGGGAAATTCTTTTTGAACCATCGTATCGCCCGCAATCACCAGATGCATGGGGCAGCGAGCGGGGATATCGCGGAGGGCATCGGCGAGCTGCTGGATATAGTCCTGCATGGTCACGGAGCTGTCAATCACGAGGACGAGCTGGTCCATGGATTCGAGCTGCTCTGTGAGCTGCTGTTTGACGGCAGCCGTTTGTCCGCCGAAATCATTTTGTGCCCAGACAGAAGATACGGCTTTGTCCCGTTCCACACGTATCTGTGTGTTACGCTGTTCGAGGATACTATTGAGCAGCGAGCCGCGGACGGCATAGCATTTTTTGTCCTGGACATATTCGGCGGTCATTGTGCTGGTGGTCGTCAATTTGCCGGTGGATTCGAGCCAGACTTTATGTGATGTATCGTCAGGGATTTTGAAATTCCGCTCATTGAATACGGGCAACTGGATGGCGGCCTGTCCTGCATCGATTAAATCCAGCGGGAATGTAATCCCGATGCGGACCTTCATTTTGCCGCCGTTGGGAAGGATCGGAAAGCACTGCAACTGGACCCGGTCGGGCCCCTGGGTTGTGACCAGCACCGGGTCGCGACGCTGCTGGACGACGGCCTTATATGCGGATTTGGTCTGTGAGCGGCCGCCAAAGGCTGCTTCGCATTCGACGCCGTCAATCCACAGGGTCAGCCGGGAGACCACGCCGCCGGGGGGAAGCTGAATCTGGCAGCGGGCTTCCTTTTGCTGCCAGGTGCTGTCATTCTGGAAAACCATAATCCATTCGTAGTATCCTGTGCACGCCTCGGGATGAATGACTGCATCCATCTGGGAGGATATCAATGATAAATCCTTGAGCATGCCGCCGACGACATCGCCGCCCTGGTCGAAATCGAACTCATCAAACCATGTAAAATTGCGGCCTATCCAGTATTGTTCAGGGCGAACGGAGTTAAACGTCTTGCCGGTGACGCGGTAATAGATGCCGCGGACCTTTTCCGGGGATGCATTGATGCCGAGTTTGAGGAATGGGACAATTTCCACAAAATCGTCCTCACGTGAAACACGGACATCATAACATTTTTTCAGGAGATAGTCTTTGTCGGAAAAAGTGCGAAGCAGGCGGATACCCTGAGCCTGCGTATCCCTGTTGTCGGACACCGCCATATTCAATCCCACGAGTGTGGCAACACAAGGCAGAACAACGGCGACAAAGGCCAGCAAGCCAATGCATAATCCGGTTTTAAATAGAGGAACGGCAGGCTGACAGGAATACGCTCGGCTGATTTTACGGATGCGCAGGGCGGCCTGTACCGAGGCAACGAGGGACAACAACGGGGCAAGCCCGCAGAATCCAAGTCCATAGGCCAGCACGGCGAAGATGGAAAAAAAGCTGATCGGGATAAACCATATTGTATAAATCAATGCAATCATCGCCCCTGATCCGCACAAAAAGCCGCCGAGGGTTCGATACCGCGCATCATTCCTGCCTGAGAGTATGAACGCAGTCATATTGGAGGTTGGGATCAGCATGAACAGGGCGAAATGCCATGGTGTCGGCAGCGGGTCATAAAAGATGCCTGAGCAAATTCGTGTCACCAATTCAAAGACCGATGCGAAGATCGGCAGCAGGACGCCGAATACCAGCAGATAAAAACTGCCGAATTTAGAAAACCGCAGCGTTTCCTGTCGGGGGATCGCAGGAATGGATTCTGCCGGCTGCTGCTTTGGGCAATCCGGTATGCTCACTTCTGCCGTCTCGGGCAAGCCAATCTGGGCAAGAATCTGTTTGATTTCGTCGGCACTGACCACCGACAGGTTCCGGCGGGTCAGTTCTGCTTCGACATGGCCGCGGATGTCTTCAATCACCTCCTCGGGATTGGCGCCCGAATTGGTCAGACGGCGACGCACCTCGTTACAGAACGCATTCCATTCCTCAACGGCTCCCGAGCTCCACCTGTTCATGGCTGATCCTTTCTGCTGCGTAACATTTGAACTCCCCTAAGAATCGTATTCATGTAGTTGTCCATCATCTCCAGTGTCGTGCGGCCTTCGGGGGTAAGGCTGTAATACTTTCGGGCAGGCCCTTCGGCCGATTCGACCAGGCGGGCAGTGACCATCCCCTGGGCGCGGAGTCTGGACAGTAATGGATAGATTGTGCCTTCTGAAATGACCAGTCCGGGAATCTGGGCAACGGACTTGACCAGCTCGTAGGCATAGCATTCCTTGTCGGCCAGTGCGGCGAGCACGGCCAGTTCCAGAATGCCTTTACGGGCCTGGGTTGTCCAGTTATCCAACAAGTCAGACATGGCGGTTCCTTTCAATACATACTACTATGTATCACAAGATAGCTTGCAATGCAATCTTATTTTTGATTTTTTAAGTATAAAATCATTTTACAGAAAAAATGACCTGATAGAACTTAAATACTTTGCGGACAATGAGATAGGATACATTCAAAAACAATTGCAGGAATAAATAGGTAACTGTCCCTATTTATTCTATTTATTAAACTCAATCATGTCAAAAGTACTAACAGTATAATACATTTTCTGCAAATCAAATTTAAGACAGCAATTAAACTTTTCAACAGCGGTTTTACGGGACATTACATCACTTTGAATATTTTCTTTATTATTTCCGTACCAATCGATAAGACATTGGTATATATTGAAGTCATATTGATAATAGTAAGGATAAGATTTCGGTCTTGTATCCCTCAGTAGCACTTCCTCCATATTAATGTAAAGATTTTCAAGAATTACCTCTTTCGCTTGATACAGATAATCCGTATCTTTCAATAGATAGAGAGTTTCATAGCCTTTATGTATCAGAAGTATTCGTGGAATATCCTTGCTTTGCATTGAAAAGCTTGTGTAACGTCTAGTAATATCAGAAATTTTTAAAATAACCTCATCAGGTTTTATATCCCAATGTAAGTTGTGCCCGGTCACTTCCCAAAGCTTATAGACACTGTCATGTATTGCATCTTTTGCGTTTCTGACAACCAGTTCATTTTCATTGACATTTTCCCCAAGACTATTCAAAATACTGTTATAGTAATTAATTTGCTCAACCAATTCATTAACATCATCAACCCACTGAAAACTCATGCCCTGACTTTGTTTAACTGAATCCCCACACCCACATACTATTGCCAAAAAAGCCAGTATTGTTAAGATTTTAATACTATACCTTATTAATTTCGCACACATCTTATGAACCTTTCCGGTAAGCATTTATTATATCAGGCTTCTTCGTTCCTGATAATATCAGTTAGGATTAACATAATACTTAATAGTAGGGACAGTTACCATTATTTTAGCGTCTTATGATCATAATAGGTAACTGTCCCCATTTATTGAATAAATACCTCGCTGGTCGGCACCGTAAAAATCGGGAAAAATTGTTGGACAAGCTCTGCCCATGCCGAAATAATAGGTATCGTATTCATAGCAACCTCCGTGTCGTAACTTTTCCATTACTAACATCGGACGGTTGCTATTTTTTTGTCGATATTTCATGGCCTCGGGCCGCCTAAAAAGTGCGAAAGTTTACAGAAAGGTCATTATTCAAAAAAGATACTGCTAATAAGAATCAGAAATATTAAAAG
>CAZKAI010000163.1:0-7609 GCA_964550565.1 uncultured Pirellulales bacterium
TGGGAGATGACTTCCGAGCAGCGCGGGCAGGTTCAGACGGCCTGGCAGGTGCTCGCGGCGGGCAGTGCCGAGGCACTCGGTCAGGATAAAGGCGATCTGTGGGATTCGGGCAAGCGCCAGGGTAGTCAGGCGGCGGGAATTGTCTATGATGGCAAGGCGCTTGTGTTGGGTCAGCGGTGTTACTGGAAGGTTCGCGTCTGGGACCGGGACGGCAAGGCGTCAAACTGGAGCGAGGCGGCCTTTTGGGAGATGGGGCCCGGCAGCGACAAAGACTGGCAGGCCAAGTGGATTACCGACGGCAAGCCCCTGCCGGCCAGCGATGCGGATTTTTATCGTGAAGATCCGGCGCCGGTGTTTCGCAAGGTCTTCGAGCTGGACGGAGCGGTCAAACAGGCCCGGCTTTATATCAGCGGGATAGGCTATTTTGAGGCGACTGTGAACGGAAACAAAGTCGGGGACCATCAGCTTGACCCGGGCTGGACGATGTATGCCAAGCGGGTGCCGTATTGCACTTTTGATGTGACCGGAATGCTCAAGGCGGGCCGGAATGACTTGTCGGCCATGGTCGGCAACGGATGGTTTAATCCCCTGCCGCTGAAGATGTGGGGGTCGATTAACCTGCGGGACCGGCTGTATGTGGGGCGTCCGCGGCTGATCGCCCGGCTGGATGTGGAACTGGCCGATGGAACCAAGCGGTCTGTTGTGACCGATAACACATGGCAGGTTGCCGAGGGGCCGATACGATTCAACAGTGTTTATCTGGGCGAGATTTACGATGCCCGGCGCGAAGTGATTGCGGAGGATGCCTGGAAAAAGGCCGCTCTTGCAGAGCAACCGGTCGGGGAACTGGTCAGCCAGCATCAGCCGCCGATACGGATTCGCAGTACCGTCAAGCGGGTGGCGATTACCATGCCGGAGCCGGGGACGTACATTTTTGATATGGGGGTCAATTTCGCGGGCAATATTGAACTGCGGGGAGAATTTCCGGCCGGCACAAAGCTGGTGCTGCGGTACGGGGAATTGCTGTATCCGGATGGCAAACTGAATCCAATGACCAGTGTCTGCGGGCAGATTAAAGGGGCGGCGGATCCCAAGGCAGATCCGACTCTCCCGGCACCGCCGGCGGTGGCCTGGCAGACGGATACATATATTGCACGCGGGGATGGGCTTGAGCGGTGGATGCCGCGATTTACCTTCCGCGGTTTCCGGTATGTGGAAGTGCGAGGGCTGACCACCCCTCCCACAAAGGATTTGATTACAGGTTTTGCGATGGCATCCGATGTGGGCGAGGCGGGTGAATTTTCCTGCTCAAATGAGTATCTGAACCGAATGGAGGCGATGTGCCGGCGGACGTTTTTGAGCAATCTGTTCAGTGTGCAGTCCGACTGTCCGCACCGGGAACGATTTGCTTATGGCGGGGATATCATCGCGACCTGTGAGGCGCTGATGATGAATTTCGATATGGCGGCGTTTTACGAAAAGACGCTGACGGACTTTGTCGATAGCGCTACGCCGGAAGGACGATTCCTCGATACGGCTCCCTCGACGGGGATTGACTACTGCGGGCTGGCGTGGGCGATGGCGCATCCGTATCTGGTGGAAACACTGTATCGGTATTATGGCGACCGGAGTGTCGTGGAACAACATTACGCGGCTGCGGGTCGCTGGCTTGAGGGTGTTGCCAAAGCCAATCCGAAGCACATCATTGAAGCCGGACTGCATGACCACGAGGGTCTGGAAGAGGCGACGCCTGCGGTGATGGTAACGCCGTTGTATTATGACAGTGCGCGGCGGCAGGCAAGGCTGGCGCGGCTGCTGGGCAAGTCCGAGGACGCCAAGCGCTGGGATGGGCTGGCAGAAGAAATTGCCGCGGCGTATCGCAAGCAGTTTGTCGATGCGGCATCGGGCAAAGTCGGGCCGGGTACACAGGCCAGTCAGGCCTTTGCATTGCATACCGGCGTCGCGGCCCAAAACGAGCGTGAGGCAATTCTGGCTGTGCTGCTGGATAAGATTAAAAATTATAAAGGCGGGCATTTCTCGACGGGGATTCTGGGGACACGGTTTGCACTGGAAACGCTGTCGCGCGAGGGGCTGGCGGATTTGGTGCTGCAGACGGTCGAGCGGCCCGGCGTCCCCGGCTGGCGCTATATGCTGGATAACGACGCGACGACGCTGTGGGAACACTGGGAAGGCAGCGATAATACGTTCTCGCATAATCACCCGATGTTCGGCTCGGTCAGCCAGTGGTTTCATCAGTGGCTGGGCGGGATTCAGCCGGCAGCGGATGCGGTCGGGTTTGACCGGATTGTGATTCGTCCGCAGGTGGTGGGCGATTTGAGCTGGGTTAAATGCAGCCATCGTTCGATGCGCGGTATGATTCGCAGCGACTGGCGGATGGTTGATGGCGTTTTTGAACTGGATGTGACCATTCCGGCCAACAGCAGCGCGGAGGTGTATATACCGGCAAGCAGTGCCGAGGCAGTAAAGGAAGGCGGGCGGCCGGCGGCACAGGCCGATGGCGTAAAATTCCTGCGGATGGAAGGGACGGCGGCGGTGTTTGCGGTCGGCTCGGGACAGTACCGGTTTTCAGCGGCTCAGGCGGCGGCTTCCGCTCAGGAAAAGCCGGCCATGTCGGGCAATCCGATTTTCCCGGGCTGGTATGCGGACCCGGAGGCAATTATCTACGGCAAGACTTATTGGATATTCCCGACGTATTCGGATGCCTACGAAAAGCAGCTTTTCTTTGACTGCTTTTCGTCGAATGACCTGGTGACCTGGACCAGGCACGAGCGGATTCTGGATAATACGCGGGTGACATGGGCCAAGCGGGCGATGTGGGCGCCGGGGGTGATTGAAAAAGACGGGAAATATTACCTTTTTTTCAGCGCTAACGACGTGCATCAGGGAGAAGTCGGCGGGATTGGGGTATCCGTGGCAGACCAGCCCCAAGGCCCCTACCGTGACCTGCTGGGCAAGCCTCTGATTCAGGATATTGTCAATGGAGCTCAGCCGATTGACCAGTTTATCTTCAAAGATAACGACGGTACGTATTATATGTACTACGGCGGCTGGCAGCATTGCAACGTGGTCAAGCTGAAAGATGATTTCACCGGGTTGATTCCGTTTGAGGATGGAACGCTATACAAGGAAGTCACTCCGGAGCGGTATGTGGAGGGACCATTTATGTTTATAAAAGATGGGAAATATTACTTTATGTGGTCGGAAGGCGGCTGGGGCGGGCCCGATTATAGTGTGGCCTACGCCATCGCTGATGGACCACTGGGACCTTTCAAGCGGATAGGCAAAATCCTGCAGCAGGACCCGCAGGTGGGTAAAGGCGCGGGCCATCACTCGGTTATTCATGTGCCGGGGACGGACAAATGGTATATTGTGTATCATCGTCGTCCATTGAGTGAGACCCATCCAAATCACCGGGCAACCTGCATAGACAAGATGGAATTCGACAAAAATGGTCTTATTAAACCTGTAAAAATTACATTTGAGGGAGTTGAAGCTCAACTTATTCCGTAATTAAACGAATTAGATAGTTTTTTATTTAACCTGATAGAATATCAAATTCTGTGCTGTCTTTTTGGCTTGCAATCAGGTAGAATTCGAAGCGTTGTTTCTTATAATAGATATACTCACTATTCATATAGCAATATTCAGTCTTTTTAACTATAGTAATTATTATTTAGGAACGGAATATCCTCCTTGTATGAATAGAGGGTGTGCTTCTTTGGTAAATCAAAGATGCAACGATGTGGTATTTGCAATTAATATATGTAATAAATTAACTGGAATAAAAATATAAATGACACTATCCGATAGTTCGATGCGTCCGCTTCAAATCGGCAATCTGCAAATCAATCCCCCCATTATTCAAGGCGGCATGGGTGTACGAGTTTCGCGTGCCCGTCTGGCTGCGGCGGTGGCCAATGAAGGATGTGCCGGCGTCATCGCCAGCGCCGGAATCGGCCGCTTTGAGGACTTTCCGAATACGGATTTTACAGAAGTCAACAACAACGCCCTGCGGAATGAAATCCGCAAATGCCGGGCCATGACTCGCGGTGTCATCGGAGTCAATATTATGGTGGCGTTGTCGGATTATGACAACCTGGTCAAGGCGGCTGTGGATGAAAAAGCGGACTTGATTATTTCCGGGGCGGGACTGCCGTTTCAACTGCCCGGCCTTGCGGCAGGGACTGATATCAAGCTGATTCCGATTGTCTCGTCGGTGCGAACATTCAATATTATCTGCACCCGCTGGAAAAAACAGTATAACCGTCTGCCGGATGCGGTGGTTATTGAAGGCATGAAGGCCGGCGGCCACCTGGGATATAATCTTGAACAGCTTGAGGACGGGACTCCGGACCTGGAGACTATTCTGAAAGAGGTATTGGATTACATCCGAGAAAAGAAACTCAATATCCCGGTCGTTGTCGGCGGAGGTGTTTTTGACGGCTGCGATATCCGCCATTTTCTGAATCTGGGTGCGTCGGGCGTTCAGATGGCGACACGGTTTGTCTGTACGCACGAGTGCGATGTGCATGACAACTTCAAGCAGGCTTATCTGGATGCGACGGAACAGGATATTACGCTGATTAAAAGTCCGGTTGGTTTGCCCGGCCGGGTGATCAATAATCCATTCGTCGAGGCAATCAAAAAGGGACTTCATGTTCCTTTCGAATGCAAATATCAATGCCTGCGAACCTGTGATCCGAGTACCGCCCCCTACTGCATCGCACAGGTCCTGGCCAATGCCGCAGAAGGCAAAATGGAGCAGGCGTTCGCATTTGCCGGCTCAAATGTCGCCCGCTGCCATGAAATCATCTCAGTCAAAGAACTCATCCAGAAATTGATGCAGGAATATGCGGCCTGTCAGTTGTGTTCGTAAGAAATCAGGACGCGGAAATCCATAGCACCGGTCGGTTTGATTCATTGGTGATCCCACCTGCTTATCTGGATATTGTACATACGTCTTGTCTGATATGCAAATATTTTCATTTCCACCATTTGGTTCTTGTAATTCCATGTCAATTTAGGTAAGATATTTGCTCGGTACTTTGAGGCGGCTATTTGTAAATTTTTAATTACAAGTTATATACCGGCTATTATATGACAATAAAGGCGACTCCCTTTTTATATAGCGAAAACAGGCACAGCACTGCATTGGAGAGGTTGAATATGCAGGAGTCATGTTTGTTCATCAACGAGTCGCCAAGACACTATTCAGTTCGTTTTGTATGTTCCCACGCTTCCCTTTTCCGGCAGTTGCGTGGCCTGTTTTATATGCTTTTTATCGTTGTCGGCTTGATAAGTCTGGCCGGGTGCGGCTCGTCGCTGCAATCCAAAATGACTGAATCTTCCGCTTCGGTTCAATGGGATCACCAGCGGCTGTCGGAGTATCTGGCGGATGTGCCGGGGATACGCAAGCTGGAGCGATGGGAGGAGCACAAGGATGGACTTTATATCGAGACCGACCACTATCGCATCAAAACCACGCTGGCTGACCCGCTGATGCTGCGGCAGGTGCCGGCGTTTGTGGAATCGGCCTATAAGGCCTATCAGAGCCAGTTGCCCGATCCGGTCAATGACAGTGAAAAATTTGAGACTTACCTGTTCGGGCAGCGGGCGGAATGGGAGGCTTTCACCCAGACATTCACCGGCAGTGATGCCCAGGTGTATTTACAGATTCGCCGCGGGGCATATTCTTTAAATAGTACATGCGTGGCATATAATATCGGACGCAAACAGACTTTCTCGATACTGGGGCATGAAGGATGGCACCAATTTACACAGCGGCATTTCCGTTACCGGCTGCCGAGCTGGCTGGATGAGGGTGTGGCGACGCTGTTTGAGACCTGCCAGTTCGACCAGGGGGTATTTGAATTCCGGCCGCAGGATAACCTGCTTCGACTCGGGACACTCAAGCAGGCTATTCAGCAGGGACACATCATTCCCCTGCGGGATTTGATTACGATGAATCCGGGGCAGGCGATGGCCGGATATGGTTCGAATGAGTCGGCTATCATGACTTTCTACGCCCAGAATTACGCCCTTGTGCGGTTTTTGCGGGAATATAATTACGGCCAACGGCTCAACCAGTATCATACGCTTCTGCTGGGCGGGCTGCGGGGCAACTGGCAGGTGGAAGCCGGGCTGGCCCAGGCGGCGGCCAATCGCGAGGTACCGCTGACGGCGGCGTGGAATCGGCAGATTTCAACACAACTTTTTCAGACATACATCACCGGCGATGCGGCTCAATTTGAGGCTCAATATCGCCAATTCTGCCATGAAATCGTGTACAATATACGGATTAATAAATAAGGGAATGACACAACAGCGATTTCAATTTATCCTGGCATCGGCTTCGCCGCGGCGGAGGGAACTGCTTGCAAAGGCAGGTTTTATATTTCGTGTGGAGCCATCCCATGTCGATGAGGAATCCTATGATAAAGCGGGCGTAACGTCCGAAGACCATTGTCAAATTCTGGCTTTGGCCAAGGCCCGCGAGGTGGCCGGACGATTTGGGGATATGCCCGTACTGGGATCGGATACGGTGGTGGATTTTGATGGGCAGATTATCGGCAAACCCGCCGACGCCGCCGATGCGGAACGGATCACGCGGATGCTGTTCAGCAAGCCGCACAAGGTCATCACGGGGCTGGCGCTGGTTTGGAAGAACAGAGAGATTGAGATTGTAGAGGTGGATACGACGATTGTCTATCCGCACAAGCTGACCGAACAGCAGATTCAGGGGCATATCGCCGGAGGGCTTTGGGAAGGCAAGGCGGGTGCCTACGGGATTCAGGAGACGGGGGATGAATTCGTGGACCGCATCGAGGGATCGTTTACCAACGTGATGGGCCTGCCGATGGAGCGGGTGGAACATCTGCTTTGTCAGTACGGGATATTGCCGAAACAAATCTTTTAACAGCCCGCATGGACATAGTCCAGCCTGCAAAAAATCTGCCCAACCTGCCCGGCTGATCGACTACTTAGTTTTATACGAGAACTTCTTAAATTCAATAAACAAAGTTGCACCACTGCTAAAAATTATTTCATAGATAAACCAACCATCTCTTGTCATGCCTAATTCACTGGCAAACCAAAAACCCAAAGTTGGACTTGTTTTATCATAATATATCGGTTCATCACTTGGGTAATTTAGATTACATTTTCGAATAGTAGTAAATTTCAGGATATACAGTTTGCCGTTGTTGCAATTTGTCACACCTATTTCTATGAAATCATTCTGAGGAGAAACACTATACGTTATCTTGCTAACGTCTCCGTCACCAAGTTTACCAATATCTTTAAAGAAGGATTGATACCGTTTAGGCATTTTAGGGAGAATTCGCTGCAGATTTTTATTATATCTTTTATAAGCAATCTGCCCGAGCTGTTCCGTTTTTTTCCAACGCGACTTCCCAGCATTCAACCCAAAATAGCAGATCTCCTTGGAATTATATTTCATTATTAATCCTGCTTTTCGATTAGTGTTATTTTTTGATAACAGGGACGGTTTACATGGGTGTTGCGTTTTATGCTCATAATAGGTAACTGTCCCGAATGGCACTGCCGCCTATAAGATGATGATATAGCG
>CAZKAI010000164.1:0-2514 GCA_964550565.1 uncultured Pirellulales bacterium
TTCTGGGTGATTTATGGATGACGGAATCGCGGTATTTGAGCACTCCAATGCTGCATCGGTCAATCGAGGCGTTTGTGAACAAGGAGCACTGGTATTATAATGGACTCGTCATAAATCGCCCTGTTATTGATGCGGTTTGTGCGGAAACCCTGATTCGCGGCTTGGATTCCACGGATGAACATATTGCTTTAGCATGTATGGGTCTTCTGAAATCCGCCGGCGTCCAGCTAAGCCCTGAGCGGCTCGAACTGCTATGCCGCCACAATAATGCCGGAATTCGAACGGCAGCGATAAGGATGTCCGCCGAGAGAGGGCTTCACATCACAGAGCCCAACCCAGTGGTTGGCCTGATTCAACGTTTAGTAAATCAGGTCAAAGCCAAGTCAGAATAAGAACGGGCGATTATTGCTGGGAAAAGACTTTATCTATCTCATCCATCAGTGTTTCCGGCTCGGGGGCGGTGCCTTGTTTCCATTCCTTGATTAATTGGCCGTCCAGCAGAGCGATGACATACGGACTGGTGATGGCCCATATCTCATCCTTTTTCTCTTTCTCCTTGAGCTTGCCTTTGAGACAGGGGGTGTCGGCGGGTATGGGGCCTTTGTCGCTGTAGGGAGGGATCGCGACATAAGCCAGGGTCATGCTTTCGTCGCCAAGTTCTTTCATTTTGCGATAATACTGGTCGTATTTGGGGACCATCGTCGCACAGGTCGGACAATCGTGATGATACATCAGGACCACAACGATGCCCTGCTTGAGCTGGTCGGCGATATCAATATGGTCCAGCCAGGCGGACAGTTTGACTTCCTGGGGCGGCGGGGTGTTCGCATCCGGCGTTACAGGCTCCACAGGCCTGGTATTTGGATCCGGCTGGGGAACAGGAACCACAACCTCTACAGGATTATTCGGCTCTGTTTTGTCAGGTGTGGTTCCGGTTGTATTATTAGGCACAGTCACCTGAGTTTGAGCCAACTGGCTTTCGACCTCTTTGCGGATGGTCTCGGTCAGTTTCTTGACGTACTCGGGATCGTCGGCGTGCGGCCTGCTGCAGGGGATCGGTTGTTTAACAATGATTGGGGGTCTTGGCGTATCGATTTTATCCGGTGTTATCTGGATGGGCTTGAAGGCGACCATGGCCGGGGCGACAAAAATCAGCGTCGCAAAAATCGGGGCCGCAAAGACGATGGCATGATACACATTGGGCCACGGGGGAGGCAGGAGTTTATAATCCCTGCCCGGCCGCCAGATGGCCAGCAGGAGGAAGAACGGAATATCGATGAAGCTCAGTGTAATCCATGGTTTGACATGGACCTGGCCGAAGCAGCCGCAGGATTCGGCACCGATGTACATTTTATATGATGTGACACCGATGAATCCCAGAAAGGCGAGTGTCCCGACCAGCCAGGCGGCTTTGCGGAACAGGCCGCTGACCAGCCAGAGGCCCAGACTGAGTTCAAGAGGAATTTGCACCAGAAAGAATTCATAGGATTCCCAAGGGCCTTTTTCTTTCCAGCCCTGGATGGGCAAGTTGAGCATTTCCTGGATTTTCAGGATTGACGCGCCAATCAGCAATAGCCCGGCCAGCGTCATGATAACCTTGTTCATTGTTTTCATATTATAAAGGCCTTTATTATGGGAATTATGGAGCACTTATTATTGGTATTTATTACGTCCACAATATAACAGATGTTCGGCATTTCACAATAGTTACTTGACTGCTTTCCAGGCAGAGGAATGCTGGATTGGGTTCGTTTGGCAAAAGCAAAACCCAGAACCTGCAATACTGGATACAGATATACCTGTACACAGTTTTCGGCTGTGTTAACTGCCTTCCGGCTTGACTGTATCAGAGGCAAGGCTGGCGGGTATATAGACCGTCTCGACCGGGTCGGGTTTGGCGGGGTCAAAGGCAGGAGTGTCGCCGGTCAGATGTTTGGCCAGTTCGGGAACATTGGCCCTGATGCCCTCGACGACACATTTGGCCAGTTCATAAGCGCCGTAATTGTTATGGTGGGTGCCATCCTGAAAAGCCCTGGCCGAGTCGTCCGGCCCCATCGCTTCATAAAATGTCTTGCTCATGGCGTTCAGGTCAATCAGCGGCACGTTCTCGGCTTTGGCCACCTGACGCATGGCTTCGGGAAAACCCGCCAGGGTATCCACAACCTTACCCTGCTCATCAAACCGACGGCGGTGCATGGAAGTGACCAAAACCGGGTTGGCGCCGCGGCTGCGGGATTCCTTAATAAAATGTTTCAGCGAATCCTGATACTTAACCTCTTCCGGCGTTCCCTGCTTCATGTCGTTATGGGCAAACTGGATGAACAGGTAATCCCCCTTTTTGATCTGGCTGAGGATTTTATCGAGTCGTTTTTCGCTCATGAACGAATTGAGCCGTCGGCCGGACTCGGCATGATTGGCAATGGCTACCTCGGACTTGAAAAACCGCGTCAGCATCTGGCCCCATGACGCCCAGGGTTCTTTGGTCTGGTCGGTCACAGTCGAATCGCCGGCCAG
>CAZKAI010000164.1:2614-7589 GCA_964550565.1 uncultured Pirellulales bacterium
CCCATGACGCCCAGGGTTCTTTGGTCTGGTCGGTCACAGTCGAATCGCCGGCCAGAAACACCGTAATCGCATCATCGACTTTTTTCATTTCGACAGCACAAACACAGGGCCGCTTGCCATTGAATTCAAGCGTTAACCGGTCATCCCAGTGAAAAGCCCCCTTCTCCCGGTCATTAATACGTACCTGTCCCCCACCGTCTATCTGACTATTGCGGACATTGACCGTAAATGTCCGGCGGGTCCATTCGCCGGGTTTGGCTTGGGCCTTTTCAACCATCAGGCGGCGCGATTCGGCCTTGATGACGGTATCGGATGCAGCATCTTCGGCACCCAGCGTCACCGTAATGCGGTAATTGCCCTCCGGCACAGCCACCGAAAACAGGAACGGCTTATCGGCGGTGCAGTAATCACCCGTCAGAGCATCTTTGCCGCACGAATCGGGGGAGACGACCACCGTATCGCCCTCAAAACCATAGCCGGCCTGAGCAGTATAGACATTCGTCGGCACAACCTGCACATAACCGGCGGCTGCCGGGCCGGAACCGAAGTCGAATTTCCATTCCGTTCTGGTACTTTCGCCAGCCAGGGCCAGGGCAGCAATACAAATCACCCCGCAAAAGGTTGGCCAGACCCATTTTTCCGCACGACATAACACCTTATCCGCTTGCATAGGTTCATCCTTATTCATACGGATCGAATCCAGATATCATAAAATCAATACAGCTTTTAGGAAAAACATATTTGTCATTTTCGCAAAAGCGGGAATCCAGAGCGTTGAAGTTAAAGCTGGATACCCGCCTGCGCGGGTATGACAAATCTGAACTCGCCGTTCAGGATTTCCGATACGGATTTAATCTTCGAACGTGCCGAGCTTGACCGGGGTACAGAGGCTTTCCTTGCTGGCCGCGACCCGGCCGCAGCTTTTGCAGACATATTCGGGATTCTGCACGAGCTGGTGGTATTTTTTCGGGTCGGATTTGTGCAGGCCGTCACTGGTCAGTTTGCAGAGGTGATGGTCATGGTTTTTGCATGGGGCATGAGTCGTTGGCATAATTGTCTCTCCTGAATTTCGCTATATCCAAGTTTAAATGTTCGGTTTTAATGCAATTATTTTTTCCCGACTGAGGCCAGATAGACTGCAAATTCCTCCCGGCCATCAATGCCCAGCAGGTCGTCCAGCGGCTGCTGAAGATAGGCTGCGACGGCACAGGCACCCACATCGATGGATTCGGCGGCCATACACAGATTCTGGCAGGCGTGTCCGGCGTCGATGGCGATCAGCTTGCCCGCGGCGGTGCTGTATCGCCATTCCATCCGATACGGGATGGCGGTAAAGATGAAGTTGACCGCCGCCCGGCTCATCCAGGTCTGTCCGCAGCAGGCCGCGGCAACACTGGACATGATGTTCGAATCCGGCCGGACTAACAAGAGTTCGTGCTCGACACCCAAATACCGATAGAGACCCACGGCTAATCCGTCCACATGGCCGACAGCCAGATACAGTTCAAGGGCATGGCGGGCGCCGGCCGAGGGGACTGTGCGGAACAAGGCTTCGCCCTTCCCGAACACTTTCTGAACACCCTGTGCGGCCCAGCATAAATAGGCAACTTCATCGAGCGTCATCGGGGCGGTGCTGAATTTGCGGCGGCTGCGGCGCTGACCGATGACCTCGGCAACCGCCGCTTTGGATGTAAAATCCTTGGGCAAAGCAAGTTGTATTCGCTTTGCCTGCGGGTCGAATGGTTTTTCCACCGGCGGACAGGGCTTGCCGAGCTGCTGGTCGGGGACAATCGCATCGGCGCTGCCCCACAATTCCGCTTTCAGGAAATCACGACCTTGTTTTATCTTTTCCTGCATCGTCTGGTCTCCGTTGGCGGTCCATTATACCCGATATGCCGGAAATAAAAAGGCCTGTTTTGTCCGGGATTGGATTACTTCATCCAAGTCGATGCCCGCATCGATTTCCGCCGTTCCGCCCCGGCTCAGGTGATTATTGGTTTGAAGAGGGTCCAGAAAGATCATTTGGATTTGTACTAATCTCTGAAAGTATCCTTTTATCACTAAGAATACAAGAGGGTAATCGGTCAATTTGACGACCCTCGCTAGTTATATATGTATTCAACTCTTTCAGCCAACTGTTCAACGCCTGATTACCCTTTTTGAAGAAAACAGTACTTGCAACACCATTTGCAGCTAGAGGAATATCAACACGGAAAGTAATTGTCTGTTCAGGAAGAAAGGGAGGCTTAATATCACCTGCCTGAACGAAAAAGGGGGCACCTTTTGCAATTAGGTCATTCGGAATATTTTCTATAATATAATAAGTCACCTCTGAGCTTTGTGTGTTTCTCAAAGGACTCGGTGCAACTTTTAGCAAAATCATGTTCTCATATATCACAAAGTAATAGTCAAATGAATAAGAATTTGCCATGTCTCGAAATACAAAAACATATTCTTTTAAATTGGGTTCATTTTTGTTTGTTTGGTTATTTATTTGAATTTCTGTACGGTTGCTATCTGAAAATGCGGTATCATTTATTGTAGCATTTTCCGCTTCTTTATTATCAGGGGAATCTTGATTGCATGATGCAAATTGTAAAATAATAAACAACCCTACGATTTTCATTAGAATGTTTTTCATTTTTATTATACCTTATACTGTAGTTACTATACGGAGTTCCGGGCCGATGGTCAAACCGAATCCCGGCGATATTGTGTTCCTGGGCCGCATAGTCATAGGTCAGCTTCACCCGGCCGGTGCCCGCATCGATTTCCGCCACCCGCCCCAGCATATCATAGCTATAGGCCGCCAACACCGGCGTCGTCGTATTATACGCCCCCATGTCGTGCGTCCACCAAGATACCCATACGCCGCAAGGACTGCCCCGCTACTAAATTAGCAAAATAGTAGCGGTTAGGCATTGAAAACTATTTCTTTCTAAATTAGGTTACCGTCCCCGGTCACCAATTATACTTAATGTCTCTTTTCTATCAGCACTTATATCTCCAACCTCTAACAAACGGTTATTTGAAAAAACATATTCTTTGTCGATATTTATATAATAATATTCTTTGATGGCATAATCCGGCCATTTGTATGCCGGAGAACCATTGCCTTTGTATATCCGCATTTGATCTCCATTTCTCTCCGAAATGAAATCGGGAATACCAAGTACATTTATTACTTTTTGCTCAGAAACGCCCAACAGAGTTGTTTCTTCTGAGGTTTTAATACAACCGCTCATTACAATTAAAGATAAAAGTATCACCGTTTTGTTTTTCATAAAATCCTTTCATTTAGAGCAACAACGTGCTTTCTCAGGATTTTTAACATAATCCATTATTTATTTAAAGCATCCCTATCGTATAAATCTGTCCTGAATAATTCGGCTCAAATTCTTCCCAATATATTATTAAAAATGTACGATCACCTACTTCCTCTGGACCACAAAGAAAAGTATTAACGACGCTGTGAACAAACAAATTAATTTCGCTTCCTCTGTCTAACACCTTTGATGTTGGCATATATATAAAGTCAACAATATCAGCTTTAACTTGCCAGAAACCTTCCAACTCTCCCAGTATGATATGAGCATTATGGATTTTGCCTACAACAACAGCATAATACTCCTTCTTCTTAATTTTCTCAGGATAATTTATGCAGAGCGTTTTATATACTTTTATATCCTCTGAATACCTGGGCGAAAAAGGACTCTGATAAATAATGGCAAAACAATTTCCCGTGAGGCTATTGTCAGTCGCACCAAACAATTCTGATACTTTATCTGTAACAATCTCGATTAATTGTCCATCATAGATATCTTTTTCTGGTGAAGCGACTACATACAAGATATTTGCCTTAATAAGCCTCTTGGGAGACATATCTTCGTTTGATAGCTTACTCACTGAGACTATTTTTGCGAGAACCAATGTTTTGTTAACACAGGCTGATTCCTTTTTTGAAACAACTTCGCCATAATTTTTATTCTCATCGCAATCTTTTTGTCTAGTATTAGAAACCGTACCCGTGCAACCTAATATAAAAAAAGCACACGATAAAACTAAACTTGTTTTTGATATTCGACTCATCATACTTTTTCTCCTTGGCTGCCTATCAACAACCTGTTTTATCCGGGATTGGCTTACTTCAGCCAGGTCGAGGCGAAAATGGCATAATCAGACAGATTAACCCGGCCGTTTCTGGTTATTTAATCCCCTTTTGTTCTATCAATGTAAAATCATGAGGCAACAAGTTGTAAACAACCAGAATATCATCTCCTTTGCCTTTATCGTCCTTTTTATTCGCTCCATAACTCATAAACTTATAAATACTGGGCTCCTTGAACTCTATGACAATCGGGGTTCCCCACGCATCTATTACAGATTGTCCATCTTCCGTTAGTTCATTGTTAACTTGTCGCCCATCTTGTCGATACATCTCAATGACATCATTTATAGTAATTGGATGTTGTTTCCCAGATCTAACTAATACGATGTGCATATCGTTTGCCAAGCTTAGCAGTTGACTTGCTGTTATTGATTCCAAAGATCGCGGACCTCTTATAAAGAAGAAACGAAATCCTACGATTACGAAACCGATCAGAACAATAGCGATTAAGCAAATCTTAATTGTTTTCATTTTACGCTCTCTGCGTCCCAATACGGCAAGACTTCCCGTGAAAAACACACCCGACTGCTCCATAAAACCAGCAGCGCCAGAAGATAACATCTATTTATTGTCATCATCTCTATCCGCCCTTATTCAAATACTACTTGCGTAACCCTGTCCAAATCATAGATTTGTGGCCCGCCGCAGAAAGACTCAAAAGAATAGATACGATGGGTGTCACATAACCTCGCTGCCTGCTCCGAACCATATAGGCTCCTGTAAATGGTTAATGAATATGCCTTCCTGATCCTCACATTATCGTTTTTTTGCCTCCGATGCAAGTAAAATAAAAAAGGCCCGTTTTTG
>CAZKAI010000165.1:0-2237 GCA_964550565.1 uncultured Pirellulales bacterium
CCGTTAAAGGCTTTTCGCATGGTGCCCTGATGCGGTTCGTGGCTGGCGGGGTTGGCGTTATCCAGGCCGATGATGGCGGCGGGGCCGGACAGGGTGAAGGTGACAAGATGTTCTGCGTCGGGGATGCGGATGCCGGCGGCGTCCACGATGCGGAATTCGACATGGCAGATGTCTTTGCCGTCGGCGGCAAGGGAGTCGGCGTCACAGACCATTTCGATTGCGGCGGGCTTGCCGGGAGTCTGGAGACAGTACTCACTGACGGAGGAGCCGTTCTTGCGGCCCACGACCTTGAGGGTGCCGGGCTGGAAGGGGACTTGCCAGCTTAAAGCACGCTGGCGTGCTTCGAAATAGGGCTTTGTGCCGAGAGAGACATCATTGAGGAACAATTCAACTTCGTCGCAGTTGGTGTAGCAGATGACGCGGACGGTTTTGCCGGGCCAGTTCCAGTGCTGCTGCACTTGACGGCCGAAACGGGGCTGGCCGGATTCGGGCATTTCCTGACAGGCGACATAGACCATCGGTTCGGCGGCCCAGAGGCTCTGGCGGAACCAGCCCTGCGGCTTTTTGAATCCGCACAGGTCGTAGAGGCTGCGGTCCCAGTGCTTGAGTGGCCATGCGGAGGCTTCCCCGAGATAGTCGATACCGGTCCAGAGGAACTGACCGCTGATGTAATCGTTGTTGACGACGGCTTCCCAGGCATTCAGCGAAATGCTGTTTTCACTGCCTATCAGGCAGCGTTTGGGATACGTGGTGTGGTCTTCGGGGTAGCGCTGTTCCTGATAATTGTAGCCGACTACGTCGAGGATGTCTCCAAAACCGACGGCGTTGGACATCGGGGCGTTGGCCAGGGCGGCGGTGACGGGGCGGGTGGTGTCAATGGCTTTGACGGCTTCGACCAGGCGCGTACCGTAGCGGGTCAGGTCTGAAGCAGGCGGATTGCCGGGGCGGTAATCGTTGCCCAGTACCGGGTGGGAGAAGGGGTCATTGGCGTAGTCGATTTCGTTGCCGATGCTCCAGAGGATGATGCTGGGATGGTTGCGGTCGCGGCGGACCATGTCCTGAATGTCGCGGACGGCCCATTCCTCGAAGGCTTCGTTGTAGCCGGCACGGCTGGGGGTGCCTTTGTTCCAGCCGGCGACCCATTTGTTCTTGCCGGGGGTGAATTCGTCGAAGGCCTCATTCATCACGAGAAAACCCATGCGGTCGCATAAATCCAGAAATTCAGGGGCGGGCGGATTGTGGCTGCAGCGGATGGCGTTGGCGCCGATTTCCTTCATGGCGGCCAGCCGGCGAACCCACATTTTTTCGGGCACGGCGGCGCCGACGCAGCCGGCGTCATGGTGCAGGCAGACGCCTTTGATTTTCATATTGACACCGTTGAGGAAGAAGCCCTCGTCCGGGTCGAAGCGGAAGGTACGGATGCCAAAGGGCGTTGTGGTATTGTCGATGGTCCGGCCATTGACGGCGACGGTGCTGTGCAGGGTGTACATCGCGGGATTGTCGGGCGACCAGAGGGCGGGATTTTTGACCGAGAGTTCCCGGCTGAGGGTCTGGCTCTGGCCGTCGGCAAGGGATTGCTCGGCTTTGGCAAGGGCGACGATACGGCGGTCCGGATCCTCAACGGTCAACGTCAGGGTCAGAGTCTGGTCGGCGGTGGAGGAATTGGTCAGTGTGGTTTGGACCTGAACCGCGGCAAGCTGTTCGTTAACGGTGGGGGTGGTGACGAAGGTGCCGCAGTAGTCGATGCAAAGCGGGTCAGTGATGCACAGGCGGGTGTGGCGATAGATGCCCGAGCCGGTGTACCAGCGGGAGTCGGCAAATTCCGAATGATCCACGCGGACGGCCAGAACATTCTCGGTATTGCCGAATCGCAGATGCGGGGTCAGGTCGTATTGGAAGCTGATGTAGCCGAAGGGGCGTTTGCCAAGGGACTGGCCGTTGAGCCAGACTTCGGAGTTGTTATAGATGCCGTCAAACTCGATGGCGATGCGTTTGGATTGCAGGTCACTGTCCAGGCGGAATGTCTTGCGGTACCAGCCGATGCCGCCGGGCAGGTAGCCTGTGCCGCTGGCCCACTGGTCGCTGTAGGGGCCTTCGATGCTCCAGTCGTGGGGGATATTGATATCGCGCCAGTTGCTGTCGTCGAATTCAATGGCCTGAGCGCTGGCGGGGTCGGCTTTGATGAATTTCCAGTCAAAGTCGAAATCGCGGTAGAGGCGGGCAGTTTTCGGGGCACA
>CAZKAI010000165.1:2337-7548 GCA_964550565.1 uncultured Pirellulales bacterium
GAATGCGGGCTGTTTACCGGGATTGACGGCGTAGAGAACAATCGAGCCGTCAGTATTTTTGAATGCGACAGTGCGGATATCGCTGTCGCTGGAGTCGATTCGGACAGCGCCGGGACGCAGGAATTTACTGGCATGGCCGAGGGCGTAATAATGCGGGCGAGGCGAGACCTGCCGCGTGGATTGATTGATCGTCACGACGCCGTAGCAGGTATCGCAGCCGCCGGGGATTTTCGGGCCGTTCTTTTCATCGAGGACGAGGTTCCATTTGATGATGGTTTTGGCCCAGTGCCGCAGGGTATCGACTATAAATACACCTTTTCGGATCAGGTCGGCCTCGAAGCCGCGGTCATTCCATGTGCCGTCGGAGCCTTCGGTGAAGTAGAGGGCTTTGTCTGGGAAGGCATCATGCACGGTGGACTGGGCGGAAATTTTGCCGGCATAATGATGGAATGCTGTGCCGGCGATATAGGGCCGGACGTTCGGGTCGGACAGCACCGCGATGGGGTACTCCGGATGGTCCCAGTTGTGATCCCAGATGAGGATTTTGGCGGAAATGTTATTTTTAGTAAAGGCCATGCCCATTTCTTTAACCAGTTGGGCCTGTTCGGCCGGTTCCATCCGGCAGCCGGCATAGGATTTGGGTTCGTAATAAGGTTCATTCTGTGGCGTGACTGCATCAATTGGGATTCCATGAGCGGTGTAGGCCTGAATGAATTTCACGAAGTAGTTGGCGTAGGTGGTGTACACATCGTCTTTCAGATGCCCTGAGCCAATCAGGCCGGTGGTTTTCATCCATGTCGGCGGGCTCCAGGGGCTGGCCATGATGCGGATATTGGGATTGATGGCTTGGATTTCCTTGAGCGTGGGGATGATATACTCTTCATCATAGGCGATGGAAAAGTGCTTCAGGTCGTAGTCGGCGGCTACCCCCGCGGGAAGGTCGTTATAGCTGTATTCCTTGAGGCGGAAATCCGAAGCCCCCATGGGCTGACGCAGGTAATTTAAGCCGATGCCTTGAACCGGGTCAAACAGGTCGGTCAGGACGGCCTTGCGTTCGTCTGCATTGAGGAATTTATAAAGCAGCCATGCGGACGAGTCGGTTAAGGAGGCCCCGAACCCTTCGATTTCCTGAAATGTGTTCGCATGATTAATGCTGATGGTAACGGGGCTGGACGGTTTCTGCGGAGTACTGCCCGAATCGGCACCGTAACACATGGAGGCTAAGAGAAACAATGAAATCACTGTTACGGCGACCGATACACGGGTCTTCATTCTTTTTGACATAGCTGCATCCTGAATACGGACGAATCCATTGGTTATTCGATGCTCCCATCATATCAGAGATGCGGAACAATTACAACCAGGCAGGCGAATTTAGGCTCAAAAAAGTCCAGAGATAATCTGAATCAATTTGATATAGGCGTTGCCCCAGGCATCCTGTCGCAGAAACTGAGTGGGGCTGTTGAGGTCGCCGATGAAGGGCCGCAGGATCCAGCCCATCTGGATGCCGACAAAGGCGTAAATAATCAGCCAGGCCAGCAGGGTGATGCGGTGGCGCGGATTTTTCTGTATCAGGGGACGTGATACATTCAGAAGGATGGTTTGTGCCAGGATACTGGAGCCGCCGAAAATCACGGCGTTGAACAAAATGGCAGCGTTGTAGTTATCAAATGAGATATACCAGAACAGCGTCAGGGGACTCAGGGACGACAGGATGATGGTTAAGCCGGCCTGGGTCGCAAGCAAGGCTCGCAGGGAACGGACAAAATCATCACGCAATCCCAGCAGGGTATTGAGCACGAAGAAAAACGGCAGACTCAGTCCGAACGAAGCCAGCAGCAGCAGGGGGACTTTGAGGGCTGAATAGACAAGCTGCAGAAAGCGATGACCATAGATGAGCGAATATAAACCCATGACCGCCCCGTAGAGGCAGCCAAAGAAAAATAAGACAGTCAAAATTCCTGCAAACTGCCCTCTGGACGTGCGGCCGTCTGGAGTGCCTGCATATCCTCGCAAAATCTGATCGGCCCGTTCCAGGAGCATGGTTTGCGACTCCCGCTGATTTATGAAAACATATTCTGAAGGGCCTGGAGTACAGCCATGAAGAAATTGCCTTCCCGGTGACGCAGCCATTCAAACGGCAGATGAGGACTTCCAATGAACGGCCTGAGTACCCAGCTCATCTGGGCCCCGACGAGTGCGAACACGATTGTCCAGACACGAAAAATGCTTTTAGCCTTACGATCGGTCGGGGCAATATGTTCCAGCGGCCCAATAAGCGGTTTGATTGAGCTTTTACCGTCCGGGGATGGGGGCACTGAAATGGTTATTTCCGGTACCTTGGGAGCGTACATAGCAGCGGTTTCCTGGGGTTGCGAAAGGATTAACCGATTGAGAGTTCGCAGCAGAAAGGCAAGGCCCAGAGAGCCGCCTACCGTGCAGACAGCGACATTCAGCAACTGCATAAAGGAATAGCTTGTGGTGCACAGGGAAAAGAAAATGACTATCGGCCCCAGCGAAGCCAGGACTGCAATCAGGACACCCAGCGTAGCAACTAAAAGACGAAGCACCGACATCAGCGACAGCCGGGAGCCATTGAGGGCATTAAAAACGTATAATGACGGAAGGGTAATCAGCAGCGTCAGCGTAAACAGCAGCGGCATTTTCACGGCACTGGCCAGGGTCTGCATCCATGCGTCTTTGAGGGTCAGGACAGCGTCTTTATCCAGCGGGTGGAGCAGGTTGAAAGAGCCCATGCAGGCTCCAAAAAAGGCGCTGAATAAAACCAGACAAACACACAGACCTGCGATAGGGATATCGAACTGACTGTCCTTCAATAAAGCAGGTTTCGTCGCTTCGCCGCGTAAAATCTGATCTAACTGCTTGAGCCATTTCAGCATAAACACCTCCGTCATTGTGAATACTGATTTCCTGGATTCCTTCAGGATAATATCTTATTGATGATAAAGTGTCAAGATAATGTCTAAAATATTATTTTGGGAGAAATTACGGCCGCATGAGAATACCGCCGTTGACGGCGATGTATTCGCCGGTGATGAAAGCGGCGGCCTCATTGCTCGCCAGAAACAGGATCGCTTTTGCGACATCCTCGGCGGTCCCATTGCGTCCGAGGGGTGTTTCGGCGGCCATCTTCTTTTTGCGTTCGGGCGTGGAAAACTGCTCGTGGAAGCGGGTCTCGATGAGGCCGGGCATGACGCTGTTGACGCGGATGCCGAAGGGAGCGAATTCTTTAGCCATCGCCAGGGTCAGAGTAGCTACCGCGGCCTTGGCGGCTGCGTAGATGCCGGAACCGCCGCCTCCGCCATTATGCCCGGCGATGGAGCCGATATTGACGATATTGCCGCGTGATTTTTTTAGATAAGACAATGCGGCCTGGGTGACGAGGAAGACGCTTTTGGTGTTTGTATCGAAGACATTATCGAAAAATTCCACGGACGAATCGGCGATATTAACCCGCTGGAGCATGGTGCCGGCGTTGTTGACCAGAATGTCAATGTCGCCTGCCTGGTCGGCAAAGCGGTTGACCATCTCCGCGGCCTGTTGGGGATTTCGCAGGTCTGCTTTGAGGAGCCAGCCATCGGACAGAGCCTTGACTTTGGCCAGGGTCTGGCGGGCGCCGTCTTCGGTCTGATTATAATGTACGCCAACCAGAGCACCCTGCTGGGCAAAGAGCTCGGCGGTGGCCGCCCCGATACCGCTGCTGGAGCCGGTGACGAGTACTTTTTTGCCTTTTAAATCCTGATAAAGCATGGTCGTTGTCCTTAACTAAAGTGGTGCAATAACCTTACAAGGCAGCGGGGCTGGTGTCAATCGAAAGTTTTGCCGGGGGCAGAGATGTCGAAGAAATCACAAAAAAACGTTTCTTTTTGCCACGGATAAACGTATAGTGGCATCTTGTTTATACATAATTAAACGGACTGTTTTGGAGATAAAAAGCCGTCTATGGAACGGATTGACTATGCCAACTCATGGCAGCCTTTTTTTGAGGCGGCGGGGCTGCGGACCTTTGATGATTTTTTTCAGCGATTTGAAGGGACTCAAATCAACAAGAATACCAAACGCAGTGTGGTTATGCGTACGTTTGAGCAGGCTGGCGGGAGTAGGACGCTGTTTATGAAGCGGTTTTTCAATCCCCATTTTAAGGATATGCTGTTTGCGGTGCGAAACTGGGGTGGGCTGTGCAGCCAGGGGCAGCTTGAATGGAACAGCGCTTCTTATCTGCTGGAGCATGGGATTGCGACGTATCGGCCGGCCTGTTTTGGCCACAGGACCGCGGCGGGCATCGAGCGTCAGTCGTTTTTTATCACCGAACAGCTTGCCGGGCAGTGCCTGATGGATGTGATACGCGATACATGGCGAACTCTTGGCAGCGATGAGCAGAACCGGCTGCTGGGTGAGCTGGCGTTATGGATTCAGACGATTCATCGGCTGGGGGTCAGTCTGCCGGATTTGTATGTGTATCATCTGTTTGTTGACAAGGGCGGCGATGGGCGATACGGTTTTGCTGTCATCGATCTGCATCGCATGAGTGTCAGAATTCCCCGGCGGCGGATGACAGCCTGCCGTGTGGAAAATCTGGCCCGGCTGATTTTCAGTATGCGGGAGGAGTATTTCACTGCGGCGCAGAAGCAGGCATTGGTACGAACCAGTTTGAACGATTTGCCCGTTGGACAGGCAGATAAGATGGTTGACGCAATCTTCAGGCGATGCGGGCAGATCGGTAAACGGCGAAGACCGCCGGCCTATTAACAATTTTTCTGATGTAATGAAAACCAGAGTGAAGGAATACAATCATGGAAGCCAGAAAACCGTTTTATGTGGATTTAAACGATAAGCAGGAATATCAGCGCCTCATGCAGACTCCGCAAACGCTTGGGATGAAGGCAGGACGGGTTTTTCTGGGCCCCGGCGACGAATGCGGCAGCCACAGTACCGAAGCCCGTGAGGAATTGCTGGTTTTTCTGAATGGCCGGGGCCAGGCGGTCTTTGGCGGTAAAGACCGCCTTCTGGTTGGTAAAGGGAAGGTACTGTATATTCCTCCGCATACAGAGCACAACATTGTCAATACCGGTTCGGATCCGCTGGTGTATGTATTTTGTGTAACACCAACGAAATAGTTTTCACTTTATAACTTCTTAACTCGAATAAAAAACAGCAGCAATGTCGGCTATAAGCCTGTCTTGCTGCTGT
>CAZKAI010000166.1:0-5215 GCA_964550565.1 uncultured Pirellulales bacterium
GTTTGCCGCCGGCAATCAGCCGCTCGGCTATCTGGGCCAGATTGCTCATGGCCATATACAGCACAATCGAGCCGTCAAACCGCGCCAGGTAATCCCAGTCGATAAAATCAAAATCCTTATCTGCCGACGGATGCCCGGTCACAAACACCACCTGCGAACTGGTATTGCGGTCGGTCAGGAAAATCCCGCTGTATTCCGCCGCCGCCAGCCCGGCCGTGATTCCCGGCACAATTTCAAATGCAATCTCCGCGTTGTGCAGAGCCGCCGCCTCTTCCCCACCCCGGGCAAACAGCGTCGGGTCGCCGCCCTTGAGCCGAACCACGGTCTTGCCCTCCAGTGCCTTCTGCACGAGCAGTTCATTGATCTGGTCCTGTTTGATGCTGTCGTGTCCGCCGCGTTTGGCAACAGAAATTTTCTCCGCTGCCCCGGGGGCATACTCCAGAAAATCTGCATTCGCCAGCCCATCGAAAATGATACAGTCCGCCTCCGACAAACACCGGATCGCCTTGAGCGTAATCAGCTCCGGATCGCCCGGCCCCGCCCCTACCAGATACACCAACGGTTTTTTCATCGCTTAATTCTCCTCCAGAATCTCTATCGCCCCGCCCGAAATCATTGTCTCTGCCAGCTCTTCGGCCACAGCCTGTGCTGCTGCAAAGTCACCTTCGGCCTCACACCGCAGTTCCTCCGTCCCATCCGGCCGCGACGCAAATGCAGACATCATAATCCGCTCTCCCGCCCGGCGTGCATATACCCCAACCGGCGCGTGACAGCCCGGATGCAGCCGCCGCAGCACAATCCGTTCCGCTTCCACCAGCGTGCGGGTCTGTTTATTATCTATCGCTTCCACAAACGTACGTGTCGCCGCATCATCCGCCCGCACCTGCACCGCCAACGCCCCCTGTGCCGGGGCGGGCAAAAATCGCTCGGGTTCCAACAGAAATGCTATGCGTCCCTGCAAGCCCAGCCGCAGCAGCCCCGCCGCCGCCATCACCAGCAAATCATATTGTCCCTCATCCATTTTCCGCAGACGGGTATTGACATTGCCGCGAATGGTCTTGATACTCAAATCCGGACGCAGCTTGAGAAGCTGAGCCTGTCGCCGCAGGCTGGACGTCCCGACAAACGCCGACGGTGCAATCTGCATAAACGACCCGATCTTCAGCCGCGACACCACACAATCCGCCGGATTCTCCCGCACGGGCACCGCCGCAATCACCAATCCCTCCGTGTCCGCCGTCGGCAAATCCTTATAGCTGTGCACCGCGACGTCCGCCTTGCCGTCCAGCAGTGCCCGCTCCAGTTGCGTCGTGAAAAACCCCACCCCTTCCATCTTCCACAACGGCTGTTCAGTATCCTGATCCCCCTGCGTACTGATAATAACCAGCTCCGTTTGCAGGCCGGGGTGTTTATCCTCCAGCATCCGCGCAACCAGCTTCGTCTGTGCCAGGGCCAGTGCCGAACCGCGTGTAGCAAGCCGCAATACCGTCATTGCAACTTCCTCCGCCGTTTGGTATCCAGGAACATTTTTCGGACCAGTTCAGCCGCCTGGGTTTTGTCGCCATGAGCACGCGGTGAGTCCGCATCCTTGAGATATTGTATCGGCCCATGCAGCAGCTTTCGGGCAAGCCCTTCGGCAAACTGCTCCAGCCGCAATTGATCACTTTTAGCAAAATACCGGCGATTACGCTTGGCATACGTACCCGCCTCACCCAGAATCCTGCCGGTCAGTTCCGTAATCACCGCCGCCGTATCCAGCGACTCCTGCCAGCGGATAAACCGCGTCGTATGCAGACGAATAATCTTCTGAGCCGGCTCAATCCAGACACCGCGATTGGCTCGATTTTTCTCAACCTGCTCGTTCAACTGGTCAATGTTAATCAGTTCAACATTATCCAGACTGCCCACCGCAGGCTCCACATCCCGCGGCACAGCCAAATCAATAATCAACAGCGGACTGGTCCGCTGAGAAAGATAATACCCCGCATCTTCGGCCGTCAGAACCGGATGCGGCGAAGCCGTGGAAAAGATTGCGACATCCGCACCCGCCAGATATTCCGGCAGGCATGCCAGCGCCGCCGCTTCGGCCCCATGAATGGTCTCGGCAAGCTGCTTGGCCGAATCCAGCGTGCGATTGATAATCGTTAAACGGCTGATTTTCGATTTGGCAAGATATTTCGCTACCAGGGCCGCATTATCCCCCGCCCCAATCAAGAGTACCTTCGCCCCATCCAGCCGGCATTTGGCTCGTACCGTCTCCACCGCCGCCATACTCAGCGACACCGCCCCGCAATTGATCTCCGTGCCCTGCCGGACCGCCTTGGACGCACGAAACGCACAGTGCATCAGCTTGTGAAAACAAAACCGGCTGGTCCCCGCCTCAATCGACTGGGTATAGGCATCCTTGAGCTGATGAACAATCTGGTTTTCCCCCAGCATCTGAGATTCAAGCCCTGCCGTCAGCGAAAACAGATGTTCCACGGCGGCCTTTTCCTCAAACACCTCACAATGACTTTGCCAGACTGCCGCTGCCTCCGGCCTGACCACTGACAATGCTTTCTCGACAACGGCTTCCGGCTTGAATTTCTTGGGACAATTCAGATACAATTCGGTACGATTGCAGGTACACAGAATCACCGCCTCCAGCGCCTCATCGGCAGAACGAAGGACCTCCAGCAGAAACCGCTGCCGGCCTGAATCCAGGGCCACCGCCTCCCGTACTTCCAGCGGCGCTGTATGAAAATTGATACTATAACAGATAAAACGCATCTGAATCGATCTTCTCTATCATGGATGGTTAATTTCCGGCCAAATCCTGACATACACAGAACATCACTTTACCACAGAAACCCAGGCGATGCAATGGACCGGCCAGACCGCCCAATGATACAGATAAAAATCGATTCATTAAAGTTACAACTTGTCTGGAATACCCTGTCAATTTCTGCCAGTTACACAAAAAAAGACTCCATTGCTCGTTAATTGTACAGGATCGGCTTTTCCTGCCATTTTTTATCTTTTTCGTGCCCGTATTGCATGACCCGCGGCTGGCGCTGACGAAGCCGGACCGACTCTATCCCGCACTTGGCCGCTTCCGAGAAATGATTCTTGCCGACGCACTCCAGCCGGAGGGTGTAATCACCCGGCTCAGGCCAGAAATCCAGCAGGTGATATTCATTGGAACGAATGTCTTTATTATAAAAATCCATCTTCGGCCCGATTTTCACGCCATTGAGTGACGCCTGATAAATCCCGTAATCCGGCGCCTGGGTCGCCACAATCAGCAGACGCACCGGTTCTTTCTTTTCCACCTTGAACGGAATTTCAATCCACCCTTTTTCCATCGACGACGGGCTGTATAATAACTGTGCTTTGGGATATAAATCCGACAGTTCCTGGATACTCGCTGATCCTTCGCCATGATATGTGTCGGCAGTAAATTCCGCCGCATAGATAATCTGCGGGTCCAGCGAGGGAAGCCATCGCTGCTGGGCCGTGGGCATGGCGGGATTAAATGTGGGCTTGCCGGTCTGGTACCAGAATGCGACACTGGAATAATCATCCTGCCGCTCATTCCAGCTTGTGGTCTTGTACTCGGGATTTTCATCCGGCGATATCCAGCCGTAATGCTCAAGCGTCACCCGGATACCCTTCTGAAAGACAATGGGGTCCTGGATGTGCCAGCGATAAGCGCTGGTATGGCCGCCGACGATACCCCACTGGTCAAAATAAGGCACACCAAAATACGGCGTGCCGGTAGTTTTCAGGCCCCAGGCGCTCAGGAAATAATCTTCTGTGCCGGTACCCCAGATGGAAGGAGTTTTTTCGCCGTTGATATAAATCTTTTCGTCGCCTTCCCCAAACCATGATGGACTGCGAGTCCGCACGCTCAGCACGGTACCCACGTAATGTCCCTTGCCCTGCGTATCCAGAACCACGTAATCCTTGCCATCCTCGGCCGGATATTCCTGGCGGTAGCGGGCATAGAAATACGGCATATCCTTGTCCATGCGGTCTTTTTTAATCCAGTCAATATTGTGATACAGCAGACTGATGGGCTTGTCGGGACTCTGATTCTCAATTTCAATCCGGGCCGACTTGCGAAACGGCATGTGCCAGAAGCAGTTATACGAGTCGCCGTCTTCCACAATCACCGGCAGACTGATGACTTCGCTGCGTTTGCCGAAGGCATTGGCAAAAAAATCGCCAACCGGTGCTTCGACGGCAGGCTCTTTAGCCCCATCCCAGTACATCCGAATCACCATGTCCTGATGGCTAGCCGAGCCGTTTTTGGCCCACGCCTGCGGTTCCGGCCCCAGAAATGTCAGCCAGATATGCGTAATGACTCCGGGCCCTTTCTCATCCAGAAGAACTACGGTCTCTCCCGGCTTGACCCGCTGGTTATCGTAGTTGTTTTCCTCGCCCTTGGCATCCCGCCGGGTGCTGGTCGTTCGCATACTCCGGCCATCCTTCGGCTCGGCCAGTTGGGCCAGCGACGCACATACATGGCCGCCAATCAACACCGCACTCAGTACGATCCCAACTGCATACTTCTTTGCACAGATACCCATTTAACACTCTCCTTAATCATTCGCTAATCCGTGTTTTGATTTTATTTTGATGAAGACAGCCGCAGCATCACTACGCCATGCAGCGGCAGTGTGATATCGATACCGTTTTTATGCGTCCCCAGATCCTGCTGCCGCCATAAATCGCGAACAGACTGGCGGCCCTTAAGGCCCAGATCCTTCCACGACACCCTGACGGACTGCTCCACCACCGACGTATTAAACACGCCTGCGGCAATCGAACCATCGGCCAGCGGTTTTGTAATCACAAAATAATCCTCTGTCTGTGTCACAATCACGCCCTGCCGGCCCAGAATATCCTGATTGACACCAATGATTTCCGCATTGCACAGCACATTCAGCGTAAAATCATCCAGCCGGGCCATATCCCCCGAGAAGAATAGCGGCGACGCCATCATCGTCCACAGCGACATGTATTGATAATACTGGTTCGGCGTCAGGTTGACCGGAGCGCCTTCGCCCATCTTGCGGGCGTCCCCCACCCAGCCAATCAGGATGTAGTCGGGATCGTTCCATCGTCCCGGCCCGGCATGTGCGGCATAATGGCAATTCTGAAGCCCGGCATCGAGAAACGACATAAAGCCCACATCGCCCATCGTCCGCCAGGTCTGAGCCTCCACTTTGGC
>CAZKAI010000166.1:5315-7419 GCA_964550565.1 uncultured Pirellulales bacterium
TTGCTGTGGATATAATCGGTCAGGCCTTTCATGTCGGGGAATTTCTCGTTGGTCAGGATGCCGCCGCAGTTATCCCGGTAAGGTTCTTCCCTGCGTTTTTTGGACCAGCAGTCGTCAATGTTGACATACATATACCCATAGTCGGCCATCCCGGAGGCAACCATCGCATCGGCGGCCTCCCGCATCCCGGCATCAGTAACCCGGTTATAATGAATGTACCAGCTATTCCAGCCCATCGGCGGGGTCAGTGCCAGCGTATCCCCCACGACCAGTTTGAACGGCCGCTCATCCTGGCCGGAGGCATTGCCGGCCTTGAACGTCATCGCATATTCGCCCCGCTTGTCGGGCGACGTGCCGGTCATAATACCGCTTGCCGGGTCCAGTTTCAGGGTTGCCGGCAGTCCCTCGACCGCGAAAGTCATCGGACGGGTACCGGTGGCGGGAATGCGATAAATAAAGGGATTGCCCGGGCGGGTTCCAAACACCAGCGGATTGTTGAGCTTTGGAGCAGGTCCGGGTCTTGGCGTCAGGATGACTTTTTCTTCGACGGGAGCATCGATTGCCTCGGGCATTGGTCCGGTTACGTCAAATTTGGCATCCGCCCAGTCGGCATGGTCATAATCGATTCCGTCGCCGGCGCTGGTGACCACCAGAATCAGGGTCTGGATGCCTGTTGTTTTCAGCTTGACGGATTTGGCTTTCTGACCGCCTTTCATCGTGCCGCTGTTGAACAGCAGCTTGTCGTCGCCGTAAATCCTGAAACAGACGCTGCCTTTGTTTTGTGCACTGTCATCCACGCCAACCCGGGCCGTGAACCGGCTCGTTCCGCCGTTGAGATGGATATGCAGAATACTGTCGGCATGGCTTCCAACGCCCTTTTCGAACTGTTCTCCGGCAATCGCCAGCGGCTTTTGCACAATATTCAAGTCCTTTTGTGCCTGTCCATAACCGACCTTCATTCGTGACAAATCCAGGTCCGACAGCCAGACCGTTCCGGCCTGCACCATCCCTGCACAAATCACACAACCCATTACAGCCAAACAAGTTAACCACCTTAACCCTGCATGTGTCATGGTCATCTCCAATCCTGAAAGAAGGAATAATACACATCCAACCGCCTGATTGCCTCCAGCGGAACAGAACACTTCTGTTACGGCACAGCGAACAGCATTTTCCTTCCGTGCCCCATAAGTAAATATTTGCGGCAGGCACAGCTTGATATCTGATTATAAAACCTCCCAAGCCAATTGAACAGCTATTTTTGCATATCTCGTTCACTTTTTATGCGGATTCCGACCGGCCTGCATCCACCGGCTCTCTTGCCCCGGATTTCGCGACAGCCCGACTTAAATCGCCCGCAAGCCACAAAGAATGACAAAATTATTAACTCGACACTATGATTTTTCTACGGATTATCTTAATATACCCAACAAGACAGCGGACTGACCGAATTAATCCAGGTATATATGGAGTATCGCATGAAACGCAGAGAGTTTCTCAAACAGGTCGCTTTTACAGCCAGTTCAGTTTTGCTTGCCAACACTTTCTCTGGCTGCAGCAACTCGAAATTCACAAACCAAACCGTCAGCGTACGCCCAGACAAACGACATCCCCATATCATCTTTATCATGGCTGACGATATGGGTTACGGGGACGTGCGATATCTCAATCCGGACTCCAAAATCCCAACTCCAAATATCGACAAACTCGCCTCCGAAGGACTGCACTTTACCGACGCACACACGCCGTCAGCAGTCTGCACACCAACCCGTTACGGCGTTCTGACCGGCCGGTATTGCTGGCGCACACGGCTAAAAAAAGGGGTGCTCAACGGCTACAGCAAACGCCTCATCGAACCGGGCAGGATGACGGTCGCCTCAATGCTCAAAGACCACGGGTATCACACGGGCTGTGTCGGCAAATGGCATCTGGGCCTGTCAGATCATCAGCCTGCAGATTTCACCAAACCGCTGACACCCGGCCCCAATGAGGCCGGCTTCGATTATTGGTTCGGCATCCCGGCCTCCTTGGATATGCCCCCCTATTGCTTTATCGAAAACGGGCTTGCGACCGAGCCAGTCACAGCAACGGTTGCCGGCGAATC
>CAZKAI010000167.1:0-1375 GCA_964550565.1 uncultured Pirellulales bacterium
TCAACCACTTGCTTCTTTTGCTCGCGGAATAATCGTACCCGTTGGGTATATAATAAACTGCCGGGAGGCGGATTTTGACTTTTGGTCTGTCAGGCTGTAGAATACAAAAAAATAAGGAAAATCTCAATTTTCGTGGAGACGGCGTTATGCGAATGCGTTTTTGGGCAATGATTCTTATGGGTTCGGCTGCGTTTGGAGCCGATTGGTCACAATGGCGCGGGCCGTATTTTAACGGCTCCACGGACGAGCAGAATCTGCCGGCCGTACTGGACCCCAACCAGACGCTTCTGTGGAAGACCCCCCTGCCGGGCAAGTCCTCGGCCACGCCGGTCACCGCCGGCGGCAAGGTGTACCTGGCCTCGACAGAAAACGGCTCCGGCCGGCTTTTGGCGATGTGCCTGGACGCTGCGACCGGCCGGGTTCTCTGGCAGTACACCGCGGCCAGCACTGACAAGAAACTTCCATCCGGCAATACCATGGCCTCGTGTTCGCCCTGTGCACAGGCAGACGGCGCGACCTTTTTGTTCGGCGAAGGAACCTTAGTCAAGCTGGACACGGCGGGCAAGGAAATATGGAAGCGTAATCTTGTCACTGATTACGGCCCGCTGACACTGGATTTCGGCTACAGTTCCAGCCCGCTGCTTCTGGATGGGCGGCTCTATATCCCTGTCCTGCGTCGTTTGAAGTCCTCCCGCTCCGACAGTTCGGCTGATCTGGATTCCTATCTGTTGTGTGTTAATGCCGCCGACGGCAAGACGATTTTCAGGCAGACCCGCCCGACGGACGCCCGCGAGGAATCGACCAACGCATACACGACCCCGCTGCCGGTAACGATAGCCGGAAAGATGTATGTGGTAGTGTACGGTGGAGACTGCGTAACCGGCCACGACCCGCAGACCGGAAAAGAACTGTGGCGTCATGTTTATATTGTTGACAAAAAGCGAACTATCGACCGGCAGATTCCGACTCCTGTCGCTGCTGACGGGATTCTGGTTTGCACCTGGCCGCGCGGCGACAGAACCTTTGCACTGGACCTTGACAAGCTTGCCGCCAATGAGCCTCCGCAGGTCTGGATGATGGACCAGCCGGGATCGGACATCACCTGTGCGGCGGTCTATCAGGGCAACTTATATCAGATTATCGAAAAGAATAAGACGCTGACGTGTCTGGATCCCAAAAGCGGACAGGTGCACTGGACGGCCCAGTTGGATAGAGCGGATATGTATTATGCCTCCATTGCCGCCGGCGATGGAAAGCTGTATATGGTGAACCGAAAAGGAGTGGTAACCATCGCCGCCGCCGACCCCGCAGCATTTCGCATCCTGAACACTCACAATATCGGGGAACAACCTGTTGATTCATCCTTCATGATTGC
>CAZKAI010000167.1:1475-3725 GCA_964550565.1 uncultured Pirellulales bacterium
GCCATGCCGTCGGCGTTAAAGTCGGCCAGATTCGCAATCTGCAGGGTCGTGCTGCCGCCGCCGAGACTTTTATTCTGGACCATCGTCAGGCCATTCATCTGGGTTGCGATATAAGCACCCGTGCTGACGTTACGCCAGACCAGATCGGCCATGCCGTCCGCATTAAAGTCGGCCAGGTCCACAATCTGCAGCGTGGTACTGCTGCCGCCGAAGTTTTTGGTCTGGCCTGCGTTAAGGCCATTCATCAGGACCCCTTGATAAGCCCCCGTATTCACATTACGCCACAGGATATCCGCCATGCCATCGGCATTCAAGTCGGCAATATCTGCAATCTGCATTGTTGTCGCACTGCCGCCGAGATTTTTGTTCTGGACCATCGCCAGGCCGTTCATCTGGGTTGCGATATAAGCACCCGTGCTGACGTTACGCCAGACCAGATCCGCCATACCGTCAGCATTCAAGTCAGCCAGGTTCACAATCTGCAGGGTCGTGCTGCTGCCGCCGAAATTCCGGGTCTGGCCGAAATCCAGACCATTCATCAGCGTACCCAGGCAGCCTCCGGTCTCAACATGGCGCCACAGGATATCGGACATGCCATCGGCATTGAAGTCTGCAAAACCTGCAATTTGCAGAGTTGCAGTGCTGCCGCCAAGCCCCTTATTCTGGACCATGGTCAGGCCATCCATCAGCGTTCCCAGATACGTCCCGGTTTCGACATTACGCCATACCAGGTCTGTTTTACCATCGGCATTGAAATCTGCCAATCCCACGATTTGCAGAGTCAGACTGCTGCCGCCAAGGCCTTTGATCTGTACGAGGGCCTGGCCGTCCATAATGGCACCCAGATAGGCCCCCGTGCTGACATTACGCCACAAAATATCCGCTTTGCCGTCACCGTTGAAATCGGGAGACCCCATCCCCAGAAGATCGGACTCCTCATCATTTTGCCAGCTCAGAACAGGATAACCGCCCATGAGAGGCATCTTCCAGTAGTCATCCGTCCCAATGGCTGTTTCTCCAACAAAATCCCAGTCGGCCGACAGAAAAGTCGAAAGTGTTTTCATCTGGAGCGTCGTTTTTTCCGTTCCGCCGGCGCTGACTGCCCGGCCGGAAGTCTGAGCATCCCAGAAGCAATGATTGACAAGACTGCTGTTGTTGAATCCCACCAGACCGCCAATATAATTGTTTATTCCGTGGACCGAACCAACGGCGTAACAGCTCGTAATGATGCCATAATTGGAACCCACCAGGCCGCCGACTTGATCCGCCCCAGTCACGGAACCGGTTGCATAACAGGCCGTCAGCATTCCATCGTTGCCCCCGACCAGCCCGCCGGTACGGGAATAGGAATCGGCTGTCCCCACGGCGGAACCGGCTGCATAACAGGCTGTAAACACACCATACAAATTATACCCGACCAGACCGCCGACATTGCGAAGACCCTGGACGGGGCTGTTCGCATAACAGGAGCTGATTGTACCGTAATAACTCCCGCCCGCCAGGCCGCCAACACAGCGTACGCCGCTGATAGAACCGGCCGCATAGCTTGCCGCTACAGCACCGGATTTATTATATCCAACAAGGCCGCCGATATAGTCCGTTCCATTGACGGAAGCGGTCGCATAACTGTTATGAATCGAGCCGGAATTCTGACCCGTCAGCCCGCCAACATAATAGTAGCCATTAACCGAACCGGTCACATAGCAGTTAGCCAGCGTGCCAAAGTTCTGACCCGCCAATCCTCCGATGTATTGACCGCCGGAGGAGAGCTGCACATTTTTCAAACCGAGATTCCGAATGGCGGCATTCTGAACAAAGCCAAACAGGCCAACATTATCCACGGATACCATGGTGGTATAGGTCAGGTTGTTGATAGTATAGCCATTGCCATCAAAGGTGCCAGTGAAGGGGGCATTAATATTCCCTATAATACGATATTGTGTGCCTTGATAACCAGACATATCCAGGTGGGTTTTGAGGATAAAACAACTTCCCCAGTCGCCTGAATTGGAGCCGATGGTGTTCATCTGCTGGGCGGTCCAGATTTGATAGGGATCCTCCGCAGTTCCGCTTCCACCGCCATAACCAGCGGCATGGACACAGACTGTTGCACATAGAATTAAAGTTATAAAGGAGAATAGGACAAACCGCATATCAACCCTCTTAAAAGTAATTTTTTCTCCGGAATGGGCTATTGTACTATTTTTCACACCGGCCAATCAAGAATAAAACGGTGTTTTATAGAAAATA
>CAZKAI010000167.1:3825-7277 GCA_964550565.1 uncultured Pirellulales bacterium
CTCTTTTTTGAGCTGTTCCATGACCTGAAACACGATTGGGCAGGTGAATGTCCGCTCGATCATCCCCCAGGTTCGGCTGGCAAATTCCGGTTCGTACAAGTAGGGATAGTCGCGGCAATTGTCGGGGCGGTTTTGGTAAACGGTACATTTTTTGTCCTTCAGAAACGGACAGGGAGAGTGCTTCATTCTCCACCCCGGTTCCTCATCCAAGTTGTCATATTCCAGATACTGCTCTCTTAACTGCTCCACCGTAATGGATAACCCGGCCGCCAGCCGACGCTGGTCCTGTTCGGAACACGTCGGCTTAAGTTTAGTGCAGCATCTGCCGCACTTTGTGCAATCGATAGCTGAGCTGACCTCGCCGGCTATCTTAAAAACAAGTGAATCAAGCTCCTCATCCGACAGGTCATCATACCATTTGAGGAAGCTGCGAAATCGCCAGTTTTCCTCTTCCTTTTTCGCGGCCAGTTTTTCCAGATTTTCATAAATCGATGCCATTGTATTCTCTTTCATCATACCTGTCAGGATTCATTCTCGTATGCCTTTTGTGCAGCAGGTTGATTTTTTTATAAAGCCGTTTCAGGGCTTTATAATCATCGCCTGACTTGTCCGGATATTGTTCCCCATCGTCCAATGCCCCCCAGACACCCTTTCCAGGCAATCTAAGTCCCATCGATATAGATCGATCGGCCCTTTTCCCTGACAATTCTCTATTCGTCTGTCCAGGCCAAATGATTCAGTCATATCACCTCCCCTGTTTTAAAGTGCTTCGATTCCAACCAACGACACGTCATCTCCTGGGTTGACGCGGCACGTCCAGTTTTCCAGAGACCTTAAAACTGTTTGCAGCATTTCTTCAATAGCTGCATTCCTGTTGCGAAGTAGGATTTTCAACAGATGATCTTCACCGAAAGGTTCATTTGCTGCATTAAAAGCCTCGACAACACCGTCAGTATATAGAATCAGTTTGTCCTGCGATAAAAGTTTGATCGTTTGCGAGGCATACTCCGTCTCAGTGCTGATTCCTATTGGGAAGCTCTTTGTTTCGATGATCCGAGGATCCTGGTCCTGCCGTATCAGAATCGGGCCGGGGTGTCCGGCCGAAGAAAATGTAAAGTCTCCTGTTTGGGTATCCAGTATACCATACAAGATTGTAAAATACATTCCTGTCTGCATATCCATTGGATACTTCGCATTCAACCTTGCAAAGACCTCCTCCGGAGAAAGCAGGCTTGGACCATTCTGAACAGGGCGCAAGTCTTGATTTAAGGCAAACGATTGCAGCGAGGCCCTGACTCCATGTCCACAGACATCAAGTACATAAACAACCACATGCGTATTATCAAGCCAAAAAATATTCAGCGTATCGCCAGCCAGTTCCTCACACGGACGAAACCGCCAGGCAAACCGATACCCGTCAATATCCGGCATTTCTTTTGGAAGTTGGGCCTGCTGGATCTCTGCAGCCGCCTGCAAATCTCTTTTGAGCTGAATGTTGGCTTTATGGAGTGACTCCTCAGCCAGACGCCGGCGCGTGACATCAGACTGAACTCCGATATAATGCGTTGTCTGTCCCTGGTCGTTTTGCACAGGTGTTATCGACAGTCGGTTCCAAAATGGCGTACCATCTTTCCTGTAATTGAGAATTTCGACAATGCATGAACTTTTATCGGATAGCGCCTTGCGAATGCTCAGCCTGGCTGCCGGGTCGGTATCTGGTCCTTGAAGAAAACGGCAGTTGCGCCCAATGACTTCATCGCATCCATATCCGGTCACCGCCGTAAAGGCCTTATTGACATAGATAATCGGCATGCCCTCCTGCGTACAGTCAGAGATGACCACGCCCTCAGCTGTCGATTCCAGAGCCCGTTCTTTCAGAAGCAGCCAAAATTTTTCATCTTCCATACAAACGTCCTTTTTCTAATCGGACCTGTTAACTGTGGTAATAAGTTATTTACGTTACTATTGCAAGCATTCATTCACCACAATTTCCTGGGCATTTTTTAATCACTTTAGCAGCATCTGAAGCACCAAATATTACAAAGTAAACGATTGCCTTTCAAAAACAATCAAGCCATCCCTGGCAGATAATTGTAAAGTCCATCAAATCAACCCGTCCATTCTGATCAAAGTCCCGCCCTGAACACCAGTCCGGCAGGCCGCAGGGGCTCTGCTGCTGCCAATACACCAGAAAAATCTGCAAGTCAGCCACTTTCACACAACAATCACTGTCAAAATCGCCGGAAATACACGCATCCATTTGAACAGACCAGCGGGAATCATTCAACATCGCCGGTCCCCATACCCACCCCCAGACAACATCGTTTTGTTTCAGGTGCAGCTCAAAAAAAGCGGTCAGCAAATGCCGTGTAATCGCAAGCTGTTCGTTTCGGCTCAGACTGCCGCTGTCGCAGAAAAGAATATTGGAATCCATAAAGCCGCAGTGACTGCCTCCCTGAATGACCGGCAGTTGTTTTGGGGCTAAAGCATTATTGTACATCAGTTGGCCATGAGACCCAACCGGCACGATGGTATCGTCGCTGCCTGAAATCAGACAAACAGGAACATGTACAGACTGTATTGCCGTAATCGCAGAGGGATTGGTGTTCGCCGCCGCCAGATTGGCAACCGCCTTAACCCGATGATCCGCCGCAGCAGCCAGAATGCTGGCTCCGCCGCCCATCGAATGACCTGAGAGTCCCAATGAACTGCTGTCCAGAAATTGATAAATAAAAGACGCTGGATTTTCTGATTGTTCAATCAGCCATGTCAGGCAATAGATCAGGTCATTGGCAAAGTTCTGGTGGCTGGGAAACAATTCGCCCCCCGAACGGGAAGCAATTACCGCATAGCCCCATGAAGCCAGATGGGCAAAGGTCGAGCGGTATTTGTCGGGATTGACTTGATAGCCGTGTCCAAATGAAATGCCTGGACAGGGGCCAGCCTGTGAATGAATTTCTGCATTCTGTGTCGCTGTTTGGGCCGGATAATACAACAACGCTTTAAATGCAGACTTATCGGATCGAGTTACGGCAACTTCTCTCCATCCGGCCGCATACGGACCGGGAACAGAATAATCCTGCCCCTCAGCCCATCCTCCAATGGTTAGCAGGAGAACACCGTATAATACTGATTTGATCATAATCTTATTCATAACCATTGAATAATTACACAGTGAAACTGAGACCCGAGTATTATACCCCATGGGGGGAGAAATTGGAAAATATTTCCAATTTGAATAGGATGCATCTCACGCTGGCCGCAGGATTTTTGCTTTCTCACTTTATTTCTTTCTGTTATGCCTCTTGCGAATGAATTTAATACTGTAGAAGACCATTATGAAAATTACCCCTGCAATAACGAGAATGACTGCCAAAAAAATGCCCATAACATTAAAATACGCTGAAAAAGGGCTTTTGCCAAAGAATTCCGACTTCAGGCGAGGCAGTACT
>CAZKAI010000168.1:0-7115 GCA_964550565.1 uncultured Pirellulales bacterium
ATGGCATGCAAGAGGTCGTGAGTTCGAATCTCATTGGCTCCATTGATACAACCCCTTGAAAAAGAAGGATTTACGAAAGCAAGCCAATTTATACCTAAAAAAGCCTTAAATCCGTTTTATGACAATTTTTATGACACTTGGCGGATTTATGGAACAAAATATTTCTATTGTGTTAGTGTTGACTTTGTGGGCTTGATCCTTTTGTATTTCAACTTAAATTTTACAGTAAAAAAGATAAAATTAGGTATTTATTTGAAACACAGGTTTAAATTAGGTAGAGTATGGTATTCTTTCTCGGTATTTTTTGGGAATATGGTATTTTACGGGAGTCTTCATAACAAGGGAAATGGAACATAATTCACAAAAAATAATATATCTCAGGGAATGGTGCAGCAATAGATCCTGAATTGGCTGCTCATGAGATTAAACTTGGTCTTTATATGGGAGCAGGAGCAATCGCCGGCGCCAAAGGAGGATTCGCAGGTGCTGCATTAGGGGCGCTAGGTGGTGCTATCTGTTTTGTAGCTGATGAAATACATGAATATATGATGCAGCCTCAGCCCCAACCTCAATCTCAACAAGAGGACGGATCAGTTAAACCCAAAGATCATTAACGTGATTCTTATCAGGAGATATAAAAGATATGAAAAGAGCCGTATTTATTATTATTGGAATAGCATTGATAATCTCAGGCAGACTCATACACAATACGATGTTGGAAAAAAAGGTTTCGATCTATGGTGAAATAAAATTAGTACTTCTGCTGACAGTCTTTATCATTATTATCCCCTCATTAATAACTTCCATAATAACGAGGAGAACAAAAAGAGATAAGACAGCGGTATCTAAGGATTGAGCGAAACGGTGCCAGGATCATTTAACTCGGGATCTATCAGTTATACTTATGACGTGCTTGGCCGGAGAGTCAGCCGGACGCAAAGCGGTAATACGACAATATATGTCTATGACGGCCCGCATATTATCGCCGAATACTTGAATGGCTCTTTGATAAGAAAATACATCTACGGACCGGGGATGGATAATCCCGTGGCGATGGTTCGCCGGCTTTTGGGTAAAGCCTCCTTAATTTTTACCGCAATAAAAAATTTTCTCGCAATAATAGATACATTATATTCGATATAAAAACTTTTCAATTCGTCTATTGAGCACATGGCCGACGGCAATTTGGAGAAAAAAAATCTGTTTTCTTACACTGCATCCGGAGGTATAATGGTTTTTGTTTGAAATTCTGAATAGAATGCATTGACGGGCAAAAATACCCATTGGGTATGATTATTACGTGACGGCCACAGGCCGTTTTATGCCGGGTGTACTCACGGGGTAACGTTACCCTACGCAGCCGCGGTGATAATACTGTTGCTGGAAGCTGGGCGGCCCAAAGCTTTTTAGCCGCGACGAACCGGAATATTTCAAGTAGGCTCAGTATAACATGGTTTGGGAGGCAAAATCCTGATTTCTGATGTTATTTTGAGGCTTCAAAGACCGCCCAGTCTGGCTCGTGAACTCTTCAACAAAGAAATGAAGATAAAACCATGAAGAAAAATGCTTTCACCTTAATTGAACTGCTCGTCGTTGTCGCCATTATCGCTCTTCTTTTGTCTATTGTCGTGCCAAGTCTCAAAAAGGCCAGGGACAAAGCCAAAGACATCATCTGCCGTACCCACGTCAAAGGCACTGGTTTGGCAATTCAGCTTTATTTGAGCGAAAATGATTCCAGGGCGTTCAATAACAGAAATTCCAACGGCCATCTCTGGTACGATAATAACGGTAATTACATCACCCCGGCCTCTGCAAGCTGGTGGGAGGATGCTTACTGGGGACTGGGTTACCGGGCATATACTTCCGATGAGAAGGTTTTCAGTTGTCCTTCGTTTGTCCTTAAGGTTATGGCCGACCTGCTGTACACGAATCGCCCCAATTATACAACGACCAAGACCGATTTGTACCATGCCTCCGGCTACGGCCTGAACAGCTACTTTTTCCGTGACCCGGAAGCAGCCACCACCGACACCAACAGAAACCACCGTAAGATCAGTGCCCTGAAGTCGCCAAGCCGGTTTATTGTGATGCACGATCATGTAGAACCCAAAATGGAGGGGGATTCCAGCGGCGGCGATCAGGGAGATATGCTGAGTATTCCGACAGGAGGTTCCTATAATTTGATACACTATCGCACTGGGGACCGGCAGGCTTTTTATAGAGGCATCTTTCGGCATTATAAAAGGAACAACAGCCTGGACGACCCCGCGCAGCTTTCTGCACGAATCCCCCAGATCAACAATACTCCCAATGGCAATATGAATGTCCTGTACGCCGACGGCAGCGTCGATAAAATCATGGAAACGACCGGACAGAATATCCCTTACAGCATGTACAGGGGCATCAGCCGACAATGACCCTCTGGGGGAAGAGGTTATTCCCTATCTATTCGGGGAATCAAAGGACCATGAATTGACAGGCCGCAACAGGAGATTATAATCTCGCTGTTTGCGGCTGTTTTTATCATAATACGGATCGTGCCGTGGCATGATAAACAGTCTTTAACGAAATGTTGCGATTTGGAAGATATACGACCATGAAAAACAAACCTCTGCTCATCGCTTTAGCGGCAATCTCCTTTTTGCTTTCCAATGCCTCCTGTCAGGCGGCGGGGATCCAGCCCGAAACGCCGAAGACACGCAAAGCCACCCCCAAAATTGTCAATATCATCAATTTTATACGCCTGTGCGAACCGCGCGACGAGAGGATTACCGAGGAGGTGCTGTATAATACGGTCGTCAAACAGGTCGAAATTATGAAGCAGTACGGCCTGGGCGGCACCTTCCTGCTCCAATATGATGCCTTGCTTGATGCCCGCTACCAGACCCTGCTCAAAGGCCTTCCCGCCGAATCCTTCGAAATCGGGGCATGGTGGGAAATCCCCCAGCCGCTGGTGGAGAACGCCGGGATGAAATGGCGCGGCCGTTATCCCTGGGATTGGCATGCCGATGTCGGTTTTTCCACGGGGTACACACCCCGGGAGCGGGAAAAGCTGGTCGATGTGTATATGAAGGATTTCAAACGAATCTTTGGTGCCTACCCCAAATCGGTCGGCTCATGGTTCATCGATGAACATACGCTGAATTATATGGTCGAGAAATACGGCATTGTCGCTTCCTGCAACTGCAAGGATCAGGTCGGCACCGATGGCTATACCCTGTGGGGCGGTTATTGGAATCAGGCCTACTACCCCAGCAAGCTCAATTCATACATGCCTGCACAGACCGAAAAGAACCAGATTCCAGTCCCCATCTTCCGGATGCTGGGCAGTGATCCGGTCCGTCAATACGATACCGGCATTGGAGGAAACTGGCAGGGTGTCATCACGCTGGAGCCGGTGTACGGCAGTGCGGGCGCCGATGCCGCCTGGGTCAACTGGTATTTCAGAGAATTCGTGGAAGGCGAGGCAATGGAATTTGCTTACGTCCAGGCCGGGCAGGAAAACTCCTTTACATGGGGTGCCATGGCAAAAGGCTATGAGATACAGATGCCGCTGATTGCCCGCCTGCGTGATGAAAAGAAACTCCAGGTCGAAACCCTCGCTCAAACCGGCCAATGGTTTAAATCAAGGTATAAAACCACCCCGGCAACGTCCGTCACCGTCAATCAGGATATGCCCGGGAGCAATCGTAAAACAGTCTGGTTCAACAGCCGGTTTTACCGCGTCAACCTGATATGGGAAGATGGTACGCTGCGTTTGCGGGACTTACATCTGTTTGATGAAAACCTGTCGTCGGACTATTTGACAAAGCCGGTCACGTCCAACGAATGTTCGTTTTATACCCTGCCTGTGGTGGATGGATACCTGTGGAGCACGGCCCAGAAACTGGCAGGCCTTCGACTCAAGGCCTGGTTGGATGGAAAGGAAATCCTGCTGCAGGGCGGGGATCCCGTGATAACCAGTCCGTCACCCGGCTTTTTGCACATCACCTGGCCATTAACCTCCTGCCCGGGCACATTTGTGATGGACTTGGATGAATGTCTGATATTCATGAAGATGGAAGGCGCAGGACGACTGAAATGGTTTCTTGACCTGACCGCTAAGGACAACGCCAGTTTGCCTTTCACAAGGATTGCCATTAATCGAGTCGATTGTCAGTTTAAGGAACGGAATTATTCTTTGGTTGCCCCGCAGGGTTGCTTTACAAAAGAAGATGGCATTGTCTTTCGGATCTCGCCAAAAAATGAAAATGACACTATAACCCTCATGCCTATCACTGAAGACTGGGAGTAGGACATGGCCTTTTGTGTCTCCGCGGCCTGCTTTTGTCTAAATGGAGCCGTGCTCGGGAACACAATTTTTCCCCATAGAACATCAAGGGTAAACAACGTCCATGGGACCTTTTAATTTATATACAGATTTTTCCTGTCTAGTATTGCGGGATTATTCTTCTAATCAGCAAATGAAAAGGAAAAGTATTTTTTGTTTTGACTACTTTTTCAAAAAAAAGGGTTGTCAAATTGGGGAAGAAATGAATTATATTGAAAGGAATCAATTACTACGGCAGAGCGAAAATATGGATAAGAATGATAAACTAATATCTGTTTCTGATTCAAAGAGTTTTCTCAGTCTTCTCAGACGCTGTCAGACACAGATTCACACTTATATTCTCTGCCAGGTTCCCAATCGCAATGATGCGGAAGATATTTTACAGGATACGATTGTGGTCATGCTCGATAAGTTTTCCGAATACAGAGAAGGCACCAGTTTTCTGGCCTGGGGCATTGCGATTGCACGCAATAAAATCAAGTCTTTTAAATATAAGAACAGAAATTCCAAGATGATTTTTGATGATTCCATTGGCAATCTGCTGGAACAGGAGGCCTCAAAAAATCCTGAATTTTTCCAGGATGAAAGCCGGGTCCTGAAGGGATGTGTTGAGAAGCTGGAACCCAAACACAAACATTATTTATTGTTACGGTACGAACAGGATATGACATATCGAGAGATTGGCCGGCAATTCAATGTGTCGATGCAGGCGGTTTATAAAATGATGACGCGGATTCAACTATCCCTGCTGCATTGCGTGCGACTGAACCTGCAACGGGAGTCCAGCTTATGAATCATTCGAATAAATTACTGAATGAGGTTGCGACGCTGCTGGCCCTGTGCATGGAGGGGGACATCCAGCCGGAACAGTTTGACCACTTACAGGCTCTGCTGCGGGACGACCCGCTGGCCCGGGAACACTATTATCGCCTGCTGGCAATGCATGCCACACTTCAGGAAACAGAAAGCGTCCTGGCCCTCCAGAATGATTTTTCCAAAACACACTACGATCCTGAATTATGGAATGCCCTGTCCGTCGAAGAACAGACGGCAGCAGCCATTGAAATTCCAATGGTAAAGCAACCCGATGAAATCATCCAGCATGTCGACCGGAAAAAAATTCCTCTTACTTTCAGCAAATCCTCGCTGATCACTTTTGCTGCCTCCATTGCAGCCAGCCTTCTGATCATTTTACTGCTGCGATTCGCGCCGCAGCCCATAGTGGAAGTGGCAACCATCACCAAAAGCATCAACAGCGTTTTTTCAGACAATAAATCCTATCAGCCTGGAACTCGACTGTCCCGTCATGACAAGCCTCTGTGGCTCCAGAAAGGTGCTGTTGAGATTGAATTTGATTATGGCGCCAGTGTTGTCATTGAGGCGCCGGCGGAATTTAAGCTGAATTCGGAAGAAAACATTTCCTTGTTTTCCGGACGACTGTATGCCCATGTCCCCGACCGTTCCAAGGGATTCATGGTCGAAACGCCGAATTCCCGTATTATTGACCTGGGAACGGAATTCGGGATTAAAGTGGATTTTGACGGCACCAGCGACCTTCACATGATTAAAGGCAAGGCATCGCTGTTTTCCGGCAGCAAAGGCCAGACCGGCCAGGGACAGATTCTGACCGCAGGTCAGGCCCGCCATGTGGATTCCAAAGGCGATATTCATACCATCCAAATGCGAGAAAATGAATTTGCCCGCACACTGCTGCCGGCCCAGGGGATTGTCTGGCGAGGTCAGGACATCGACCTGGCTGATCTTGTCGGCGGCGGCAGCGGACTGGGCACCGGAAAAAGTGGCGTTGGTATTGATCCGACGACCGGACATTTAATTAGCCGGATTCATCCTCAGGATTTGAATGGACAAGGAGACTATACTCCTGTTGTTTTCAGCCCTTTCATCGATGGTGTATTTATTCCAGACGGCGGTCAAGGCCCGATCACGGTCACGTCAGCGGGACATCAGTGTTTCGATTGCCCGGATACACAGGCATTTTTCCGCTACGAAATCATCAGTTGCCCTCTGACGGTTATAGATCCGAATGTGACCAAAGCAGACGACCTGCGGCCCCGCGAAGAGCAGCTTATGCTGATGGCCATGCAGGAAGGATACCCCTCGCGGCTCATGGGATTACATGCAGCCCAACAGAAGCCCGGTCCCGAGGACACCTCTTTGCTGATGCATGCCAACATGGGATTGACGTTTGACCTGCAGCCGCTGCGAGCCATGCTGCCCTCCAGAAAGATTGTGCGGTTTACCGCTGTATTTGGTATCGCCGAGGTCTGCCCGCAGCCTTCCGATGTCGATCTGATGATCGTGGTGGATGGTCATACCCGACTCAAAAAGCTCGATATATCTCACCCCGATCTGGTGGACATTGAAATGGATCTGTCTGAGGCAGATCGTTTTCTGACGCTGATGGTAACCGAAAGCGGCAGCAATGCTTCAGGCGGCCTGAACGCCGCTCTGGACTGGGGATTGTTCCTGAATCCAAGACTGGAAATCGAATAAGTGTAAAAGCAGACAGTGCGTCTGTGTGACTTAAAAACAATATTGAGGAGGTTTATGGCGATGAGAAGTATTCAGCTCATGCACGAGGAGCAGATGTCCGTCCTGGCGAGAATCTGTATCCGGCAAACCTGCATACATCACTGCCCTGATCTGCACGCCGGATGAGGGCCAAAATGAGGATGGTCAGTCAAACGTTAAACGGAATTGAGGGTTTTATTAAATTTCATTGCAAAGGAGAATCACAATGACAAAAGCGAAAAAGTATGGTTGG
>CAZKAI010000169.1:0-7051 GCA_964550565.1 uncultured Pirellulales bacterium
TCAGGTGCTTCAACAGCAGGCACGCCGGCCGGATACACCCAGAAATCCCAGTCATTGGATGGAGTCTCAGTACCCAAAGCAACTTCGAGATTGAGCTTTTGTGCCGCAGTAAACGAATTCAGCGGAATGTCAATCTCGCCCAATGATGTCAATCCGCCGGTGGGTACCGTTTTTGTTTCAAACTTGCCCGATGTCACCACCTGACCGTTTGCCCTGCGGATGTACCAGACCGGTTCGACAGTCATCTCGGATGCACCATAATGAGCCACATCGACGACCGCTTTAAAGGTCTGGTCATTGGTAAAGACCCGGCTTTTCATTCGGGCCAGCGGCACGGTCGGCCCGCAGAAACGATGATATTGTTCCGGCGTGACATACCCCTTGGATTCCCAGAAGCAATCGAGCACGCCAACCGGAGCCGTCCCCTGCCCCGGGAAGTCATGCAGGTCCAGCAACTGAAAGCCGCCAAAACCCGGCGTCCGCAGGGCTGATTCGATCTCATGCTTGTAAAGCAGCGTCTGGAATTTGCCCGAAGCCATCAGGAAATCCTGCCCCAGCGAACCCATGCCGGCCTTCTCGAGCATATCGCGGGCGATTTCGATATTGCCGCCCTTCAAGACTCCGCTGTATTTCCACATCTCGGCAAAATTGGGATAAACACACCATTGGCCGATTTCGTGGCTGATGATGGGCACTTTATGCCGGTTAATGAAGTCGCGGTAATCGGTAAAGGTCTGCGGCGCATCGCTTAACCGCAGCGTCGGGTACCGCTGGACCCGCACATCCTGAACTACATGAAAATCATTGGCCTCTATCGTCGGCCAGCCCGACCCGGCGGTATAACGTCGACGGCTGTCTTTCTTTTCCCAGGAATCAATCAGCTTGGCCAGAAACGCATCCCGCTGCCGACCGTGCGGCTCATTGCTGGGCGCCATCAGGATAAAGCTCGGGTGATTGCCGTATGCCTTGAGCATCCGATCCCCTTCCTGATAAATCCAGCCATCCACCGCTGTCCCATCGCCGAAAGCCGCCCAGCAGGACGCCTCCACCTGATAATAAAATCCCATCGCATCAGCAGCCGCAAAGGCCGCTTCCGGAGGACACCACGAATGAAACCGGATATGATTCAGGCCGTGGGCCTTGCAGACCCGCAGGATTTTTGCCCACGATTCCACATCCGTCGGCGGATACCCCGTCAACGGAAAGATGCAGCATTCCAGCGTCCCCCGCAAAAAGAGGTTGCGTCCGTTGATGGAAAACTGAGTCCCCTTGACGCCCAGTTCACGCATCCCGAAGGTCGTCTCATACAGACTCCTGGACGGCTCGCCTTGTCGCGGGCTCTGTTCAAATTGCAGCTTGAGCGTATAGAGATTGGGTGAAAACTCATCCCAGAGCCGAACCTCTTTGCCCATGGCGTATGTAAATTCAATCCGGGTTTGTTTTTCCTTTAAACTGACCGGGATGATTTGCTCTGGCAGAGCTTGCGGTTTGTCAGTCCCGACAGCCTGCACGGATGCCGTCAATTTCCCTTCCCGCAGGCCTTGTGCATTCTCCATATCCACACAGACTTTTATGGTTTTTGTCTGGATATCAGGATAAATCTGCACCTCGTCAAAAATCCATGGTGAATAGTCCTCACTGGTCGTCACTTCGATTTTGCCGACAATCCCGTTCCAGTTGGATTGCGTCTGGTCGGATACACTGTGGGCATCATCCCCTACCGGGACGCCGACGCGGTTATCCACGCAAATCGTCAGACGGTGCTGCCCGGGCTTGATGTCGTAAATATCGTATTCATGCGGCGTGCCGAGGCTGTCGCATGAACCCAGTTCAACATCATCGAGCCAGACCGTTGTTTTCCCATGCGGTCGTTCCAGAAAAATGGAATGAGCTCTTCTGGGAAGGGTTATCGTCCGCTGATACCACGCCGCCCCGACATAATGCCGCAGTGGAGTCAGCCAGAACGGGCTCTTAAAGTCTTCGGATTGAATATAGGCTTGGAAACGCGGGTCGGACAGCAATCCCTTGCCGATGCCCGTCGTCCATTCCGTTTTTGCCGAGGGTCTGTCGCCCAGTCCCTGCTCCTGCAGCGAACCGGGCAGACGCACTGGCTTGGCATCCTTCAGGTCCGACGCAAACCATTTCTGCTCAAGCCCCTGATTCTCCCGGTCCAGCACCACCTGCCAGTCGCCGGATAAATCCATCGTCGCCGCAGCACAAAACACCGCAGATAGACTCAACAACATCAGGCTCAAACGCATACATACCTCCTGTATCTTTGCAATGAATTACCAGAACAACATATAGAAGACCACGATCAGCACCAGCACGATTCCGCCGATCACTTTAACCTCGGGTTTTGTCTGTACATCCACATCCTGACGAACCGGCAGCGGCTTAGGATTGTCCAGCGGTTTCCAGAAAGTAATCATCGCCATAATCAGAATAACCAACTGGAATGTCACAGCAACCTGAATGAGAAAATGCAACTCGGGAGCAAACTTCTGGAACAGCCCATAAAGGATCGGACCGGAAATCAGGGCCGCAACGCCCGCCGAACCGGGGGCATTCTGAACCAGCATCCCGAATAAAAATGCCGCCACCACGCCGGGCCAGATGTAACCCTGAAACTGCTGAATATACTGGAATACCCCGCCGAATTTCGGATCATCCAGCATCGGGGCCAGAAAACATCCAACCACCATAAACACCAGCGTCATCCCCCGCCCCAGCATCACCAGCATTTTCTGGGAGGCCTTTCGGTCAATCATACGCTGATAGATATCCATCGTGAAAATAGTCGCCGCCGAATTGAGCATCGACGCCAGCGAACTGATGACCGCGCCGGCGATGGCGGCAAAGATAAATCCGCGAAATCCCTGCGGAATCAGATTGCGTATCAGCATGGGAAACGCCTCATCCGGCTTGGCCATCTGGCTGCCATAGAGCTGCCAGGACATAATTCCGGGCATCACAATGGCAAACGGAACCAGCAGCCACAACACCCCGGCAAAAATAACCCCCAACTGCCCATCCCGCAGCGATTTAGCCGCCAGGTTGCGCTGCACGATAAACTGGTTGAGCCCGCAGTAATACAAAATCACAATCCACATCCCGGACGCCACCCCCGTCCAGGGTAAATCCGCATGACTAGCCGGAAGCACCATGTGAAGCTTATCCGCATTGGCCGAGGCAAACTCACCCCAGCCGCCGCAGGCCTTCAGCCCAAGAAAAAAAATAGCGATACCCCCCACCAGCAGGCTCAGCCCCTGAAACAAATCCGCCCAGGCGACTGCCTTCAGTCCACCCCAGACCGTATAAGCCGCCGCAAGCAGACCAATCAGCCAGACCCCTTTGGCCAGCGGAAGCCCCGACAGCGTCTGGAGCGTCAGCCCGCCCGAATATAGCACCGCCGTCAGCAGCACCGCCACATAAATGATGACCGTAAACAACGCCATGATTGCCCGGGCCGCAGGATTATAACGATACTCCAGATATTCCGGCATCGTATAAATCCCCGCCCTGAGAAATCGCGGCAGCAGTGTAAACGCAATCACCACAATCCCCGCCGCCCCCACCAATTGCCAGTTGCTGACAGCCAGCCCCGTCCCGCCGGCCCCCTGCCCGGCCATGCCGACAAACTGCTCAGTCGAAATATTGGCCGCAACAATCGAAATCCCTATCAGCCACCAGCTCAGCCCACGCCCGGCAAGAAAATAATCCTCGCTGCCGGCCTCCCTGCGGCTCTTGAAAAGACTGACCCCCACGACAATCGCAAAAAAACCGCCGAACACAATCCAATCAAAAGATGTTAAATTCATACACTGTCCCTTATCCTCTGAAATATCTTGCCGTGCTCATACTTTATTTCCGGGCATCATCAATCGCCTTAAACATCGCCAGCATATTCTCCGTCGGCACATTGCTTTGCACATTATGAATGCTGTTGAACACATAACCGCCGTTGGCGGCAAAGATGTCAATCCGTTCCCGAACCTCACGATAGACCTCCTCGGGCGTGTCGAAAGGAAGCGTCTTTTGCGTATCCACCCCGCCGCCCCAGAACACCAATTGCTCGCCGAATTCCTCCTTGAGCCGACGCGGATCCATCCCCTCTGCCGAGCACTGCACCGGATTGAGCACATCAAACCCCGCCTCAATCAAATCCGGTATCAGCGGGTAAATCCCGCCGCAGGAATGAATAAATATCTTCCAGTTCGTCAGTTTGTGGATGCAGTCATTGATTGCCTTCTGAAATGGCTTGTACAAATCCCGGTAGGTCTGCGGCGAGATAAACGGCCCGCGCTGGGTGCCGAAATCCGTCCCGCTGACAAAGACCACCTGCACCTTGTCCCCTACCGCCGCGGCCAGGGTCTCGATATTTTTCAGCCCGATTTCGCACTGCGTCTCAAACACCTTATACACATAGTCCCGCCGCATCGCCGTCGAGATATACCACTCCTCCACATCGCGGATGCCCTTGGGGTATTTAGCCCACGTTGCAGGAACCAGCGCAATATCCCCGAATGCCACCCCCGGAATCGTCAGATAAATCCCCGCATCCGTGGTATCATAATAATGATTGACCTGTCGTACGAAATGAGCGATATCCGCCTCGCTGAACGCCCCAAACTCCTCACAGTTGTCCAGATAATTGAGCTTATCCTCCTCAATCGGCCCCTGCCGCCCGACGGCATCCCAGAAATAGCTGGCCCGCGGCATCTTCGCCGATGGCGGCACCGACCGGTCGCCCTCCGGATACATCAGCAGGTCGCCGTTATGATCGACGCTATAGTTAAAGTCCTGCGGCACAAGTACCTCGGTCCCGTCAACCGGCACCGTAAACGGCTTCCATTGCTCATGGGTAATGCCGAACATATCCGTCCGAGGATGCACCCCCACCACATCCAGCCCCAGCGCCTGCCGCAGCGCCTCATCAATCTCCCCCAGCATCTGGTACGGCTCAGTCACCCTGACTCGCCAGTTCGTGTCCCCCAGGACCGCCTGCCGCAGCCGATGTACCGCACACACCCCTATGCCCGTCTGTCCCCCCGCCCCGAAATCCACACATAACCGATCCGCCGGCCGGTGTTCCAGTATCGCCTGTAACCGCTGTCGTGGCGTCATAACCTGCTCCCTATAGATAGACCATGACTGTCATTCATGAAGCGTGGATAAATTCGGACTGCATTCCTGCCTGCTCAGGCCGGAATGGAACCGTCCAAACCACAGGGATTACAGTATCAGGTCTAAAAGAGATGGTCAAGACATCTCTTGTCTTGACCATCTGTTTGTATCGGAAGGACCTTCGGATATTGTTCTACACGAGGTCCTTTGAGGATAGATTGCGTTGTTGATGTTATTTTTTGTAAATTTTTGTCTTGTTATCTTCGCGCAGCTTTTCACCAAAATATGGGATAAATTCCTGGTGCCACTTAAACTGCCAGAGGTTTTCCAGTTTGACATTCTCCACATGGCCATCAAGCATGGATACATTGGTAGTACCCCAGTGGCGTTTGAGCATCAGACGCCGCATGTGATGATTGACCGGGCCATCGCCGCCGGAATTCCTGGTGGATGGTTCCTGAGCCAGATCCAGGTTGACCGGCACCGTATCGTTGTCTTTGGGCCAGGCATCCACCCACAGACAGTCAAAAAACACCGGCACCGACGCCGAGTTGGGAGCTTCGAGAGTATTGGCATACGCATATTTCTTGAGATTTTCCGCCGATTCGACCCACGTATTATTATAATTCGATGGATAACGATACAGCCAGCCGTTTAACCCAAAGGAACCATGTTCCGGCCGGGTTACACCATTGACCCACGTCCAGGCTTTAGCCGAGGTACCCCATTCTCCGATTTTGACTGTCTCTTCCACAATTGTCGATGCACAATATCGCACTTTATCCAGGTCGCCTACCTGATCCGATATCTGATTCAGATATAATCCGTCATAATACGCGAACATACGCCCGCCGGATTGCTCGGAGTATAAACGCAATGCCTGCGACAGTGACCGCACATTGGCGCGGCAGGATAGATTTTTCGCCTTTTCCTTGGCAATCCGCAATGCAGGGACAATAATGCTCAGCAGCAAGGCAATAATAGCAATGACAACCAGCAGCTCAATCAGAGTGAATGCGCGTTTAGACGACTTCATAACCTGTCTCCTGTTTTCCTGACCATGTCTTTTCCATGGCGGGCACATAGACCACGCCATTAGGGTAATACTATCTACTTATAGAATTTACCCCCACTTTTTGGATAAAATTTTTATTTTTATGATTATTTTCATGTAACCGACTTATTCCGTCTTTTATTAAACAAAGAACGATGTCGATTATTCCACGTAAAAATAGTATAATGAGCAAAAATCGCTGGCAAGGGAATCGGAATCATGATAGGATTAATCTTGTTATTATTTACGGGAGATTTTAACCTGAGCCGCTGGGACGCCAGCGTTCCCGGCCTGCAGATAAGGACTGTTTCCATGACCACACAGCAAACCGAACTGGCAACCTTCGCCGCCGGCTGTTTCTGGGGCGTCGAGCACGCTTTCCAGAATGTCCCGGGTGTCATCAAAACCGAAGTCGGCTTTATGGGCGGCCGGATCGACAACCCCTCCTATAAGCGCGTCTGTCTCGGCGACACCAACCATGCCGAGGTTGTTCATCTGGAATTCGACCCCAACAGAGTTTCCTACCGCAGACTGGCCGAGTACTTCTTCAAGATTCACGACCCCACCACACCCAACCGCCAGGGTCCCGACATCGGCACACAGTACCGCTCCGCCATCTTCACCCACTCCGACACCCAAGCCGCCATCGCCAGAGAAATCATCGCCGAGCTGTCGGCCCGCAAGGCCTTCCGCCGACCCATCGTCACCCAGGTCGTACCCGCCCAGACCTTCTGGAAAGCCGAAGACTACCACCAGAAATACTTCGACAACCACCCCGACCGCGCCGCCTGCCACATCATCCCCCCGTTCGAATAGTCTACGGATTGTATCGGTTCATACCTCGCAGAGTTCGTATTCGTTTGCGTGGGT
>CAZKAI010000170.1:0-4741 GCA_964550565.1 uncultured Pirellulales bacterium
TGGCAGGCCGGATGTCGGCGGCAGCGGCCAGAGACGACAGCAGGCTCAGGCCGGCGAGTATGAGAGATGGTAAACGATTTTGAGCTGTTGCTTTGTATCTGTTCATGGATTTCACTTTCGTTTTTTTTGGAGTAGTTGCACTGGAATCCTTGTTACTGTATCAGACGACCTGTTTGTATCATAAATAACACGTCATTGTATCGCCATTTTGGGTGTTTTAACCGCCAAATTTAGCGTGTTTTATCTCTTGCATGATCCTGACGGGCGGGGCTGAGTCAGGCTGGCTTTTGGGGTCGGGATGGGGGGAAGTACATAAAAAGTTCGGAGTTCATAGTTCGGAGTTCGTAGAAAATGGATTCCCGCTAATGCTAAAGCGAATTGAGAATTTAGAATAGAGAATTGTGAAATGAATAAGCTGCTCGTTTTCAGCAGAAGCTGGATTCCCGCCTCCGCGGAAATGACAAGTTGGGACAGCGAGAGAGTGATTGCACCATAAAGAACAGGGTGAAAGAAAGGGCAGGCACGGGGGCCTGCCCCTACAGTGTAAATACGATTGAATGCGAGGGTTGTGGTTGCGGGGGGTCGGGTATTGAAGGGGATTTTGGTGGATTTGCATAAATAATTTTGACTTACGGAGGGTGAAAGTCATATAATTGTATTGACCTATACACAGGGATTTGGAGATTTTCTGTCCCCCGGCCAGGTAAAACAGTCATAATTGCTCTAATTTTTTTATGTCTGCCGGGAAAGGCAGAGAATGACTTTTTTATAATGAAAGGGTTGGATTATGAAAACGCAGGGCCAAAGTGTGTGGGTATGGGTGGTATGGTTGTTATTGTGCAGTGTGGGGGTATGGGCGGGGCAAATCATTTCTCCTTCGATGAAATACACGATCATGACGGGACTCGATGCGCGCGGGATTGTGTATGATGCGCGGGCTGATCGGCTGTATGCGGTGGTCATACGGCCGGAGCAGGCGCCGACGCGGTACGTTGCGGTGATTGACCCCTATCTGGGAGTGGTGGAACGCACCTTCGGGTTCGGGGAGGTCAATGTCGATTTTTCAACGAAATACAACATGGCGCTGTCGGATGATGGGCAGTATTTATACATCGTGACGCATGATGGGCATCGGATTACGCGGATTGATTTGGCGACACGGGATGTGGATTTACGGATTGAGCTGCCGGGGCGGGATGATCAGACCTCCAACGGGGTTGCTTATGATATTGTGACGCTGCCGGGGCAGCCGCGGGCGGTGGCGATGGCGCATGCGGTTTATAATACGTCCAGCGGGATGAAGTGGACGTGGAAGGTTCGGATTTATGATGATAACGTCATGCGGCCCACGGAGGCGATGGTGCCGATGGCCACGACGCAGTTTTCGGTCGGGGCGCAGATGGTACTGACGCCGGAGCCGTCGGTGCTGTGTTTGTATGACCAGGCGGGCGGGCTGCGGCGGATTGCGGTGGATGGGTCGGGGGCGAGCCTGATTGAGACGATTGAGACGGGGTGGGGGCAAATGCCCATGAAAGACCTCAAGCAAAGCGGTGGGATGGTACTAGGGGTGCCTGTGGATGGTACTATGGGTTATGTTTATGATTTGTCAGCGAGAAAAAGTTATGTGCCAAAACAATTATCCGGGACACCGCTGGAATTGGATCGGAGTTTGAATGGAGTTTATACGGCTTCAACGACGGGCCTGGGAGAATATTCGCTGTTTGGCGGCACAGATGGAGCGTTTTTATTTGAAAACACCTATAATTTAAACCTGACAGGGGCCCTGAATCTGGTATTGGGGACGCCGCGGGATATGGTGCGGTTTGGGGCGTATGGGCTGGCGATGACGACGGGGGGCAAGCAGATTCTTCTTGGGCAGCGAAACGCTGGGCCGGTTGTTTATTATAAGATGGATGAGACCAGCGGAATGATGGTCAGCAACAGCGGCGTGACCCCGGCAGGCGTGCCCCCATATCATGGAGTATTAACAGAAAATTTATGGCAGCCGTGGGTGACAGGACGGTGGGGCAATTCGCTGAATTTAGATGGCAAAAGCTTTGTTCGCGGTACTTCCTATTTAACTTATCCTGTTTTATATGGTAATTCGCGGACGTGTACGGCGTGGATTAAGACGACCGATAGCGACTCAGGAACCCTTGTTGCCTGGGGAGAGTTCGGCAGAGAGGGAGAACAATGGCATTTTCGTATTGGGGTGTCCGGCAAACTTGAAGTGGATGTTTACGGCGGACTCATGCAGGGGCAAACGTTTGTCAATGACGGTAAGTGGCACCATGTGGCGGCGGTGCTGCCGATTTCCGAGGCTCCCAAAGTCTCTGAAATTCGTCTGTATGTGGATGGTATTCTGGAATCGATGCCGATTGTTACAAATCCTGATACGTTGATTAATACAGCCGTAAGAGTGCAGTATTTAATGGTTGGTGGGGGGTACAATCTGCCATTTTATACCGGGCTTCTGGATGAGGTTCGGATTTATGATGTGGCATTGGAGGAAGCGGAACTATGGCGTCTGATCTGGCCGGTGCCTGCGCTGCCTGCGGCGTACTGGATGATGGATGAGCCTTCGGGGTTTGAGGTGCGGGATTGTGTGGGCGGGCATGACGGGACGCTGGAGAATGCCACCGATGAGGTGCGGATGTCGGGGCGGAATGGTAATGCGCTGTTTCTGGATGGCGTGGATGATTATGTGACGGTGCCGGGGTATAAGGGCGTTACGGGAAAATCATCGCGGACGTGTACGGCGTGGGTTAAGACCACCAAAACGAGCGGGCAGGTTGTGACCTGGGGTACGCTGGGGACGGGTCACAAATGGGTGGTTCGGATTTTTTCCAGCGGGGCGATCCGGGCCGAAGTTGATAATGGCTGGATTTATGGCACAAAACCGGTCAATGACGGCCAGTGGCATCATGTGGCGGTGGTTCTGGACAGTGACGGGACGCCGGATATATCGGAGGTCCGATTGTATGTGGATGGGGTGCGGGATATGATTGGCGGCGTGCAGCCCTGCCCGATTGATACGGGGGACAGTCATGATGTGGGGATTGGTTTGCTTGTCTCACAGCAGCAGCCTTTCGGCGGGCTGCTGGATGATGTGCGGGTGTACGATATTGCCCTGGATGACCTGGCGGTCTCGGCGCTGCACAGTTCCATCGATAAATACATGACGACCGAACCGACGGATCCGATGCGGGACGAGCCTGTGGCGCACTGGGCACTGGACGAGACTGCGGGGACAAATGTATCCGACAGCCTGGGGCGGCACCCGGGCAAGCTGACCAATAACGCCGGCAGCGAGGCGTGGGTCGACGGTATTGTCGGGGGGGCGCTTTTGCTGGACGGAGAAAATGATTATGTGACGATTCCGGGATTCAAGGGGGTCACCGGGACGCGGTCGCGGACGTGCATGGCGTGGGTCAAGACAACGCGGACCAGCGGGCAGATTATGAGTTGGGGCACGCTGGAAACGGGCCGCAAATGGGTGATTCGGATTTATTCGAGCGGAGCGATCCGGGCCGAGGTTGAGAATGGCTGGGTCTATGGGACAAAAGCAGTGAATGACGGTCAGTGGCATCATGTGGCGGTGGTCCTGGACAGCGACGGGACGCCGGATGTGTCGGAGATTCGACTGTATGTGGATGGGGTGCGGGATACGATCGGCGGTGTTCAGGCCTGTCCGATTGATACGGGGGACGGGCATGATGTGGGGATCGGTTTGCTGGTCTCACAGCAGCAGCCTTTCGGCGGGATGCTGGACGATGTGCGGATTTATGATTACGCGGTCAGCAGTGTCGTGGTGGCAAACCAGGTTGCGCCCGGAGTGATTGATGAGCCGGCAGCCTACTGGGCGATGGATGAGGCGTCGGGGGTGGAGATTGCCGACCCTATCGGCGGGCATACGGGATATCTGCAGAACAGTGACGGGATGATTGGCGATGAAGGCGTCAGGGGCACTGCGCTGGTGCTGGACGGGGTGGATGATTACGTGACGGTACCGGGGTATAAAGGCATCCGCGGAGGTGCCTCGCGGACGTGTACGGCGTGGATTAAGACCAGCCAGAGGAATAAGCAAATCCTGGGCTGGGGGACGGTTGCGCCGGGAGAAAAATGGGTTGTGCGAGTCAGTGATGACGGGAAGCTGCGCGTGGAAGTTCAGGATGGCTTTATCATCGGGACCAGCTTGATTGCCGATGGACAATGGCATCATATCGCGGCGGTTTTAGACAGCGACGGGACGCCGGATGTGTCGGAGGTTTGTCTTTTTGTGGATGGTAATCTGGAGATGATCAGCAGTGTCAGAGCCTGTCCTGTTAACACCGGCACAGAGCAGGATGCTGCGATTGGGTTATTTGCGCCGCAGCCGGCGTATTATTCCGGCCTGCTGGATGAGGTGCGGATTTATGAGTATGCTTTACACGATACTGCGATTATGCTTCAGGCCAGGGGCCCGGTTATGATGAATCTTGAGGCACACTGGACGATGGATGAGCAATCGGGGACCAGGGCGGCGGACAGTGTCGGCGGACATGATGGGCAGGTCATCGGCGGCAGCGGAAGTTCGTGGACACTGGGCAGGATCGGCAATGCGCTGTTTCTGGATGGCGTGGATGATTATGTGACGGTGCCGGGGTATAGAGGCGTGCCTGGAAAGATATCGCGGACCTGTACGGCATGGGTCAAGACGACCAAAACGAGCGGACAGATTTTAACCTGGGGTACGCTGGAG
>CAZKAI010000170.1:4841-7028 GCA_964550565.1 uncultured Pirellulales bacterium
CTGGACAGCGACGGGACGCCGGATGTGTCGGAGATTCGACTGTATGTGGATGGGGTGCGGGATACGATCGGCGGTGTTCAGGCCTGTCCGATTGATACGGGGGACGGGCATGATGTGGGGATCGGTTTGCTGGTCTCACAGCAGCAGCCTTTCGGCGGCCTGCTGGACGATGTGCGGATTTATCGGGGGGCACTGACGGATGCGGGGGTGATGGAAGTGCTGCGGTCGGTTGGCGTCGTGGAGACCACAGTCGATGCGGGGCCGGACCAGACGGTGTACGCGGATGCCGACGGTACGGCCGAGGTTGTTTTGGATGGCGGCGGGTCCACCGGGGAAGATATTGCCGTGTATATCTGGCAGGTGGCGGGGCTGACGATGATTGACGGACAGCCCAAGGCGGTCGTGCGGCTGCCGATTGGGGTTTATACGGCGGGACTGGCGATATCGGATGGGATTATGGTGTCGCAGCCGGATGAGGCGGTGATTCGTGTGGCTCAGAAAAAAACCGGGGTGCTGACGATGGTGCCGACGGCGATTCGGCGGAGTGATGCATCGCGGTATGTGACGGCGATGCTCAAGCTGCCGGCGGGTGTGAATGGGCTGAATACCCGGCTGCGGCTGAGTCCGGGAGATGTGGAGTCGGCATTTGAACGGCGGGTGGTATCCGGCGGGGAGGTGCTTATTATCGGCTGGTTTGACAAGCAGACGTTTATGAATGCGGTTGGGGATGGTCCGGTGGAAGTGACGGTGTCGGGTGAGCTGGCCGACGGGACTCTGGTGTATGGCAGGGCGATGGTGAAGGTGGGGCCGTGAAAATAAGAATGTAAGAATACAAGGATGTAAGGATACAGGAAGGGAAAATTCGAAATTCGAAGCACGAAATGCGAAACGAATTAAAAAAGTTCGTAGTTCATAGTTCGTTGTTCTTAGAAAAACTGGATTCCCGTCTCCGTCTGCGCGAGGACAGGTTTTTCGCGGGGATGACAATGTGTGGCACGGGGTGATGCACCATGGCCAAGCAGAGCTTGACCATGCCACTCTTCAACAACGTTAAGTTGAAGTGAGGGGGTGGCTGTCTGACGGAGTCAGGCTGTGGGCGATTTCACTGTTTTCAAAAATAAAAAAGGGCAGGAATACAGGAAGAAAATTCTAAAACATAAATTCTAAATTCTAAACAAATTCTAAAATCAAAAAGGGAAAAATGTAAAATGAATGGATTCCCGCCCCACGCTTTCGCGGGGGCAGGCTCTGCGCGGGAATGACAAAGTTGGAGGCGGAATCGGGAATACAAATAAGGTATACAGGTATACAAGTATGCAAGTATACAGGATTCGGAAATATGGCAAAAAGGGTGGGCATGGGGTGACGATGGGCAGGCATGGGGGCCTGCCCCTACACGCGGGGCGAGATTGTTATTGGTTGGGATTCGCGGATGGATTTTCGAAGACGACGACGGGGGAGCGGCCGCGGGCGATGAGGCCTATTTTACAGGAATCAAGGTCGAACAGGACGATTTGGTCCATGCCGAGTTGAAAGACAACCTGATTATGCGGCAGAAGGGTTGCCTGGGAGCATCCCATTGTTAAATAGGGGGTTCTCAGAGAAAGATCAATGAGTGTCCCTTCTGAATTTTTTGCCAACAGGCCTTCTCCAAGGAAGAAAAATTTGGATATGGAAACAATCCATTCTCGCTGTTCCGGGGGGCGATAGTCGGCGATATCGCCGTAATCTTTGCGAAAGTCTTCGACGGAATTGCTGTATTTGTGTTCTATGCCGGCGGCCTGGTGCTGAAGCAATGACTGAAATGGCTCAGTTATTGTGAAACGATAGGGGAGCTGGTACCATGTTGGAAGAGAACCATCCCAGGGCAAGTCGTGTATTAATTCTTCGTTGGCATACCATAATTCCAGAGTTTTAGACTCCTTGTCAGGCCAGATGAAAAGGGCCTGATGGTCGAGCTTCTGTTGTTCAAAGACTCTTTCCTGAGACGTGCCATTGGTTCTGCATCGGTAGATGAATCCGTCGTTTTCAGAAATAAAATACACCCATGCATTTGTGTTTTTTGCAAAGGACATTGTGGAGTCCAGGGAAGTCTGGCGGTAGAGGCCGGGACTGTTGTAATAAAAAAACAGAATCGGTATATAGGAAATGGTTTGAACGAGGAGGGATCCGGCCAGAGAACGTTTT
>CAZKAI010000171.1:0-2536 GCA_964550565.1 uncultured Pirellulales bacterium
TCGCCGAAGGGGTTCATTTCGGTCATTTCGTTGTAGGGGTCCTGCTGCCACTGGCCGTCGACGACCAGGCGATAGCGATAGGTACCCTTGTCCAGCGGCATTTTGATCTGCCAGTTGCCGTTGTCGCCGACTTTTTCCAGCGGGGTCTGTTCGGGTTTCCAGCCGTTGAAGTCGCCGGCAATATGCACGGTCTGGGCCCGGGGATACAGGGCCGAGAAAACCACCGAGCCGTTGACCTGGCGGGCGCCGTAGAAATCGGCCAGCTTCTGTTCGAGTGTGGTCCTGGGCTGTTCGGGCTCAATGGACATCTTGGGCTCTTTAATCGAGGCCAGCAGTTCATCGGCGCTGGCGCTGATGGATTTGAGGCGGGTCTGGAGGGTGTTGACCAGTTCGGCCTTGTGGGTCTGGGTATCGGAACCGACCAGTTCATCGGCCAGGGCCAGGAAGTCCTTGAAGCCCTTGCTGGCCGGGTCGTATTCGCTGATCGGCTGGCCGAGGCTGGCGGCTTCCTTGAGCTTGGTGTTGAAGTTGATGACGGTCTTGAACATCCGGCTGCTGAAGTGCTTGCGGAGTTCGGCCAGGATTTCACGGGCCATCTTGGTGCGGATATCGTACATGCTGGCCAGGACCATCACATTGACCCGTTCGGGGCACTGCTGGGACAGGGCATTGAGCGTATCCAACTGCTTACTGAGGCCGTGCAGGGAGAAATAGCCCATTTCCACGGGGACGACGACATCGGTCGCGGCGCGGAGGGCATTGAAAGTCAACAGCCCCACTGACGGCGGGCAGTCGATAATGACATAGTCGAATTCGTTGCGAATCTGGGCCAGGATATTGCGGAGGGCGTTTTCCCGGTCCGGCTGGCCGGTGGTCTGCGTTTCAAAGGTCGCCAGGTCGATGGTGGACGGGGCCAGTTCAAACCGCTCGGAAATTTTCCAGAGAATTTCGGTAATGCGCAGCGGCTCACCGCGGGCCTGGCCGATCATAACATCGAACATGCTGTGTTCGATCTGTTCTTCCGGCACCGCCAGCCCGACGGCACAATGCGACTGGGGATCCATATCCACCAGCAATGTCCGATAACCACGATTGGCCATGGCACTGGCCAGATTTATCGAAATCGTTGTCTTGCCAACTCCGCCTTTTTGGTTAATGACAGCTATAGCTCTCATAGGCACTTCCTTGCGACCCCCCGGTTTCATCCTTGAAACTTTTTTTCCCGAATTTGCCGTCGCGCCGGTTTTTTATAAATTTATTTATCCCGGCCATCCTGTCAGGCGATTCGGTTCACATTCCTTATTATCAATACTGATACTATTTACAGTATATTATCGGAGTCATCGACCAAAACTTTATGATTTCTTCAATTTTTATCGGACAAAATTAAAAAAAACCGCATTTTTAATCCTGATAGAGCAGTTTTGTCCCGGAGTTGCCCTATTTTATCAAAAAAGTGTATATTTTCGCCCCGAATGCCGATATAATGTTAAAGTTCATAAAATTCCAGGCTATATTCCGCTTCAGGTCAAAATTTAACACCGTTCTATCCGGGATAGCGTTACGTCCCGGCGGAGTGCCTGGCTGGAGAACCTAACTATGACAGAAGAACAGATTATTCAATGGATGCATCAAAAAGTGCGTCGGGATGGCTTTGTGAATGCCACCACGCTGGCCGAGAGTTTCCTTGCGGTACACCATATTACGGACGCCCTCGATCCTGATTTTTCAAAGACCCTGGACGCCGGATTTAAGGTTGCCCAGGAAATCCGCGACCATCGGCTGCACGCAATGGCCTGTTAAACAGGATTGCTGCCGTCCGATTTTCGGGCGGCTCCACAATACGATAAGTCGTTTTAAGTCAACGTGATATAACAAGTTTATACGGAGCGGGATGAATCTGGCAGGACTTCTCTGTCCAGAAACGAGGGAGCTGTTGTGCCATCATTTTTGCACTCATTTTAGAATCCATTGAGAGGCTGGAGCATGTCGGGATATGTTGAATAGTACCGCGATGGCACAGCCTACCCTGCCCCGGCTACCACTTTGAGAAAGGATATGGCATGAACTATCAATTACGAGCTTTGGAGCCAAAGCATAAAATATCGGTGATGGATATTTTCAACTATTACATCCAAAACAGTTTTTCGGCCTTTTTTACGACGTGTCTGCCGCATGGGTGTTTTGATGCCCTGCTGCAGGCGTGCCGGGGGTATCCGGTGCTGGCGGTGGAGGATGAGGACGGACAGGCGGTGGGATTCGGGCTGCTTAAGCCTTTTCATCCGGGGGATGCGGTCAAACGAACGGCGGAGCTGTCGTATTTCATCACGCCGGACTGTACGCGACAGGGGCTGGGCGGAATGCTGCTCGAAAAGATGACCGAGGAGGCTCGCAAGATGGGAATTGATAATCTGGTTGCCAGCGTTTCCTCACAAAATGAAGCCAGTCTCCGGTTTCATCAGCAAAACGGCTTTTCGGAAGCGGGACGCATCCGGTCGGCCGGTCGGAAGTTCGAGCAGGAGTTTGATATTGTGAT
>CAZKAI010000171.1:2636-6938 GCA_964550565.1 uncultured Pirellulales bacterium
CTGCAGGCCGGGGATGCTTTTAACGGTGATGATTTTCTGCCAGATTTTGGTGCTCAGGCCGTTGGTGAGGTCTTCGAGGTCGTTGACGGCCTCGGTGGCGACGGGGTCATGGTAATCCTGCACATAGAGAAAGGCGACCTTGCTGACCAGCGAGAGCATTTCCGAGCAGTAATCCAGATAGCGGCAGACCTGAAAACTATTCAGAGTCCGTTCGGGGGAATGGGCTGTGCGAAGAACCGAAGTGTCTGTAAAACAGGGATCCTTGGTCAACTGGTGCGAATCGACGACATGGGCCAGGCATCGCAGAATGTTGACGGCCTGAATGACCTTTTGCCGCTTGAGCCGGTTTTCAATCGACACCAGAAACAGGATGGCGCCGCCAATGAGAAACAGGATATTGATTGTGCCTTCGAGGACCTGAACCATATTGACCAGAACGGTGTCGTCCTGGCTGACTTTGCGCTGAGTCCATCCGAGGCCGGCTATCACAACCAATATTAACACCACCGCAAAAACAAGGATGCGGTACTTGTAGCTGGGCTGCTGGATGAGCCGTATGGTCTGGTCGGTCTGCCGGGCAATTTCGATCAGTTCCCCGCAGACCCGGCCCAGGCCGCTGCCCGGAAAACGATCTTCAATACGCATCTGTAAACGAACGATGGTATCGAGAACTTTTTTGCAATCCAATATCGAATGCGACATTACACGCTCCTGCAGTTAAGCTCATTCCGTTTCCTGCTGCTATTTTGACAGAAGCTGCGGAGCGTGTCAAGTATTTTGAAGCCGTCCGGAGCAGAACAGCAGACACCCTGTGTCAGCGGCCTGCGATTTTCAACGCGGCCTGTGCAACTCGTGTTCCCAGTTTGCGGGCAGATTCTATACCAAATTCATCTTTAGTGATGTCATCTTTGGCGTTATTCCACAGCGTCGCCCCCTGATGCGCACCGGGTTTGCCGCCAACCAGAAACATCTCATGGCAGAGCATGGCCGCCTGAATCTGCTCAATAACCAGTTCCTGTCCGCCGTTGCGATAGGCTCCGACGGTCAGAACCCCCGCCACTTTGTCGGCCCATTGCAGCGTGGGAGTCCTGAGAGCGGACAACCGTTCCAAAAACGCAAAACACAGTGAACTGGCATTTCGGAAATAGACCGGCGAGCCAATAATGACTCCCGCCAAAGCAGGATTCTTCAATTTCGGCAGGATTACCCGATCAAAATCATCTTCTGCGGGCGCCGGATCTTTCCAGCCTGAAAAAGCAAGCATCCCCAGATCGATCAGTTCTGTTTCAATGCGAGGGCTGACGGCCTGAGCGGCTTCGAGGGCAATCTTGACCGACGCAGCGGTGGTTTTGCCCTTGCGGGGGCTGCAGCTTACGCCAATGATGATGATTTTGGATTCCGGTTCACTTTCGGCAGCCATCGCTCCCAGCGAAAGGCCTGCAACCGCAGTGATTCCCTGCGATACAAAGTTTCTTCTGTCCATAAAATCTCTCCTTATTGATATAGATTTCGATAGCGTATCAGGACGCCGTATAAATCATGTACAATCCGCCCAGCAGGACCAGCACGCCGCAGATTTTCTTGAGGACGACTGAGCCTCTGGACTGTTCGTTCCAGTTCATATAGCGCTGGACCAGTTCGGTATAGGTACCGGCCAGGACGATGACCGAACAGTGTCCGATGCCATAGACGGCCATCAGCAGGATGCCATAGGAGGAGACCGAGCCGGCGGCCAGCTTGAAAGTGATGGCCAGAATCGGGGCCATGTAGGCGAAAGTGCAGGGCCCCAGCGCGATGCCAAAGACCAGCCCGAGTATCAGTGCGGCCAGAAGGCCCTTGCGCTGCATGCCGACCTGGCCGGGGCCGGACCAGGGGGCGGGAATAACACCCAGCAGGTGCAGGCCGACCAGAAAGAAAATCGCCGCGACGAGGTAATTGCCCCAGCCGCCGATATCGCCCATCATGCGTCCGGCGGCGTGAGTGATGGCACCAATAGCGCCGATGGTGATTAAGATGCCGAAGGCAAACAGCGTCGAAATCCAGAAGGCCCGCCGGGTGGATATCCGTCCCTGGCCGTTGATAAATCCGACAATCAGCGGGATGCTGGCCAGATGGCAGGGACTGAGGATGACGCTGAGGATACCCCAGATAAACGATGCCGGCAGCGCGATAAACCAAGCCCCCTCCAAAGCCTGACTGATTTGTATAAACAGTTCCTGCATGAAATCTCCAAAGCCATTATTTCGGGGCGCATTCGCCGATTTTACAGGCCTTCTGGATTTGTTCGGGCGACAGTTTCATTTTGTCGGCCAGGGCCTGATGGATGGTAATCAGCTTACCGGTCTCGTGCGGATTTTTTTCGACCCATTTTTTGAGATTGTCGGCATTGACGAAAAATCCCTGATGGAAACAGCCGGCCGAGGTCCAGGTGCCGTCCGGTTTCTTGCGCTGGCCGAACCACGCCACGGCGGTTGACGGTTCCAGTGAGGCAATGCTGCCGTTGAGGGTCTTGACGACAATCGGCTCGCCGGTGAGACGGTCTTTTTCGTGGACTTCGATATCCTTGCCGGTGCGGGCCGCGACACCGAGGGCACAATGCGAACAGCATCCCCAGGTCTGAACGCCCTCGAGGCGGACTTCGGCGGCATCCTGCGGATAGCAGGCCCGGTCACAGAAGCCGCAGCGGTGGGATAATTCGTTGGTCTGGAGTGCGGCCAAAGTCAGGATGTTTCCGCCGGCGGCCTGCTGGGCCTGTTTGGCGGCGGCGGTATCGGCATAGGCCTGAAGGATCGGACGACCTGCGGCATCAACGCCCTGCAGGTAGACCGCGTCCGACAGCGGCAGCATCCGGCCGGATGTAAAATCAGCGACGGTGACTTTCTTTTCGAAATCAGTCTTGTCTTCGGTCAGGCAGGAATACATGATGAAATAGCAATGCGGGCCGCACAGCCGGACATCGCCTTTGTCGGTCTTGACCATGACCAGCGTTTTGGCAGCGATATCCTTTTCACACATATAGCAAATCTGGTCTTTGGGGCGGGTGTCCGGCGAGGCCGGCTCCAGACGCGAAAACTGGGGTGCCACGGGGCCGGCGAAATCGAAGCCGAGTTCTTTCCACTTGGCCAAAATATCCTCTTTGGAGAAAAATCCTTCGTGGCGGAACAGTTCTGCGCCGGTTGGGGCAATGAATATCTGCGTGGGAATAATCTTGATGTTATAAGGCTTGTCCACATCGGGATTTTTCCAGACATCGAGAAACACGACCTCCAGCTTGCCCTGATACTCTGTTTTGAGCTGTTCAAGGATCGGGGCCATCATCTTGCAGGGGATGCATTTGTCAGCGCCCAGATCGACCAGCCGCGGCAGGGTCGAAGGCTCATACTGGCGGGCGGTTCCTTCGGCTGCGGAAGCGGCGGAAGGAGGAGCCATTTCCGGCTGCGATGCCGTGGACGGAGAACAACAGGGTGCTCCGCCGTGTTTGAGGACCACAACGGCCCCCACAGCCACCATCAACACAACAATAATTCCCATCTTGGCATACGGATTCATGGTTATTCCTTTATTCAAAATGATTCCGAGACAATTTTAATTGCAAAATCACTTTTTACAGCAGCGGCATGGCCGCAGTGCAGGCCTTGCTGATATTTTCTTCTGTTGCCGGACTTTTACCTTTTTCCAGACCGAGATCGGCAAGCTGGAGGTGCTTGAAATGGGCAAATCCGGCCTTTTCGAGGCTGGCTTTGACGCAATTGAGCGGGCATCCGTCGATGGCCAGAATCGATGATGCGGCCTGTGTTGTTTTCATGATGCCGTCGATTCGCCCGCCGATGCCGGCCAGACAAAACATCTTGCCGGCCCCATCGCGGGTTAGTTTTCGTGCTGCCTGGTCGGCAACCGCGCCCACATCCGCCGCGCCGGAACAGGCGAAAATCAGTTTAGGACCGCCGGTACATACCTGACTATTCTGCTCTGCCATACAACACCTTGCCTTTCTGATTGACGATTTTTGATTCAAGATTTTTGATTTATTTGCATCTCAATGATGTGCGGCAAACGATCACGACAATTGCTATTGGATCATTGCTTTGATGTCCGACAGGGACGGTACTTTGCCCACGGATTTGACCTGGCCATCGACGACCAGGGCCGGGGTTATCATCACGCCGAATTTCATAATGTCGTTAATCTGTGTGACTTTTTCCAGTTCGTATGTCAGCCCGAGTTCTTTGGCCGCGGCCTCCGCCAGTTCGGCAAGCTGCTTGCATTTGGGGCAGCCGGTGCCCAGAATCTGAATTTTTTTCA
>CAZKAI010000172.1:0-6767 GCA_964550565.1 uncultured Pirellulales bacterium
AGTGCGCGGACAGGACGCTCCGTCCAACCGCATCACCCTCGGATGTATCGGCACCGGCGGCATGGGCATTGCCAATCTCAAGGGCTTTTTTAATACGACGGGCTGCCAGATCGTCGCGGTATGCGATGTGGATTCGCAGCATCTCAAGCAGGCCCTTAAGGAAGCCCGCCTGCCGGACTCGGCCGGCTATCACGATTTTCGTGACCTGCTGGCCCGGACGGATATCGATGCGATCGTGGTCTCTACCCCGGATCACTGGCATGTCCCGATTTCACTTGCGGCTGTCCGGGCGGGCAAAGATGTCTATTGCGAGAAACCGCTGACCCTGACGATAGCCGAAGGTCGGGACTTATGCAATGCAGTCCGCCAATACGACCGCGTCTTTCAGGTCGGCTCGCACCAGCGTTCCGACGTCAACTTCAGGTTTGCCTGTGAACTGGTACGTAACGGACGAATCGGTAAAATACGAAGAGTATTTGTCGATATCCCCGCTAATAACCGCCCCAATCCGCTGACGTGGAAGGAAGAAGCTGTCCCCGCCCACTTTGATTACGACATGTGGCTCGGGCCGGCCCAGTGGGAACCTTATGTGGCCGAACGCTGCCACTACAATTTCCGCTTCCTCAGCGACTACTCCGGCGGCCAGATGACCAACTGGGGGGCCCATCATCTGGATATTGCTCAGTGGGGATTGGGTATGGATAATTCAGGCCCCATCCGAATTGCCGGCAAGGGCCAATTCCCCAACGACGGCCTGTTTGATACCGCCGATAATGTCATGATTGAATATACCTACCCCGATGATATCACCATGATTTGCAGGACCGGCGGCTCATCGGTCTTATTTGAAGGCGACAACGGCAAAATCTATGTCAGCCGCGAAGAATTAAAAACATGGCCGGAGTCTCTGAAAGGGACCACAATCCTCCCCACAGAAGCCCGGCTGTATCGCAGCATCAATCATAAGGCCAATTTCCTTGAGTGCATCCGAACAAGACGTCGAGCGATAACCGATGTGGAAATCGGTCACCGCAGTTCTACGGTCTGCCATCTGGGCACAATTGCCATGCAGTTGGGACGACCTTTGCGATGGGATCCCGTCGTGGAACAGTTTGTGGATGATCCGGATGCCAATAGGCTTTTATCTCGCAGCCCGCGGGCAAAATGGGCAATATAAGTTTTCCTTGTCAAAATGTTCTGAAATGATACAATAATATCTTCAACTATCACTAATCAGGAGAAAAAATAATGAGAAAATTGTTTGGTTTAGCCCTTTTGGCACTTTTACTTGCAGCCGTATCCTGCAAAAAACAACCCCCTGCACAACCCGCTGCTCCAGGCCCGGAAGTCAACCAGCAGCAGACCACCCCGGCCCCGGAAGCAGACAAACCGGAAGCGGCTCAGCCTCAACAGACGCCTCCGGCCGCAGCCTCCGGTGACCTGGTTGCGATTCCGCTGGTACTGCCCAAGCCCCAGTTTGTCGGAACCCCCGAAAACCTGATGGGTATCGAAAATCTCGACAAAAAGCCGGATGGCTGGGTACAGCCCCCATTTATGGCTCCCAAAGGTGTGGTCAATATTGCCCTCAACAAACCAGTGACCAGTTCCGAGCCGGAACCAATTATGGGTGAGCTCAAAATGGTCACTGATGGCGACAAGGAAGCTACTGACGGCAGCGTCGTGGAATTAGGGCCTTTCAGCCAGTGGGTTCAGGTCGATTTAGGCGAAGCTCATGAAATTTATGCCGTAGCCGTTTGGCACTTCCACAAACAGGCCCGCGTCTATTTCGATGTCATTGTTCAGGTTTCCGATGACCCGGAATTTGTGACCGGCGTCACAACCCTGTTCAACAGTGATACCGACAACAGCTCCGGCCTCGGCGTCGGCCAGGACAAAAACTATGTTGACGATCGCAACGGTCTGGTAGTGGATGCCAAAGGCATCAAAGGCCGCTATGTCCGCTGCTACAGCGGCGGCAATAATTCCAGCGACCTGAACCACTACATCGAAGTCGAAGTGTTCGGGAAAAAGTAAAAGAACCAGAGTCCGAAAGCTCCACCAGCCTTTCGGCACTGTTAAGGTCATTGAAGTGTGTTGTGGGGCGTCCATGCGGCGCCCCATTTCGCTGTTGGCAGGGCGGACAGTCTGTTGCAATAACCGATTAAAACAGGCTGGTTTTGTTTGATACGGTCAGGTATTTGTTGCTTGCGGCAGAGGAATAACCTCTACTCCGATAGGATTATGGTAATCCCGTAAACCGAATACGAAGCAATGAGAAATCGTAGCAACTCACCAATCAGGAGAAGAAGAAATGAGACACATGCTTGCTTTGCTTTTGTTGTTCGTGATGGTGACCGCTGTATCGTGCAAGAAACAACCTCCCGTTGCGGATGTCGCAAATCCTGTCATCAACGACCAATCTCAAACTACGCAGACGTCCGCCGGCGACAATCTCGTTTCCAATCCGCCGGACCCAATCATCCCATCAGCCGGTTCCGAGGAGCTTGTTGCAATTCCCCTGATTCTACCCAGGCCCCAATTTGTGGGGACCGATGAAAACCTGCTGGGCGTTGTGAATCTGGATATAAAACCCAAAGGCTGGATTCAGCCGCCGTTTATGGCTCCCAAAGGGGTTGTCAATGTTGCCCTGAACAAGCCAGTGACCAGTTCTGAATCGGATCCATTTTCGGGTCAATTGAAAATGATCACCGATGGCGATAAGGAAGCCACCGAAGGCAGTTATGTGGAATTGGGGCCTTTCAGCCAGTGGGCGCAGGTTGACTTGAGCGAATCCCATGCCATTTACGCCGTGGTCATCTGGCATTACCATAAACAGGCCCGCATTTATTTTGATGTCGCAGTTCAGGTCGCCGATGACCCGGAATTCATAACCGGGGTAACGACTCTGTTTAATAACGACATCGACAACAGTTCCGGCCTCGGCGTCGGCCAGGACAAAAATTATGTCGATGACCGCAATGGCCTGCTGGTTAATGCCAAAGGCATCAAAGGCCGTTATGTCCGCTGCTGGAGTGCAGGCAACAATGCCAATGATCTGAATCACTACATTGAAATCGAAGTATACGGCACAAAGCAATGAAGTTCAACGCAAAGACAGGCTGGATATGCTTGGCGCTGCTGGTGTTTGCCGCAGCTGTGGTGTTGCATTTTTGGGCACTGGACCAGCGTCCCATGCACCCGGATGAAACCGTCAACGCATTCCGGTTCGCCGATTTTCTCCAGCGCGGGTATTACGACTATGACCCCGGCGAATTCCACGGCCCGACGCTGCATTACTGGACCTATCCTTTTGCGGTTGTATTCGGCTGCCGCGACATCAAAACGCTCGACGAAGTCTCTTTGCGTTATGCCACGGCCGCGCTGGGAATCCTGCTTTGCGGCATGCCGTTTCTTTTCTGGGGCTACCTGAGCCGGCGAGCTATTTTTTTCAGTGCGGTATTGCTGGCATTTTCTCCGGGTCTGGTTTATTACAGCCGCTATTACATTCATGAAATGCTCTTTGCCCTGTTTGCCGGCGCCTTTATCGCCTGTCTGTGGCGGTATTTTGCAGAGGAAAAATTACGCTGGGCCATTCTGACGGGTCTTTTTGCAGGATTGATGCATGCCACCAAAGAAACCTGCGTCCTCGTCTATGCCGCCGCGGCCATCGCGATTGTCTTCTCGCACATCACCGACCAGCGGAAATTCATCCGCAACACCAAGAAAAGAATTCTCTGCAAGCTGGCCATGCTGATTGCCGCGGTGGGCATATCTGCCTTGCTCTATTCGGGCTTTGGCCATGACTTCAAGGGGGTAAAGGAATCTTACTCGACATTTTTCATCAGCACCGCACGCGCCCTGCATACCCCCGTTCATACCTATCCGTGGTATTATTATCTGGATTTGTTTACCTGGCTGGAATTTTTTGAAAAACAGCCGTGGAATGAAGATATTCTGGTCGTCTTGTCTGCCCTGGCCATCGTCATGCTGTTTGGTGCCCGCAAAGTCAGCCTTCCGTGCTCGACGGAAATGCTGCGATTTACGACCTGTATGACCCTGGCCCTTTATGTCATCTATTCCATCATCCCATACAAAACCCCCTGGAATGGAGTCATTATCCTCTATGCGATGGCGCTGCCGTCAGGCATCATGATAGCCTGGCTGTGGCAGCAAAGCTCCGCATGGCTCAGGGGGCTCCTGATCGTGATGTGTCTGATAAATCCGGCAGTGCAAAGTGCGTGGTTGAATTTCAAAATCCCCGCTGACCCCGCCAATCCCTATGTCTATGCCCACACTGGCCCGGAAATACTCCAGATGAACACCCGCATCCAGAGTATGATTCAGGCCATCGGCGACAAGCCGGATTTCGGCATCTATGTCATCGATGACACGGGCTATTATTGGCCCTGGCCGTGGTATCTCAGGCAGTCCGACAAAGTCGGCTACTGGACCGAAATCGACCGGTCCATGCTCTCGGCGGCAATCATTCTGGCTCCGTTGCGAATGGAAGAAAGGATTCTCAGTGCCCTTTATGAGTGGCCTCCGCCGGGCCAAAAATCGCTCTACATGCCCGTTTTTGATACCCCGCTGCCGTTGCGTCCCGGCGTCCTCTGGCAGGGCTATATTCGCAAGATAGATTATGATAAATGGCTGCAGCAGCACCGTGCAGGTGAAAACAAATCCACCGTTAAGGAACCTACGACCATGAATCATGACATGTCGCTTCTGCCGGATAAGCCCATCCGTTTCAGCGAGCAGGCGATGGCGACGGTATTTGAAATCTACATCAGTTCCTCAGAGGCCAAAAATGCCTCCGCCGCTGCCCGGGCCGCATTTGCCGAACTGGCCGGCCTCGAAGCCGAGCTGAGCCGCTATATTCCCAACAGCGACATATCCAGAATCAATAACCTCCAGCCCGGCCAGGAAACCGTCGTCAGCCCCGACACCATGGACTGCCTTCTGGCTGCCCAAAAGCTGCACCGGCTCACCGGCGGGGCATTCGACCCCACCCTTGGCAAGGTCGCCGAAGAGCACAAACAAACACCCTCGGAAGCCCATGCCTCCGCCCATCATCTGGGAATGGATAATCTCGAACTGAACCCCGAAAATCTTACCGTGAAGGTGGTTCGCGGATATGCGGATTTGGATTTGGGGGGGATAGGCAAAGGATTTGCTTTGGATAAAATGGCTAAAATTCTCCGTGAGTGGCGCATCACCCGTGCCATGCTCAATGCCGGAGCAAGCACCGTTTTAGCCATGGATCCGCCGGCCAACCAGCCTGGCTGGCCAGTTGTCATTCGCCACCCAAAGAATCCCGACCAGATTATCGAAAAGCCCATTCTTGCCAATCAGGCTCTCAGTGCCTCCAGTATTGTTCGCAAATCGCACATTATTAATCCCTCCACCGGCAAACCCGTCATCGACCGACTGGCCTGTTGGGTTTTTGCCGCCGATGGGGCCTCCGGCGACGCTCTCTCTACGGCTGTCATGATTATGCCCGAAGATAAAATCAGGCAGCTCCTGCATGAAAAGATCGCACATAAAGTAATTATCTGCACACCCGATGCTCAAATTGTTGTTTTGGACGAATAACCGTTCAAAAGTGGGGTTTTTCTATCTTCTATAAAAATGATTTCCTCGCAGGATTCCTGCTTGATATCTGGACAAAAATGGGCATAATACGGGCTGGATTTTTCGTATATCAGAGAGGATATCAGGTTCAAATTTTAAGGAGAAAGACATGTTTCTCGATTTTCTGGTATTTGGTGTTTTTGTGGCTTGTGTTATTGGCATTGGAATGTACAAGAGCCGTCATGAATCCACCGGTGAAGATTATTTTCTGGCTGGACGCGGCTTAAGCTGGTGGCTCATTGGTTTTTCTTTGATTGCCGCTAATATTTCCACCGAGCAGTTCGTGGGCATGTCCGGCAACGCGGCCAGTCACGTGGGCCTGGCCATCGCAAGCTATGAATGGATGGCGGCGATCACGCTGATTGTGGTTGCTTTTGCGTTTCTCCCGTATTTCCTCAAAACGGGCATCTATACCATGCCGGAATTCCTCGAACATCGCTATAATACGGCAACACGTACCATCATGGCTATTGCGACGATGTTTATTTATATGCTGCTTCTGGGAGCCGTGACCTATTCGGGTGCATTAACCATTCGCAGTCTTGCCGGCCAGTTGTGGGGATTGAATATCAGTCTGGCGGTTGCGTCCCTGATTATTGGCTTGATTGCCATGATTTATGTCGTTACCGGCGGATTGAAAGCCTGCGCCTGGGCCGACCTGATTCAGGGAAGCGCCCTGATTGTCGGCGGTGCCCTGATTATGTTCTTCGCGTTCGACAAACTGGGCAGCGTCTCGGAAGCCTGGAAAATCGCCGATGTCAAAACCGGCGCCGTGGCTCTCGTGCAGATGGATCAGGGCCAGGGAGCGATGGAGCGGTTTATGGATTTGAACCGTGTCCGCCTGAATATGTTTCTGCCCCGTACAGACCCGGTTCTGCCCTGGACGGCGCTTTTGCTGGGATTGTGGATACCTAATTTTTATTACTGGGGTCTCAATCAGTATATCACGCAGCGAACCCTCGGCTCTGCCTCGCTTGCACAGGGGCAAAAAGGTATCGTCTTTGCCGCATTCATGAAGCTGCTGATCCCGTTTGTGATTGTGATCCCCGGTATTATCGCCTTTAACCTCTTTGCCAAAAACATGCAATTCGAGGCCGTCTATGATAACGCTCCGGTGATTTCCAAATATCACAAGG
>CAZKAI010000173.1:0-6689 GCA_964550565.1 uncultured Pirellulales bacterium
TTTCAATCATGCAGTCTGTTTTCTGGTGGATGTGGCCATGAATCCATACATCCGGCTTATATTTTTCTATCATCCACTCCAGGTCGCTGCAATAGGCTGGCAGAGCAACTCAGAAAGTATTCCAACAGAACGACAGGTGCGAAAAGACAGGTATGCAAAAGCTATTGTTGTGTCCACGGACGGAGATTTGTTTTTATCTATTCCCTGTATGTCGAAAGAATCTGCGATGAAAGCGTGGGGATTATCGAGATGGAAAGCATCGAAAACCGGAATTTTATAGCTGTAAATCCCTGAATGTCGTACTGGAACTGGCCCAGAAATATCAGCTCCCGCCCGAGATCGCCGCCCGCCTGCAGGGGGATTATTGATTGTTTGCTGACCAATCAGGCCAAGCGTGCCGTCGAAAAACGCCGCTCGGACTTTTGAGCTGTTGTATGAATGTCTGCGAGTGTGTTGAGACTAATGGGGTAGGGCTTTTATATTGTTTAATTTCCATTAAGACCAAATGCCCTGCTGCCTAATTTATTTTTCAATTTAATTTCCTGATCAATAACCTGCTCTTTGGTTGACGCGGGCTCTAGTACTCGCAGAATCGAGAAGTAAAAATCTTTATATCGATTCGGATATTTCTTTAAAAGTTCAGCAATTAGTTTATTACCACCGGAAGGATTTTTAATATATCCAGCCCAACGACTCCATATTCCTCCCTTGCCGTAAGCGCTGCCTACATACTGAGAGCCGGATTTGCTGTCGAGAATAAGATATACACCGCTGACTGACGAAAGCATTGTATGCCAATCACGATTTGATTCTGGATGATCGATAATTTGTCGAAGTATACCAAACTGTAATCGAACGTCATAAAAACCAGGGAAATCCTCTACGCGATCAGGGGGTAACATCTGATAAATTTCTTTATTCCCTTTCTGGTGAAGCCATTGTGCCCAAGCCTTAGCGCCATCTCCCCATTTAATAATTAGCCTCTCCTTTAGGTCATCAAAACCAGAAAGTTCTTTTGTTTTATACCGGAATCCTCCCTCTTTTCTGGATTTTTTGGATAGGACTTTCCAGACACCTATGAATTTTGCATAGTTATTCCGTTCAGCGATAAAACTGATAACAAAATAAGACTCCCCGAAAACATCCCGGCTTTGGCCATTTTGATATTTTCCGAATGTCCCGTTTCGAAACAATTGCCATAAATCAAAACGACTGTCCTTATGCCTGAGAACTTTGACTTTGGGGCAATCTTTCAACTGAGCAAAATGCGGCAAATCCAAGATTTTCATAGTTTTCCTTTTTCCTTCAGCTTCCGGGCGTATTATATATTTCCTGTCCTGATAATCAAGAATGATTCAAAAAACTTATCTTCTTTGTAATCAAGGGGCTAACCTGAGTTGATCAGGCTTTTTTCAGGAAATCCTTTCTTGACGGCGAGGGGTATTTGGAGTACTCTACCGAACCGTATATAGCTTTGTATCACCAAGGTTAAATTCCTAAACCAAGACGAAAGGAAGACTGATATGTTTACGACGATTGTGGATGTAAAAGCGAGAGAAATATTGGACTCCCGCGGTAATCCGACGGTAGAAGTCGATGTGCTGCTGGATGATGGTTCCTTTGGCCGGTTCGCGGTTCCGTCGGGAGCCAGCACGGGTGCCTATGAGGCCTGTGAACTGCGCGATCCCAAGAAGAAACGCTACATGGGCAAAGGCGTCATGCAGGCGGTCGATAACGTCAACAAGAAAATCGCCCCGGAAATCATCGGGATGGATGCCCTGGCTCAGGAAGAGCTGGACAAGTATCTGTGCGATATCGACGGCACAGCCAACAAGAGCAAGCTGGGCGCCAACGCCATTCTGGGCGTGTCGCTGGCTGTCGCCAAGGCCGCCGCGATTTCGGTGGACCTGCCCCTGTACCGCTATGTCGGCGGCTGCAATGCCAACGTCCTGCCGGTGCCGATGATGAACATCCTCAACGGCGGCAAACATGCCGATAATAACGTTGATTTCCAGGAATTCATGATTATGCCCATTGGCGCCCCGGACTTCCCGATGGCCCTGCAGATGGGTGCCGAAGTCTTCCACACGCTCAAGGGCGTGCTCAAGAGCAAAGGCTACAACACCGCCGTCGGTGACGAAGGCGGCTTTGCCCCCTCGCTCAAGAGCAACGAAGAGGCGCTGGATGTGATTATGGAAGCCATCAAGAAGGCCGGCTACAAGGCAGGCAAGGAAATCTGCATTGCCCTGGACCCCGCTTCCACTGAAATGTTCGAAAACAAGAAGTATAAATTCTTCAAATCCGCCCCGAAGAACCTGGTCAGCTCCGATTATATGGTCGAGCATTGGGCCAAGTGGGTCAAGAATTATCCCATCGTCAGCATCGAAGACGGCCTGGCTGAAGATGACTGGGCCGGCTGGAAGGCCCTGACCGACAAGATCGGTGATAAGTGCCAGCTCGTCGGCGACGACCTGTTCGTCACCAACAGCAAGCGTCTGGCCATGGGTATCGAAAAAGGCTGTGCCAACTCGATTCTGGTCAAGGTCAACCAGATCGGCACCCTGACCGAAACCCTGCAGGCGATCAACCTAGCTTCCCGCAATGGCTACACTGCCATCATGAGCCATCGTTCCGGCGAAACCGAAGACAGCACCATTGCTGACCTGGCGGTTGCCACCGGCGTTGGCCAGATCAAAACCGGCGCTCCCTGCCGTACCGACCGTATCTGCAAGTACAACCAGTTGCTGCGGATTCATGAGCAGTTGGGTTCGGCTGCGGTGTATGGCGGCGAAATCTTCAAGTATAAAGGCTAATTTAGTCGATTTTATACAGCAGAGGTCTCTGTTGCGGGGACCTCTGCTTTTTTTATTGACTGCTGTCCGTCGAGAAGGGCGGTTGTGTCTGGCATGAGCAGGCTGGGACTGTTGATACGATATCTGATATTCTGCACGTTTTTCGCGGTGGGCGGAACCGCGATGGTGGTGTCGTTTCTGGTCAAGCCGGAACTGACGGATTACCTGCAAAGCCGGGAGATGCTCGAAAAGACCAAGCGGGATAACGACAAACTCAAGGATTTAATCGACCAATACAAGTCTCAGATTGTCCTGATTGAGCGGGAACCCAATGTCCTGCAGCGTCTGGAGCAGATTACGCTTCGCCAGACGCCGGTGCAGGAAGATACGGCTTATCCATCCGAATATAACTCCCAGCTTGCCGACATGGCCAAAGAAATCATCGAAGAATCCCAGCCGACTGATCCGAATGAGCAGATTCCGCTGTGGATGAAGCGGGCGATTTATCCGCGTTATCGGACGGCGCTGTGTCTGTCGGGGGCGGCGCTGATTCTGGTGGCGTTTATGTTCTTCAGCGGCCCGCGCCTGGTCCAAGTGAAGAAAAAATCCTTTTATCACCGATAATAGCGGCGATTTGGAAACATCAGGGCCGGGGCGGAAATATCTTTCCAGACTTTACAGAGAAAAGACCTCTTTGACCGATACAATAACAATCAGCCCTACCAGTGTTATCAGGGCTGTTTTTTATTGAAAAGGGATGAAAACAGATAGACAATAAGCGGTCGAGGCCGGGCTTGTCCGATTTCGACCCGAGACAGGATTACAGAAAAGCGGTGAAACACAGCAATTTATATCGTATCGCAGTCGAGGGCATTCTGCTGTGCGGCTGCATCTTATTGTTCTGCAGTGCGGCCAGTTTCGACATTGCCGATCCTCCGAGCGACTATGCCTGGCCTCACAATCAGCCGGTAGCGAACTGGATTGGGCCGGCGGGGGCGCTGGCGGCCTATTATATGCATTATTATATCGGCCCGGGCGTTCTGCTGGGGCTGTTCGCCTGTATCTGGCTGCTCATTACGCATCTTGCAGGCAGGGAAATCACTCAGCCGGTGCTGCGGATTGTCGGGATGCTGCTGCTGGTTGCGGCGGCCTCGACGACGTGGTATCTGCTCTGGCCGGTCAATACCGCCGAATATGGGGTGTTTTATCAGGGGGCTTTGGGGTGGGTTTATAATTATGAGGTCATCCGCCTGCCCGGCGGGGTCCTGTCTTTTGGCGGTGATGAATTCCCGATGGGCAATGGCGGGATTATTGGTAATTTTGCCGGGGGATTGCTCCAGCAGAAATTTGCCCTGCTGGGCTCGGTGATTGTATTGTGCTGTACCTGGCTGGTGGGGGCGGTGCTGCTGGCCGATTCGCTGGTGCTGGCGGTGGTGCGGTGGTTCGGGTATGGGGTGATGAAATTCTTCGGCATTGCCGGCCCTGCGATTCACGCCGCCAAGGAGCAGTCGGCTGTGCTGGGCGATATCTGGAAACGACTGAGCGAAAAACAGAAGGCCAAGGGCGATGGTACGCTGCGGGATATCAAGCTGTCCAGCCGGATTCAACTGGGGCGCAACAAGCCCAAGGTCGCGCTGATTCCTTCCGCACAGGAAGAGGAGGCCGAAGACCAGACTGAATTAGTCGAAGGTGAGGAACAGACGGCAGAAGAGGTTGGCGAAGAAGCCGCCGTCGAAGCTGTTGAAGAAGAGGTGGATGTCGAAGAAACTGAAACCGAGAAAACTGAAGCCCAGGCCCCGGCCCCCAAGCCGATTGTCAAGCCGCGTCCTGCACCCAGGCCCAAGCAGCCGGAATACAAACCCGCGACCTACGATGATTATCAGCTTCCGCCGCTGGACCTGCTCAAGGAGCCGGAAAAGGGCTTTGCTGCGGTGCAGGGCAAGATGGTCGAGGAAAAAGCTCAGACGCTGGAAGGTCTGCTCAACGAGTTCGGCATCAATGCCCAGGTGGTCAATGCCGAGCCGGGACCGGCGATTACCATGTACGAACTACAGTTGGCCCCGGGCATCAAGGTCAACCAGATTTCCAACCTGGCCAATGATATGGCCCGTGCACTGGGTTCCGGGACGGTTCGCGTTGTGGCGCCGCTGCCGGGCAAGCACACCATCGGCATCGAAGTCCCCAACAGCCAGCGCGAGACGGTCCGGCTCAAGGACCTGATTCTGCGCGGCGGTTCGCAGATTGCCCGCATGCAGATACCGCTGTTCCTGGGTAAGAGTTCCTCCGGTGAGGCGCTGGTGTCCGACCTGGCGGGGATGCCGCACCTGCTGATCGCGGGTACGACCGGCTCGGGTAAAAGTGTCTGCATCAATACGATTATCACCAGTGTCATGCTGACCCGCCGGCCCGATGAGGTCAAGCTGATCCTGATTGACCCGAAGATGGTGGAAATGGCGGCCTTTGAATCGATTCCGCATTTGATGTGCCCGACGATTACCGAGACCCGCAAGGCCGAACAGATTCTGGAATGGGCGACGACGACGATGGACGAGCGGTACGAACTGCTGGCGGAGGCCAAGGTCCGCAACATCGCCTCGTACAATATGCTGTCGCCGGAACAGATTAACGACATCTTCAAGCCGTCCACGCCGGAAGAAGAACTGAAGATTCCCAAGAAGCTGCCGTACGTTGTGATTATCATTGACGAGCTGGCCGACCTGATGATGACCAGCGCCAAGGAAGTCGAAGCGTATATTGTGCGTATTGCCCAGAAGAGCCGTGCCGTTGGGATTCACCTGGTGGTTGCGACACAGCGTCCGCAGGCGACGGTCGTGACCGGCCTGATTAAGGCCAACATGCCCTGTCGTATCGGCTTCCGGGTGGCGGCCCGCATGGACAGCCGCATCATTCTCGATCAGAACGGCGCCGAGGCGCTGCTGGGGCAGGGCGATATGCTGTTCCTCAAGCCCGGCACCAGCGACCTGATTCGCTCGCAGGGTGCGTACCTGGATGATGATGAAATCCGCGGTGTGGTCAATTTCCTCAAGGATGTGGCCCAGCCGCAGTATCATCCTGAATTGGTTCAGATGAACCGTATTGATATCGGCGAAGGCAGCAAGGACGACCTGTTCGACGATGCGGTGCGGATTGTGCTGGAAACAAAGCGAGGCAGTGTGTCGCTGCTGCAGCGAAAATTGTCGATTGGCTATGCCCGCGCCAGCCGGATTATCGAGATGATGGCCAACGCCGGCATCCTCGGCGATTACAAAGGCTCGCAGGCCCGCGAAGTGACCATGACGCTCGATGAATACGAGCAGATGCGAAAGAACATGCTGGCCGATGAAGTCGCCGGATATAAGGACCTGGCCCAGGAAGCCGCCGGCGACGAAGACTATGACAGTCCCACTGAGGAACTCGACGAAGACGACGAAAAATAAATCGGGTGAAGGCGGGGGTATATGAACACGACTGAGTCATCAGGGCAGGACAAGCCGCGGCGGCGGAAACGCTACAGCGGCACGCATCCGAAGCATTTTACCGAAAAATACAAGGAACACGCCATTGATGCGCATCCGGAGCTGCTGGAGCATCTTCGTGCCAAGGGCAAGACGCCGGTGGGGACGCATATCCCGATTCTGGTCCATGAGGTGATGGAGGTACTCAGGCCCGCAGCGGGGAACGTGGTGGCGGACTGTACGCTGGGCTATGGCGGTCATGCGGCGGAATTCATGCGGCGGATTGGGCCGACGGGCCGGCTGGTGGGCTTTGATGTGGATGGAGCCGAACTGGAGCGAACTCGCAAGCGGCTGGAACCGCTAGGGGTGCCGATGAGCCTGCATCGAAGCAATTTTGCGGGGATTGCCAATGTGATGACGAAAGAGGGGCTGGAGGGATTTG
>CAZKAI010000174.1:0-6687 GCA_964550565.1 uncultured Pirellulales bacterium
ATTTCGGCATCTCGCATCTGCGTTACGAAGCCAAAGAGCGATTGACCGCCGTTAAACCGTTGACGCTGGGCCAGGCCTCACGTGTCGGCGGCATCACCCCGGCCGATATTGCGGTGCTGCAGATTTATCTGAAGAAACAAAATGATTGAGTAATTTAGAATTTCATGTGCAGCCCGGTATTGGCACCTTAACCATATCAAAAAGGGACTGGACAACCTTGTGAACGTGAGTTGATGGATTACAGTTTCGAAGGTCGGTGCAGTCCTGATGTTGTTGTCGAAGTACCAATTCTGAATTGCGAACAGCATCTTTTGTTTTTTCATAGACACGTTCGGGGACATTTTTATCTGACTTTGAATATCCGGGTATGTATTGCTTTAACAAGGAATAAACTTTTTTGTTACTTGTAAATGTTTGACTGGTTCTATTGAAGTGAAGAATGTACCAAAATTCAAAACATGGATTGCTGAGTATAATACGAAGATTTGTTTGAATGCCTCTTGGTGGTTTGTATGATAAGGTTGCTCGATTATATGCGTCATTTAGATTTAGCCTGGGAGGTACTTCAGTGTCTATTAGGCACCATGCCTCATCATAAGGGTCTTTGGAATTCTGTATCCGTTCAATAGCACATCCCACAACGCTGTTTGGGTCGGAACCACAATCCTTGCCGATGATGCATATTTCAGCAGAAGACAATCTTAGTATTCTTTTCAGATAGTTAAAATAAATAGGTTCAGTTTTTTCACCTTCACAAACAATAAGTATTCGTTTTCGCGGTTCAAGTGATGGTTTTCTGCGTTGCAGTTGTGAACGCGAATGAGGTTTTCTACTCATTGACTCCAAACTCCTTCAAAATTGGTATAGCTCCATATCTTCCCGCCAGATATCCCTTTTGAATTGCCTCTTCTTTTCGGGGTTTATAATCGGTTAATGGATATAATTTTGAGGCGCCCGTTCCATCCTTTTCTGTGAACCAGATTTGATCTCGGCGAAAAATATCTGTATTGAGTAAGGTTGTATCATGCGTTGTAAAAACAATTTGTCCTCCATTGCTGTTTTGATGCAGAAATTGAAAAATTGCTACAGTTAATAAGGGATGCAGGCTTGTTTCAATTTCATCGATAAAAGCCACTTTATTGTTTGATACAGTATCCAATAAGGGGCCGACGAGATCGAATAATCTTTTGGTGCCTGCTGACTCGAGTTTCATGGGGAACTTGTGGAGTTTCTTTGTGTTAACGCCGCGATGAAGAAAACTTACTGTTAAAGACAAATTTTCTAGAATATTGTGCTTGACTTCCTCGGGGACGTCTAATGCAAATTTGACATCTTTTGATAAATCCCGACGATCAACTTTTATGTCTTCAATTCCAAGGTCTGCATTTCTCAGAATCGAAAGAATTATTTCTTTTATATGTCGACTGACATCGTCGTTGGATTCTAATAACTTAGCAGTAAATGGAGATATATTATCTTCATACAAAAGTGTTTCACATTTTTCCGAAAACCAATTGTAGATATTTGATAGTTGTGTGTTATTCCATTGTGCTGCTACCGAGAGAAACAGTGCAGTTTCTATGGTCTTGGCAAAAAGTGAATCAATTTCTCCTTTTTCCCCCTTGAGATGAGTTCCTTTTTTCCATATATAACATCCTTTAGATGCATCATATTTTCTGTTAAACCATTCTTGAGAACGTTTATGGGGAAAAGCATAGAGCCATTCCTCTAAAATTCGCTCCTTTGTTAATGTGAAACCAAACTGGTAACGGGTGTTATCAATTAAAAAAGAAGCTTCAAAAGTAGAGGAACTGTTAGACGCTTCTTCATCTAATAAGAAAGGAGTCAGGTTAATTTTTTTTCCGGGTTCCGGAGAAAAAGAAGTCTTAATGAGTCCTATGAAAAATGCAAAAGCTTTGACAAGGTTGGTTTTACCTGAGGCATTGGCACCATAAATGGCAGCGCTCTTCAAGAGTTTGTACTCGCCGATTTCAAAGTAGTTATCGGACAAAGAAGGTTCTGTGTCCCCAACCAAGCTGAAGACTTGTTCGTCCTTGAAAGAGTTAAAATTTTTTACTCTAAATTCAATTAACATGATTTTTGCCTTAAATATAAAGCGTTATTTGCAGAAATTCCGCACAGAATGGCTGTTATTTAATTTTATCGGCAAAACAAAGGAGTGCAATAAGAAAATTAATTATAATCGGACATGTCCTGTTATGTTTGCGATGTATTTGGCCACGCTATCGTCGGTATGGGGGCCGATGACTTCGCTGGCGACGGCTTTGACCTCCGGTTCGGCGTTGGCGACGGCTACACCCCGGCCGGCCAGTTCGAACATCCGGATGTCGTTGATATGGTCGCCGAAGACGGTGAGGTTGTCTTTGGTAAAACCGAACATGTCCATCAATTCCCGCAGGGCAATGGATTTGCAGGCCTTCTTGTCGTGAATCGTCAGCCACCAGTAACCCGGTGAATACGGGTTTTCGAAATAGAAATTTTCCAGTTGCCCCGAAAAGGCCTCGGCCAGCAGCGTGGAAAGCTGCCCGATGGATTCTTTGTCGCCCATAACCGCCAGTGAAATCACCTGTTCACCGAATACCCCGGCGAGATTTTTCGTCTCGCGCAGCCGCTTGTCGCCCAGCAGCGACAGGGCCTGACAATACCACTGCATGGCCGGGTGCGAGAGTGTCTGGTAATAGAGACAATCCTGCTGTCCGTTGAAGGTGCACACAAACGGCCAGAGATTCTGCGAACGGATGACATCGAAAATAGCCCGTGCGACAGACGGGGCCAGGCTGTTAATCAGGAGATGTTTGCCTGTTGTGTAATCGGTCAGATACGCCCCGTTGACGGCGATGACCGGCAGGGTGATGGGCAGGTCGCCAAGCACCGGCTGAATCTCATTAATCGCCCGGGCGCTGGCAACGGTGAAATTCAGGCCTTCGCTGAGCAATTGCGTGAGTGTTTTTCGACTGAATTCCGACAGGGCGCCGGACTCATCCAGCAAAGTCCCGTCGAGGTCCGAAACGAATAGCTGCTGCTGTTTCATGTCAATATACCGTGTAGTTCTATTCCTGGGGCAGGCGGGCCAGGTCGATATCCGCCCCGGACACCATCAGGATGTCATCGTTATAGATAATCGTGTTGGGCATCGGCACATTGATGACCGTATTGATTTCGTCGCTGTTGGCTGCGTTTTCGCCGCGTTTGATGGCGACCAGGTTGATGTTGTATTTCTGCCGGAGCTGCAGTTCCATGACGGTCTGGCCGTGAAAAACGGCCGGGGCCTTGACGCGGGCCAGGCTGTAGCCGGGCGCGAAATCGATTTTTTCCTCGATGTGCGGGGCAATGAGTTTATAGGCCCAGCGCTGGGCGGTCTCGATTTCGGGGTAAATGACTTCCGTGGCGCCGACGGCGGAAAAGACCTGCCCGGCGGTCAGATTCTCGGCGCGGGCGTAAATCAGGGGAATGGCCATGCGTTTGAGATTGACCACGGTGAGAATCGCGGCCTCGAATGCGTGGCCGGACTGGCCCATGCCGACGATGGCGACATCGACCCCATCGACACCCTGGGCGCGGAGAGCGTCCTCGTCGGTGCTGTCCAGTCGGACGGCGTGGCTGACCTCATCCCGGAGGTCCTCGATGATATCCCGATCTTTATCGATGGCGATGACTTCCGCGCCGCTCATGGACAGCGCCAGCGCCAGTTTTTTTCCGAATCGTCCCAATCCAATGACCGCAAAACGCTTCATAATAGTCCTCTGATTGCAAATTTATTATCCATCGTATTATACATTCTTTTGTGTCAGACCACCAGATCGTCAACGTGTTTTGTTGTATTGACCTCCGACAATCGGTTTACAAACATGGCCAGTCCGAAGGTTAACGGCCCGATACGTCCGGCATACATCAGGGTAATGATTATGATTTTAGACATCACAGACAGCGACCCCGTGATGCCGGTGCTGAGGCCGACAGTGCCCAGGGCCGAAGCGGCTTCAAACAGCAGTTTTTCAAAATCGGTTGCACTATCGGCAAGGCTCAGGAAATAAACGCCGACCAGCAGAAAGACGACGTAAAAACAAAAACTGGCCGCAGCCAGCCGGACGCGCTGTTCAGGGATTACCCGCCCCCAGAACGACACATCTTTTTGGCCTTTCAGGGTGCTGACCGCCAGTCCCCACAGGGCGGTAAAAGTGGTGCATTTCAGGCCTCCGCCGGTACCGGCCGGAGATGCCCCGATGACCATCAGCGTGGTAATCAGCAGCAAAGACGCCCTGGACACGGATCCGATGGGAATTGTATTGAAACCTACGGTGGTCAGGGCTGTCATGGTCTGAAAAAAGGATGCAAGCAGTCGTTTTTCCGCAGATAAACTTTGAATGGACGGCTCAGTAATAAAAAATAAAAACGTTCCGATCAGGCTGATATACAGAGTGGACCACAGAATGATTTTGGTGGTTAATGTTACCCGTTCGATTTTTCCCCGGATTCGCCGCCAGATATCCACGGACACGATAAATCCCACGGCGCCGAGATAACTTAGAACCGCAATAATCATATTGATCCAGAAGTGGCTGGAAAAATTCTCAAAGCTGTTATTATACAGGCCGAATCCTGCGGTGCAGAAGGAAGAGACACTATGAAATATCGCCGACCAGATCGGAGTACTGATGCCGGCATTCCGAAAGACAATATAGAGTATAGTTGCGCCAAGAAATTCAATAACAAATGTGAATGTGATTACACTTTTAATAAACTTGTAAATCTTGAAAGAATCCGGAAGGGCAAACACGACATTGGCGACTTCGATGCGGGATTTGCTCAGCGGTTTGTTTTGTGCCAGAACAACAAAAGAGGTGAGGGTCATATAACCAATGCCCCCCAGTTGAATCAAAATCATAACAATAAACTGCCCGGCTGGATTGTAGGTGTCGGCAACGCTGATTGTGACCAGGCCGGTCGTCGAGACAGCCGAAGTCGAGGTGAATAAATGGTCCAGGGCTCCGGAAGCAGTGCCGGTGCGATGAACAAAAGGCAGCGATAACAGCATCCACCCGATTACAATATAGATCAGATATCCTAATGCTACATTGCGTACCGGATGCATGTTGCCCAGATATGTGAAAATGCTTTCAATACTTTCTTTTATTTTTTTCATAATTTCTTGAGATCCGGCAGATTGCTGGACCGTTGTCTCTGGTTAAACATAAGCATATTGGATTGTCATAAACGAGACGCTTTCGTTGTTGTATTTTTAATTCTAAAATTTATCCAACGACCAGCGGTTCTGATGGATATTCATATTTAACCGACCTGACATTAAACAGCAATGCCGTCAGCAGGGTCATCGGTCCCAGCCGTCCCACCAGCATTTCCGCAATGATAACCCATTTGCCTGCCGTTGTCAAAGTATGCGTAATCCCGGTCGAAAGCCCGACGGTGCCCAGAGCCGAGGCGGATTCGAACAGGAAATCTAACAAGGTAAACGTGCTTTGCCGTTCCGTAATCAGCAGGGCCATGGCTGCAACAAGTACCGTCGACAAATACAGCATCAGGATGGTAATCGCCCGCCCCAGCACAACCAGGCGAATCGACCGCTTGAACATCTCCACTTCGCGGCGTTTTCGCAGCGTGGCCCAGGCCACCATGACCACGACGGCAAAGGTCGTGGTTTTCATGCCGCCGGCACAGGAACCGGGCGAGCCGCCGATGAACATCAGCAGAATCAGCACCAGCTTGCTGCCTTCTGACAAGGCTCCTATATTGACAGTGTTAAATCCGGCGGTACGTGCGCTGACCGATTGGAAAAAGGCGGCAAGTATGCCCCTGTCGGCGTTTGGATTTTGTGAGCAGGATTCAAACAGCCACAACAGAGCCGCTCCCGCAACGATGAGTATGGCTGAAACGCTCAAGACGATCTTGGTCTGCAGGTGAAGTCGCTTGGGTGCAGAGGTATGAAGCAAATCCACCAGTTGTCGGTCTTTGCGAAACCAGGATGCAACTCGACTGGTAATGATATCGGCCAGATTATACAATACGCTGAATCCCAGCCCGCCCAGAATAATCAGCGGAGCAACGATAGTATAAATCTGATGGCAGGAACTGTATTCAGCCAGGTTGGGTCCCATCAGGCTGAATCCTGCATTGCAGAATGCGCTGACCGAGTGAAAAATGCTCGCCCACCATTTTTCTCTGACGCCGTCAACGATACCGGGGACATTGTCCCATAATGAATAAAGCAGAACCGCCCCGATGGTTTCAATAATCAATGTGGTGACGAAGATGAATCCAATCATCCGTGCAATACGATTGAGTGTGTCAGCACTGACCAGATCCTGCATGGCGGCTGATTCTCTCACAGAGAAAGACTGCCCCAGCATCATGCCCAGCACGGCACCGAAAATCACGATGCCCAGACCCCCAAGCTGAATCAAAGACAAGATGACGACTTCACCAAAATAACTGAAACTGTTGCCGGTATCCATTACAGTCAGCCCAGTCACACAGGTTGCACTGGTGGCGGTGAAAAGCGCGTCGGTAAAACTCATCCGGGGTAAATTATGGGCTTTGGGCAGCATCAATAATCCTGCCCCAGCCAGAATCAGCGCCGCAAACACGCTGGTCAGAGCCCGCGCCGGATTGTGGCCGGCAGAGGCAATATTGACCACACTGCGGCACAGT
>CAZKAI010000175.1:0-6598 GCA_964550565.1 uncultured Pirellulales bacterium
ACGGTGGCGCTATTGCGCAGGGTGAAGGGTTCTTCGTAGTAAAGGCTGGCGCTGTTGGGATCGGAACCGTCGAGGGTGTAATGGATTCGGTAGGGGCCATCGACCACGAAATCGCTGAAGGACACGTCAATCGGCGAGGTGAAGTCGGTTTCTTCCGGATAAATTTCCGGGCCGTAAATCAATACTGGGTTATTCTCAAATGTTAATTCTATGACCGTTGCAACGGGATCCAGGGCTTTTTCCGGGACAGCCAATACGACATTGATCGGTTCACAGGTAATCCCAATCGGGCAATTCGGGTCTTGAAGAAACTGCGCCGATACGGGATTGCTGACCAGGCCGGGCAGGACAAGTCTGCCGTCGGCGGGCCAGTCGAAGATGTGGATATACAGGCGATTGCCTTTGGTTGTGCTGCGGCCGAAAGGCAGCTCTTTGAACCGGCTTGCCGTCGTGTCGTAAATACTGTCGCCGTTGACGTTCATCCATTGGCCGATTTGCTCCAGCCGCTGGATGGACTCCGGCGGGAAAAGGCCTTCTGCGGTGGGGCCGACGTTTAACAGGAAATTGCCGCCTTTGGATACGATATCCACGAGCTTGCGAATCAAATCGGGCCCGCTTTTATAATTTTTGTCTGCCTTGTTGTATCCCCAGTGGTCGTTCATGGTCATGCAGGTTTCCCAGTCGTAATTCAGTCCTGTTGCGGGGATTTCCTGCTCGGGGGTGCCGAAGTCGCCGACCGCTTCGTTGGGGTCGTACGTTCCGGCCATGCCCTTGCGGCCCTTGCCGACGCGATTGTTGATGATGATATCCGGCTTCAAACTGCGGACGTACTGATATAAATCGCGTCCGCGTTCTTCGGTCCATGTTTTCTCCCATTCTCCATCGAACCAGAGTACCGCCGGTTCATAATTGGTAATAATTTCCTTGAGTTGGCCTTTCATATACTGCACATAACGGTCAAAGTCCGCACCCTCGGCAGGGCGCTTTTCCCAGTTGCGGCGGGGTAGGTAATCGGGGTGGTGCCAGTCCATAATGGAATGATAGGTGCAGAATTTCAAGCCCTCTTTGCGGCATGCATCGGATAACTCTTTGAGGATATCGCGTTTGAAAGGTGTATGCATCACGGTATAGTCGGTCAGGGCGCTGTCAAACAGACAGAATCCATCGTGGTGCTTGCTGGTGATAACAATATATTTTACGCCGCTGGATTGTGCGATGCGGACCCAGTCTGCGGCATTGAATTTCGCGGGATTGAATCGTGCAGTGATTTTGGTGTACTCGTCAAGGGGGATTTGAGCTTGATTCTGAATCCATTCTCCATAGTGGGTCTTGCCATTCCATTGTCCGGCCGGCTCGGCATAGAGGCCCCAGTGAATAAACATCCCGAAGCGTGCCTGCCGCCACCAGGCCATTCGCATGTCCCTGTATTCGGCGGGCTCATTCAGAAAATGGGAAGGGGCAGCCGCTTCATCCTTCGGGGCAGCGGATTGGGCTCCATATACGAAACTGGTTATGGCGGCTGCCAGCAGAAGGCTGCGCAGGGTAATTATATGCATCATGCCGATTCCTTTCTGAGTAGTAAACGAATACCTGCTTGATGGAAAGTAAAAAATTTCCTCCCATGCAAAGATATCCGAATGCGGGTGAATTATTATATCAAACCATAGGTGGTATTACTGTTTCTTTTCTTCCCGGCTTTTTCGAGCACGATCCTGGAGTATATCCAGTTTGGATCGGATTTCGATGGCCATCCGGCTGTTGGGGAAGTTTAGCACAATTTCTTTGCCCGTATCCAGAGCGGAGACCCAGTTGCGTTCCGTCACGGCCATCGTAAACTGAACCCCGAGATTGTGGAGTTTGGTTTTAAAGACACTGCTGGCTGATTCCTGCAGCGCCAGGGCTTCGGTGGGCGTCAGGTATTGATCCAGTTCTTTCAGGATTGCCAGACTTGCATCCGTATCCTTGGCCTGGACCGCTCTGTCCCATTCGCAAAGCAGCTCACCTTTTCGCATATCCTGCCGTTCACGCAGACGCGACAGCATGGATTTGGCTTTTTCCGAATACGGGAACCCCTTAATGAGGGTTTCAATCTGGGCCAGTGCCTGTGCCCAGCGGGCCTGATCCATGAGTTCTTCAATATGCATGATAATCTGCTGGACGCGTCCTTCTTCGGTGGAGGTGCGGTATTTCTCAATCATGCTTTGAAGCTTCACTCCCAGTTGCTGATAGCGAGGGGATTCTTCCATCGCTGCAATCATGGATTGGGCGGCGTCAAAATCATGCTGATGCAGTTTGGTCAAAGCGGCTTCGCCTAATTCAAGCTGCTCTATATCCTGAAAGGCAATCTCTTTGGCCGTGTCGCTAAGATGAGAGGCCTTGTTAATCTGGGTAAGCAGGTTGTTGTTTCGGGTTGTTGCTTCCGTTAAATTGTCCAGCTTGATTCCGTTTTCCTTTGTGGATTGTACGGCTTCCCACAGCAGCAACAGTACCGCAAATAAAAGGATAAGGAAAGCAATACCAAGTACGGCCATGTACAAACTCGTGAAAAGGCGGGCCGTATCGAGCTGTTCAAAATGCTTAAAGACTGAACTGATAAGGAAAAGGATAAAAGCGACTGCCAGGGCGGCCGCAAACACCAGATGCCATTTGATACGCCATAATTGTGAGTCTTTGGGGGCCTTCAGGAAGTTCATATTTCTCTCCTTAGTCAGAACAATCAAGGCCATCTTTCTTGATTAAATTATACCTCCTGGCAGGGGGGCTTGTCAAAATGATTATGGCATAATAATGTAAAGAATAGAAGCATTACGTTCAATTGATGGGACAAATGCAGAGGCGTCTGCCTGGCAGGGAAAGAAAATAAGATGACACATGAGCTTTAAGAATTCTGAACAGTCTCTTAAAAATCGCTCTTTAGCCAGTTCCCCATGAGAGGTACGAGGTCATTGGGTTCAACCATATAATTCCTGTTGAAGTCCGCATAAATGCACAAGCTGTTGGGATCAGATGGATTGTTGGGGTCCGACGAATTCGAGGGATTTGATGGGTATGAACCGGCAAAGTAAAACGGCAACGAATTCGGATCCGGGATAATTGTGTTCGGATCATTGGGATCGGACGGATCATTCGGGTCCCACGGGTGCGTGTCGCAAACGCAGAGCCATTCTCTTGAAAAAAGAGACAGGTCGTCCAGATTTATAAGGCAATCCTTATTCAAGTCGCCAACCAAAACCCCTGGGCCGCAAATCATCAGGTTGTCGATAGCCAGATAGCTTTCATAGATTGTGTCGGCGCCCCCGTCTCTGATTTCCATAACAAGGCTATAAAGGCCTTCTTCCTCCGGTGCTATGGAATATGAAAAGCTCTTCCATGTTCCGGTACTTCCGTAATCCCCAACAATATCCACAGAACACGAGGCCAGAGAAATTGTCTGAGGCAGATACGGGGGTGGATTATTCGGATCAAAAATAGGTATTAATTCAATACTTGCATTGTCCGTAAAGGGCCGATAATCACAGGTTCCAAAAAAGAAAGAACCCGTAACATTTGTTCCGGCCGGGAGGAAAACGTCCTGATAAGCCCTGGATGAAGCAATTCTGCCATCGCTTTCGGGGCCCATGTCGCCGGTGGAAAGGACCAGGAATTTTTCACCTTCAACAGGATTTGGAATCCACCATTTTACCGCCGTTTGGTTATAGTTAATGCTGGGATGAAATACCGAGTGTATCCCTGCATAGTTGATGAATTCCCAATGCAAGGGAGGCGTAAATGGCAACGTATTCGGTTCAATCGGTACAGCCAATTCAAAACTTCTATTCTGGATCTGTCCGAAAACCGAAAACGAAATAATCAATAATATAAATAATTGCAACCCCAAAGGTCTCATTGTTCTGGTTCTCGAAATTTCCCTATATTATATCAATTTGGAAACATCAATACAACTCCCTTGAAATGTTAAATTTACACTTCTACCTATAAGACGACAAAATGAGAGAGTTGTTTCATCTAAAATTGGTGATTTTTGCAAAAATGAGGGGGTGTTTATAATTATAAACAAAATATATAAGTCCATTTTTTATCATTAGATAGAATTATTGATGCAGATTATCATTCGGGCAAATGTTGATAAAACTCAACGCTATTGCAAGACCGTTATAAACACTGTTTCAAAAAACTCGGTTGAGGGGATTCTTTTTGATTCTAATAAACGGGATTTTGATGTATTTGGCCTATAAAACTGCCCTGGACAGTACTGACGGAATAGAAATTGCTCATGCTATCAGACAACGGTAAGCAGCGTGGTGAGAGCGATTATTGATAGCCGGGGGCTAATAAGATGAATAACGAAGCGATGTTTGAAAAGCAGTTGCAGGAGCTGTTGAGGGAAATAGGCCCGATGCCGGAGCCTTCCTATCAGAAATTGGTTGATCTGGCCCGGCAAACCCAGCAAAGCAGACAGCAGTTAAAAGATAGTATTGGTAAACTTCAGGATTCGCTGGATTATCTCCGTGTGAGTGTCAAGTACCTCCTCTTTGATCTGGAGGCGACACGTCGGGAAAATGCCTACCTCAAGAGCCTGCTGCAAAAAATGGAATAAAAATCGAAGACACATTCGACTCGGTTTATTCTGAATCGAATGTGTCTTCTTATCAATTTACGCGACCTGCATCGTCGCTTATATAACGATATTCACTAACCTGCCTTTAATCACAATCACTTTTTTAGGCTGTTTGCCTGCCATCGCGGCCTGGACTTTTTCACTGGCTAAGGCGACTTTTTCCAGTTCCGCTTCGGACGCATCGGCGGCCACGACGATTTTATCTTTAATCTTGCCCAGGACCTGCACGGCGATTTCGACCTGCTGTTCCTTGGCCAGTTCGGGATCGAATGTCGGCCAGGCTTCATAGGCCAGCGTTTTCGTGTGGCCCAGCTTTTCCCACAGTTCTTCGCAGATATGCGGGGCAAACGGCGCCAGCGTCAGGACGAATTGTTCAAGCACGGATTTGGGACGCACATCATAGCGTCCCAGATGATTGACGAAAATCATCATCTGGCTGATGGCGGTATTGAACGCAAAGCCTTCGATATCCTGCGTTACTTTCTGGATGGTCTGGTGCAGAATCCGCACGGTGTCGGCATCCGGGGCGGCATCCTGCACGCCTTTGTGCAGGTCGCCGGTTTCCTGATCGATCATCAATCGCCAGACCTTGCCGAGGAAGCGGTGCACACCTTCGACACCCTGCATACTCCAGGGTTTGGTTGCCTCCAGCGGTCCCATGAACATTTCATACAGACGCATTGAGTCGGCGCCGTAGTCGGCGATGACCTTGTCGGGGTTGATGACATTGCCGCGGGACTTGCTCATCTTCTGGTTATCTTCGCCGAGGATCATCCCCTGGTTAACCAGTTTCTTGAACGGTTCCTGCGAGGACGTATAGCCCAGGTCAAACAGCAGCTTGTGCCAGAAACGGGAATACAGCAGGTGCAATACCGCGTGTTCAGCGCCGCCGATATATAAATCCACCGGCAGCCAGTATTGTTCTTTTTCCGGGTCGAAGGCCGCGTTGGGATTCTTCGCATCCGTATAGCGGAGATAGTACCAGCAGCTTCCCGCCCACTGGGGCATGGTGTTGGTCTCGCGTTTGGCGGTTGTGCCATCGGGCAGGGTGACATTGACCCAGTCGGTCGCCTTGGCCAGCGGCGGTTCGCCGGTGCCGGTCGGTTTGAAGTCTTCGACTTCCGGCAGGCCCAGCGGCAGGTCGGTTTCCTTGAGGGCAATCGTCCTGTCGCCTTCTGCATGCAGAATCGGGAACGGCTCGCCCCAATACCGCTGCCGGCTGAACAGCCAGTCGCGCAGTTTGAAATTGACGGTCTTTTTGCCGAGGCCTTTTTCGTCCAGCCAATTTGTAATTTTCTCTTTGAATTCCGGCGTTTTAAGACCATTGAACTGGCCGGAGTTGATGGCAATGCCGTTATCGCTGAAGCAGATTTCAAATTTTTCCGCTTTGGCCGCCAACTCGGCATTCTCCGGCTTGACCACCTGAATAATCGGCAGATTGAATTTCTTGGCAAATTCAAAATCGCGGTCGTCGTGGGCTGGTACGGCCATAATCGCGCCGGTGCCGTAGCTGATGAGCACATAATCGCTGATCCAGACGGGGATTTTCTGCCCATTGACTGGATTGATCGCATTGGCGCCGGTGAACTGGCCGGTCTTGTCTTTGGCCAGATCGGTGCGGTCAAGGTCGCTTTTGCGGGCGGCCTGCTCTTTATAGTCCGCGACAGCCTGCTTGTACTGGGCCGTGGTAATCACATCGACCAGCGGGTGTTCGGGGGCCATGACCATATACGTTGCACCGAACAGGGTATCGGGCCGCGTGGTAAAGACCCGCAGCTCGGCATCGTGGGCGTCCAACTGGAAATCCACTTCGGCGCCGACGCTTTTGCCGATCCAGTCCTGCTGGAGTTTACGAATCGATTCGGACCAATCCAATCCCTCCAGCCCGTCCAGCAGCCGCTGGGCGTACTTGGTGATACGGAGCATCCATTGCCGCATGGGTTTGCGGATGACGGGGTGGCCGCCGCGTTCGCTGACACC
>CAZKAI010000176.1:0-6528 GCA_964550565.1 uncultured Pirellulales bacterium
TTGCTTCCCCCTTTTGAAATTTCAAATCTCAAATCTTCTGCCCCCCCTAATCCGTGTAATCTGTGAAATCTGCGGTTTCAATATGTTCTCAAATCCCAAATCACAACAAAAGGCTGTGAAGCACTGAGACTTCACAGCCTTGATCTGCACCCATATACTGATCCTACTTAAAATTTCCCGTTTCGTCGCGGCTAAGTACAGCAGCTTCAACCACGTGCTTCTTTTGCTCGCGGAATAATCATACCCGTTGGGTATAAACATGCTGGACTACGGAAATATCAATTTGATCTCACATAGAACGCAAATCAGATTGAATCACTGGTTTCACTATTGAGTCCTGGATTGTACGCGTATCCATCCAGAACAACATCGGTCACCGTAAATGTGAAAGTACCACCGTTTTTCACATTCGCAGACCTCAATACCACCAGACCGCTGCCATCCGTGATCCCGCTTATGGAACCGGAAACCGAGCCGCTCCAGTCGCCATACACTGTTGCCCCAACGACAGGATTGCCCGACGCATCCAGAACACGTACAGTTGCCGTGGCATAGACATTTTTGCCGGCAGTAATTTTTTGCATCGTAATATCGGCAATGTACATATCCGGCGTACTCGATGCTTCCGTAACGGTAACAGTCACTGTGCCGGTTGCTGTCCCGCCCTTGCCGTCGCTGACCGTATAATCAAAACTATCCGTGCCGATGGTGCCGGCATTCGGGGTATAGGTAATGGTATCATTTGTAAAATCAACCGTTCCATTAGTCGGGACTGTAATGCCTGTCACGGCCAGAGTATCGCCATCGATATCGGAATCATTGGCCAATACGTCGATTACGACAGCCGTATTCTGCTGTGTCGTCGCACTGTCATTGCTGGCGGCGGGTGCATCATTCACCGGTGTCACTGTGATGACAACAGCGGCAGCAGCAGAGTTTCCATTGCCGTCGCTTGCGGTATAAGTGAAGCTGTCCAAACCATTGTAATTTGCATCCGGCGTATACATAAACGAACCATCTGAATTCAGTGTTAAAGAGCCAAAGCCCGGACCAACGGCAATAGAGGCCGTCAGCGTATCCATATCCGCATCATTATCATTGACCAGCACACCGGCCGCCGCATCCACCGTTAATATTCCATCTTCGTCAATCGTATAGTTGTCATCCTGAGCGGTGATATTACGCGGGCCAACGACGATATGTGCATAGAGCAGATCGATGACAAGGGTATCTTTAACCTCTTTTTTCTGGTTGACCTTATCGCTGAACTGGATATGGATATCCCCTTGAGCGTCGATAATATCAAGGGCGCTGGCCTGATACTGCCCGTCCGCAATATCCGCGGTAATATCGGTCCATACGCCTCCCACAACCAATTTAATCAGCAGTCCGTCCGCGGTGCCGCCGGTCCAGGTATGGCCAAGGTTGATCGTAACAGGTTCACTGACGCCGGCAGGATCGGCCTCGGTATGCAGGGTATATTCAACCCTGAGGCTGTAGGCCGCTGGCCCATTGGGAGCTTCTTCGATGCTCTGAACCAGACCATCTCCAGCGGCAGTGATTCCTGCAATCGTGCCTGTGACCACACCATAGGTAACAATAGGCTCAGCGGCAGCATAAGCATCATAATCGACTGCCGCGGTCTCAACCGTGACAGTAGCCGTATTGCTGGTACTGTCGCCGTCAAAAGCGGCATAGGTAAAGCTGTCCTGTCCGGCAAAGCCCGGCGCCGGCGTGTAAGTAACCGTTTGATCAGCGGCGTTCAGATTGACCGTTCCATGGCTCGGCTCCGTCAGTTGGACTACCGTCAGGGCATCCCCTTCGATGTCCGAATCATTGGCCGCAACGGCAATAATAACAGGGGTATTTGCCGCCGTTTGAGCCTGATCATCCGCCGCAGTCGGCGCATCATTAACCGGGGTAACCGAGATCGTCACCACCGCAGCCTCAGAATCCAAAAGGCCATCGCCGGCAATATAGGTAAAGGTATCGGTTCCATTAAAGTTGAGATTGGGGGTGTAAGTCACCGTCCCCTCCGCGTCAATCGCTGCCATCCCATGCCCGGGCTGGGTTATCGATTTGACAGACAGTGCATCATTTTCTGGATCGGTATCATTGCCCAGAACGTCAATCGTTATCGCAGTGTCTTCACTGGTTGATGCAGCATCATCATGAGCTGTCGGCGGATCGTTAACAGTGACAACCGATACGGTGACAGTGGCACTGGCAAAACCGCCCGCCGTATCTTGTGCGGTATAGGTAAATGTATCCGTTCCGCCAAAACCCGCATTCGGTGTATAAACCACCATCCTGCCCTCAATGACCGCGGTTCCATTGCTCGGCGGTGTCACCTCATAAATCGACAGAATATCATTGTCCGGGTCGGTATCATTAATCAGGACATCAATGGTAATTGCAACGCCTTCGTCAGTTGAAACGGCATCATCAACAGCCGTCGGAGGATCGTTATCGGTACTGTCAACGGTTATCGTCACCACGGCACTGTCAGAGTTGGAGTTGCCGTCTTCAACCGTATAGGTAAAGGTATCCGTTCCGCTGAAGTTGGAAGCCGGAGTGTAGGTGATTGTTCCATCGCCGTTGATTGATGCGGTCCCATGCCCCGGCTGGGTCACCGAAGTAACCGTCAGCAGATCATTTTCCGGATCAACATCATTGCTCAGAACATCAATCACAATCTGCGTATCTTCATCGGTTAAAGCACTGTCATCATGTGCTTCCAGAGCCTGATAAACCACACCGGAAAGCTTCAGATCAAAACTCACATCACTGCTGGTGCTGTTATACTGGTGAACAGAGACGGCCAGAACATTCATCCCCTTCTGAACCGTCACGGCTGGATCCACAGCAATCGCATTCCAGCTCCCGGAATCATTAGCCAGAATACCTGTATAGGTATTCCAGGCAATCGTTCCCGTCGGCATATTGAAGCGTTTGAGTTCCACTCCGTTCAAATAGACAACACATCCATCATCCACCACAACATCCAGGGCAAGATTCTTGAGGATGTTTTCGGATGTAAAAGTGCGGCGGAAATAATAAGCCGCTCGTACGGGCGAACTGTCAATCAGCGTCACCTCGTCTCCGTCTCCATATCCAAGCTGCGCCGGCCCCGCACTCCATGTACTGTCATCAAACAAAGGACTGTACCACGCCCCCTGATCCGAATCGACCTGGTCAAAGTATTTCCATGTCGAGCCGGCCGGAATAAGCGTTACCTGGACTTGCTGGGTCGTAAAGCTCCACGTATCTCCGGTAATACCCGTATCAACCTCGTTGACCGTCCAGAAATAAGTCTTGCCCGCTTCACAAGTCAGTGCATATTGCATCGCGGTCGTAACCGTATTCACAACAGGATTACCCGGGTCCGTCGTCCAGACCACAAGCTGATGCTGCGTCGCTCCAACCCCCGCCGTCCATGATAGAGTCACCTCGGTCGGCACATCCGTCTGTCCAACGGAAGGATAAGGATTCGTCGCTTTATCATCCCGGGTGCAAATCGAGCGGATGTGCGTATTATCCAGCGTCCCCGCAGCCAGCAGCGAATTCTTTCCCCATGCATACACCGGAACATTGGCTGCCGTATGATTTGTACTCGACCAGGTCACAGAGGGCAGCACGCCGGTTCCGTTATTGTGCGTAACCGTCAGCCCGCCCGTCTCGTGATCCGCCGTCACCAGAATCAGCGTATCGGCATTCGCAGAATAGGCATTATAAGCTGTAACGACTGCACTGTTGAAATCAAGAACTTCAAACACACATCGTGCAATATCATGGCTATGGCAAGCCTGATCAATCAGCCCGCCTTCCACCATCAGAAAGAATCCATCCGGATCATCCCTCAGTGCCGCAATTGCCGCCGCCGTCATCTCCGCAAGCGTTGGATAAGGGTAAGACTTGGACAGATAGTCATACTTATAGGGCATGTACGTATTTCCGAACAAACCCGCAAAGCTGGAAGTATAGCTCGAACTTCCCACTGCCGCATTGAATCCAGCCAGATCAGTCACCACATTATACCCAGCAGACGATGCCCCCGCAGGAGAAATCCCATTCTCGCCGCCGCCCAGCAAAACATTGGGCCGGGACCGGATTAGAATATCCTGCCCAATCGCGCTATAGTTGTTTCGGCTGGCTTCATGGGCACCAAATACCGCCGGCGTCGCATGAGTCAGATAGGTCGTCGTCACCAAACCCACCTTTTTCCCGGCAAGCTGATAGTATTCCAGCAGCGTCTGAAGTTCCGAACCATCCCCCGGAAACGCCATGCTGATAACGCCGTTATTGACCTTGACTCCCGTCGCTATGGCCGTACCCGCCGCCGCCGAATCCGTCACGGCATTATCCGCCGAACGTGTAGTCACATCCCCCTGGTACGGAAAAGACCGAAAGAACATCGGGATGCCGGCATAACATTCCGCCGCATAGACCTGCTCAAATCCCATGCCGTCACCAATAAACAGGATGACATTTTTAGGCGGCGTAGCACAAACACAGGGGGACAAAAACACAAGTATGAACATAATTGCAATAACATTCTTCATGACGTTTCTCCTTTCAGATCCAGATACTAAAAACAAGGTTGATTTCGAAGCCGTCCCCGTAGCCTTCGAAATAGTGATTTATACTGATCTTGCTTTAAAAATTCCGTTTCGTCGCGGCTAAGTATACTAACATCAACCACTTGCTTCTTTTGCTCGCGGAATAATCATACCCGTTGGGTATACAAGCTATTCAATTTAAAGAAAAGAAGTCTTAGATAGAATGACCTGGACAAACAGACAGAAACCTGATCTGACAAAACCAGACTGCCGTTGGGGCTCAACGGCGGTACATCCTGCCTCTTTCCCCTGCCTAAGCACGCAATCTGCCTTTCATGCTGATGGAATCTATTAATACTAATTATATTATTTACGCCGTTACTCCTCTTTTTATTATGAAACATTATACAAACTTTCTCCGGCGATTTCTATTGTGGAAACTACGTATTTTTTGAAGATTTTTTAGATTTTATCGCCCTGTGCTGTCAATTTATTTCGTTTTCGTGAATTGATTTCGAGTTTATTTAGAATTTAGTGTTTAGTGTTTAGGATACTTTATATCCGAATTCCTTGTATTTCTGTACACTTAATATCCATTGATCCTGCATAATAGAATATTTTACGTTGGCTTGGCCCACCCACAGATTGGCGACTTGTCCTGTATTTTTTGACTTACTCTTTGAAGTCATCAAAGAAACTGTAATCGATATCATATGTAGTCTTTGGATTCAAGCCCAATTCAAGTTGCTCAAACATACTGATTAACATTTCTCCATCAACTAACTGTATTGGTGGAACACCGTCACGTATAGCTTCTCTTTTAGCATCAGCTGTATATGTTCCGGTGGTAATAATGATTCCTTTATCTGCCCGCCCCATCATGGCACCTCTGAAGTCGCGAACTTGGGATGCACTCACTGAGCCTGAATAACGTTTGCTCTGGAACAGAACTTTAAAACTTACAAAAGGATTGATTTCAAGAATGCCAATTCCGTCTATCCCTCCATCACCAGTTCTGCCTGTTACAACTACTTCCTGAAAACCAGACTCCCTAAGTAAACGCTGGCACAATTTCTCAAAACCAATGGGAGGCAAGGAAAGGATAATGTTAAGCAATTCATCTTTGTAATTTGATCGACCGGCAAGTAATGCTGCTTCAATATTTTCTTCTTCAAAAGAACTAGGGGTGATTTGAGTAGAGATTGTTTTAGGAATAATATTTCGAGATTGGCTCTGAACTTCCTTTATTAGTTGGTCAATTTCCGTTTCTGTAAACAGTTGTTCTCTTTTTCTACATTTATCCGTAAGTGACCAGACGCCACGTTTTGATGAATCGATATACCCTGCTTTGACAAGATAAAATCTTGCCCAAGCTACTTGATTCTCATAGCGAGAACCACCGCTTTCTCTATTTTCGTTCAGAATTTCGTCAGACAGATTAAGAAGCCGAGCAATATATTTATAAACCTCTTCGGGTCTAGCGGAGCCGCCTAGTTCATTTATCGCCTTGAGAACCGGATTTATATAATCTCTGAATTTTGGATTAGCCACTTTTATTCCTCATATAATAAGATATCTGTTTTTTTGCCTAACATGCACTCTTCAATGCTCATCCAATTTATTTCAGCTCTACTTGCTCATACGTAAAGTCGGGAGTTGTCATGCGAATATTGTCGGGGGACATTATTATGATGGCAAAGTCCGGCGAGGCGGGATCGGGGAAGTAATCCTTCAGGGCAGGGACGGCTTTGTATAGCCAGAGTTTTTCAGCGTTGTCGGTACTGATTGTGCAGGGGCCGGCGATACGGACATGCTTGCCGGCGGCGTCGCAGAAACAGTATTCGGCATGGGGCAGTTTTTTGAGATGAGCGACTTTGTCGGATGCGGCAAAGGTGGCACACCATAACTGGTTTTGGTTCCAGGCCAGGCCGGACATGGGTCTTACGCCGACAGTGCGGCCATCGGATGT
>CAZKAI010000177.1:0-6519 GCA_964550565.1 uncultured Pirellulales bacterium
CGGCCGGTATGCCGCAAGTGCCTTTGCATACACATCCGCTGCATTGGGCGTCCCTGCCGGCAGCTTGTGCCGGGCTCCCAGCTCCGCAAAGCTGGTCGGAATCCCCAGCGCCTTCAATTCGGCAATCTTTCGCTCCAATTCCGACCGCCCGGTACACACAAACAACACCAATGCTCCGATCATCACGACCCCCACCCCCGCAAACCACATAAACCATCCTTTCAACTCTCGCCGCCTCTGACGTTTATTTACCTGCTCCATTCTTTCTCCATATCTTGAAGCCATTTCGTATTTCGTGCTTCGGATTTTTTATTCTTGTATACCTCTTCTGTGTAATCTGCGAAATCTGTGGTTCCAATCTTTTTTGATGTTAAACCAAATACTCACCGATACACCCGCACCACCTCATCGTATGGCTTTTTTCCATCATTGAAATCCCGTTCCTGTCCGCCGTTGTCAATCCCATCCTCGCCGACGCCCCACACCCGATACCCCGGATAATCCTGCCTGTACTTTAATGGCTTGCCGTCAAACGGATCTACATACACCTCCGGCAGATACCCTGGCACCAAATCCTCCAGCGTCTCCGGCAGCTTCTTTTCCGCCAGTCGGTACCGTTCAATGGCCAGACCTGTAATCATACTGTCAATCCCGCTCCGAACGCGAAGATTAATTTTATACACCCTGCTCAATGAAGGCGTCCCGATCTTGGTCAGAAAATACAGAAAGCTCAGATCATCCACCTCCTGATCAATCGCCTCGGCGCGCGACACTCGCTGGCCGACAGGCAACTCATCCACAGCCATCAATTTCTGTGTGGATTCAATGGACTGCAGGATATTGCGTTCAAATAATCCCGACATCCGAAACAGGCGGGTTTGCGCGGTATTGGCCATTGCCGTCCCGGGATTATAGGGATCGGCATAATATTCAAGCTGATAGCAAAGCTCGCCGGCAAGTGCGGCTTTATACCCCAGTTGTCCCTGAAGCTTAGAAAATTGATCCTGCAAATCCTGTAATTGTTCCGTCGAAAACGAGGTATATTTCAGACAATCTTCTGTAGTACCCGCACTCAAAGCAGCAATTGCTATTTGAACCAGATGATCGATTAGAAAGGGTTCACGTGACATCGACTCGCATAGACGAATACCGTCTCGGATATGGTCATAAGCCTGTTGACTCTGTCCCTGTTGGGCATAATAGAGCGCTGCGATAGCCTGCGTTTGAGCCGCTTTTTTGATAGCAGTCAAAGAAGACGGAGACAGAAAAGAGGAAAAATCTCGCGGATAGGCACAATCCGGGATCTGCCCGGCCTGATGCAGCAGGTCGTACATCGCCTGATTAGCCTCGATGAATTCCCTGGCCGCATCCATTTCTTCCTGCGGATACGGGGCATTGCCTTCGGGCTTCAGGCGATTTCCCATGATCGGCAGCATATCCTGTTTATTCTGATTCGCAAACGGCCGGTATGCCGCAAAGGCCTTTGCATACACATCCGCCGCGTTGGGCGTCCCGGCCGGCAGCTTATGCCGGGCCTCCAGTTCCGCAAAGCTCGTCGGCAATCCCTGGGCCTTCAATTCCGCAATCTTCCGTTCCAGTTCCGACCGCCCGGCCAGAATAAACAACACCAGCACCCCGACGATCACCGCCCCCACCACCGCAAGCCCAATAAACCACCCCTTCAACTCCCGCCGCTTCTCATGTTTATCTACCTGCTCCATACAATCTCCTGTTTTCCCATAGGCAACCCACCGGCCGCCTCTTTTCCTATTTTTCTATTGTACTGCTTTCAAACAACTCTTGTGGGGGGCCATTCACCCTGGCCCTGCCATCTGTATTCTTGTATTCCTGTCTCCCTGTATTCTTGTTCATGCCTCCATGCCCATCAATCCCCATTCCCGCAAAAAGTCTGTCCTCGCGCAGGCGGGAACGGGAATCCATTTTATTTTAGATTTTTCCTTTTTGATTTTTGAATCTGTTTCGTATTTCGTGCTTCGAATTTCGGATTTATTATTCCTGTATACTTGTATACCTGTATTCCTGTATACTTGTATACCTCTTCTGTGTAATCTGTGAAATTCGTGGTTCCATTTCTAAATTCATTCCGCCTCCACGCACCGCCCCTGCGCCCACTCATACAGGGCCAGCATCTTTTCGCGCATCGTCACCGACAGCGGCGGCGATTCCTTCAGCGCTGCCACAATCATCTCCGTCGAAAGCTCGGCCTTGCCGCCGTAGCACTCGTGCAGCGCCGACATCACCGCCTGCTCGATTTCGGCCCCGCTGTAGCCTTCCGAGGCCCGCGACAATGCATCCATATCGAATTGCTCGACATTCCGCTTCCGCTTGGCCAGGTGAATCCGGAAGATTTCCTTGCGGGCTTCGGCCCCGGGCAGCCCCACGAAGAATATCTCGTCAAACCGCCCCTTGCGCAGCAGCTCCGGCGGCAGCGCCTCGATATCATTGGCCGTCGCCACCACAAACACCGACTCCCGATGCTCCTGCATCCAAGTCAGCAGCGTCCCGAACATCCGCTTGCTCAGGCCGCCATCGGTACTCTGGCTGGCTGCCGAGGCAAAGCCCTTTTCAATCTCGTCAATCCACAAAATCGCCGGCGCCATCGCCTCAATCTGCTTGAGAGCCTGCCGCAGATTTTTTTCCGACTGGCCCACATAGCTGTTAAACAGGGCGCTCGGGTCCATCCGGTACAGCGGCTGCTGCCAGGCGGTGGCAATCGCCTTGGCGCACAGGCTTTTGCCCGCGCCCTGTACCCCCAGAATCAGCACGCCGCGCGGGGCGGTAATGCCGAACTGAGCCGCCTCCTCACGAAACGCATTCTGCCGCAGCGTCAGCCAGCGCTTGAGATTGGCCATGCCCCCGATTTCCTCCATATCCAGCGGCGCCTCGACATATTCCAGCAGCCCATCGGAGCGAATCATCATCCGCTTGCCCGCCAGAATCTTGTTGACGTCCTTGTCGTTGAATTTCTTATCCACCGACACCGCATCATAAATCAACTGGCGGGCCTGCCGCAGCGACAGCCCCCGCAGGTTGCGGATAATCGCCGCCAGGCCGTTTTTGGTAATGCCGATCTGCAGCGGTGTCTTGTCGTGAATCTCCCGCAGCGTCGTGCGAATCAGGGTATCCAGCTCCTTTTCCCCCGGCAGCGACAGTTCGAATTCCCGCGCATAGGACTTGACTACCGCCGGCAGCACATCGTCGCTGTCCACCAGCACCAGCACACTGCCATGGAAACTGATGGTATGAATCGTATCGCGTAAAATCCGCAGGGTGGTATTGACGCATAAAAACTTCCCTAAATCCAGCGCCACGCAGAATGTTTTCGGCGGGACCTTGCAGAACGTCTCCAGTCCCTGCTCCGGTGTCTTCTGTTCCTGCTCGCCGAAACTGGGCAGCACCGGGAAAAAGCCATCCCGTATCCCCCGTCCCACCGACCAAATCTGCATCTTGTATTCCAGCTTCTCGGCCGCACGGCGAATCACGTCCAGCGCCTCGTATTCCTCGTGGGTCACGATGGAAATACAACTATATCCCTGCCGGATTACCTCGATAAAACGATTTACATCATCCATAGTTCAGCTCCAGATAAATAAACTCTCCTGTTACCCGTAGTGTACCCATTTTTCGCCTCTGGACAAGTCTTATCTGATATTTCTTCCAGCTCTTAGAATTGATCCTCTATACCGGCTTCCAGCGTTCAGCCTTTAAAGAAGGAAGGGCAAACACGGGGGGTTTGCCTACATTAGTTGATTGCATGGATATTGGTCTCATAATACTTTTGAATCGTTGTGCGAGGCCGGAATCAAAATAATCCGTATTTTTACGGATCACTCATAAGAATTAGTCCCTAATTTATATACGGTTTATCAGAATTTAATCATCCGCCCCTTTATCCTGGTCGAAGTACCCCGTGCATGACGACAGGACTTGTGGCCCTCCAAAGAACACCAGGCTAACAAATAACAGGTATTATTTGTTCAAGGATTTATAGTGATGAAACAGACCGCCGCCAGTATGCGCAAGAAGATGACTGCCATTGGGATCATGACACTCGTGATTTTTGTTGGGTATGCATTGATTTCGTTTCATACATTAAATACCCTTCGCGTTAATGGGGATATGTACAAACGCATCGTCCAGGGCAAGGATCTCATTGCCGACATTCTCCCCCCGCCGGAATACATCGTGGAGTCCTATCTGGTCGTACTGCAAATGCTGGGAACAAGCTCCCCGGAGAATCTGAATGCTCTCATTGAAAAGGAAAACGCGTTATATAAAGACTATCAAACCCGCCACCAGTTCTGGATCGACGCCCTTGATGCTGACACCATGAAAACGGCACTGGTGGATGATTCCTACCAGCCTGCGATGAGTTTCTACCAGCAGGTCCATGATAAACTGATACCGGCGGTCAAAAGCGGTGATTTTGACACCGCTCGCACCCTGGCTTATGGCCCCATTCGCGACGCATACGAAACACATCGCACGGCTATTGACTCGGTCGTGCAGATGGCCACCCAGCGCAACACAGACGATGAAAGAACCGCTGCCGGAATCATCCGCAGCCGAACCGTCCTGATGATATCACTGCTGGCTGGAGGCACTGTTCTTCTGGCCGGCTATATCATCTGGATTACGCGGGGACTGGTAAGGTCTCTGTCGGCCGTCACCCAAAGCATTCGCAGCAGTTCCGACCAGATCGCCGCCGCTGCCTCTGAAGTCTCCGGCCACTCGCAATCCCTGGCCAACGCCACAACCGAACAGGCCGCAGGGCTTGAAGAAACGTCTGCCAGCCTTGAAGAAATGTCCTCGATGACCCGTCAGAACGCCGACAATGCCAAACAAGCCAATACCCTTGCCGCTGAGGCCAGAAAAGCCGCCAATAACGGCTCTGAAGCAATGACTCAGATGGCCCAGGCAATCGGCGATATCCGCAAGTCCTCTGATGAAACCGCCAAAATCCTGAAAGTGATTGATGAAATCGCCTTCCAGACGAACCTGCTGGCCCTGAATGCCGCCGTCGAAGCCGCCCGCGCAGGTGAAGCGGGCAAAGGCTTTGCCGTCGTCGCCGAAGAAGTCCGCAACCTGGCCATGCGTTCCGCCGAGGCCGCCAAAAACACCGCCGGTCTGATCGAACAATCGGTCAGCTATGCCCGCAACGGCGTTGCTATCTGTGGACAGGTCAAGACGGCACTCGATGAAATCGTCGTCGGGATTGCCAAAACAACCGACCTGGTCGGTGAAATCGCCGCCGGCAGCAATGAACAGGCTCAGGGTGTCGGACAAATCAGTCAGGCGGTCTCCCAGATGGGCAACACCACCCAGCAGAACGCCTCCGTCGCCCAGAGCAGCGCCTCGGCAGCCGAGCAGCTCAATGCCCAGGCCGGACGCCTCAATGAAGTCATCAGCCAACTGGAAACCATCGCCGGGATGACAAGCCGGCCATCCGCCGAACGCAGCGCCCCAGCCGCCAAAACCTTGTCGCCTTCGGACAGCCTGTATCATCAGATTGCAGACTCCTCGCGGGTTCCGGATAAACAGTATATCTGAGCCACAGTACCCGCGCCATACAAAGCCTGATTGGACTCCGTCAGGCTTTTTTCCTGCGCCAAACCGGGTAAGATTTTTTTAAAAAAACACTGGTTTTTACCGCGTTAAATGGATATACTATTGCGCTTTCCGTAGGTACTATTTAATGGTATGCGGCTTATCCCCATACCGTGGAAAGGTTACAAAAATGAAAGTGCTCGTAATTAACGCGGGAAGCAGTTCCATCAAATATCAATTATTTGATATGCCCGCAGGCGATGTCCCCGCCAAAGGAATGATCGAACGCATCGGCGAGGCCCAGTCGCAACTGACTCACAAGTACGATGGCAAGACCCACTCCGCCGCCGTCACCGCCAAAGACCACGAACAGGGCATGCAGGTCATCCTCCAGACCCTGGCCGACCCGACCATCGGCGTCGTCAAAAAGGTCTCCGAAATCCATGCCGTCGGCCATCGTGTCGTTCACGGCGGCGAAGAATTCACCGGCTCGGTCATTATTTCTGATCAGGTTGTCGGTTCCATTGAACGTTTTGCCGACCTGGCACCCCTGCATAACCCCCCGAACCTGACCGGCATCCGCGCCGCGATGCACGCCCTGCCCGATGCGGTGCAGGTTGCCTGCTTTGACACGGCTTTTCATACCACAATTCCACCGGTCGCCTATATCTACGGCCTGCCGTACGATATCTATGAGAAATACCGTGTCCGCCGCTACGGCTTCCACGGCACCAGCCATCGTTTTGTTGCCCGGCGCTGCGCCAAGCTGATGAACCTCGATAAGACCAAAGCCAACATCATCACCTGCCACCTCGGCAACGGCTGCTCCATCACCGCCGTCAAAGAAGGCAAGAGCGTCGATACGTCCATGGGCCTGACCCCGCTGGAAGGCGTCGTCATGGGAACCCGCTGCGGCGACATTGACCCGGCCATCCTGTTCTACCTGGCCGA
>CAZKAI010000178.1:0-3096 GCA_964550565.1 uncultured Pirellulales bacterium
TTTCGTCGGATGATGCGATTGAGCCGGTGATTGCCTTTTCGGAGACGGGGCGGTTTATGGATGCCCCGGATAATCCGCTGGTCGTTCTGCTGCGGCAGGATATGCAGGAACGGCTTGCGTGTGTGCGTGTGGCGGCATCGGCGGGGGATGCTAACAGCATCGCAGTGCAGCACGAAGATGCACAAACGGCTAATAAAGATTTATGGCAGCAATTGATTGGCTCCGTAGCGGGGACGGCTGAGGAGGGACAGATTCAGGCAGCCGGCATGACGTCGGTCACTGATGTCCGTGTGGCGCCGCTGCTGCAGGTCAAATGGGGGCAGGATGAAGTGGACGGGCAGCCCTGTTATAATTACTATACGCCCAATCAATATCCGACGGGCTGTGTGGCGACAGCGATGGCGCAGTTGATGCGGCATTATGCATGGCCGACGGCGGGCATCGGGGTGCATTCGTTCAAGATTCATGTGGATGAGGTGGAGCAGACCTGGAATACCCGGGGCGGCAATGGGGCGGGCGGTCCGTATAACTGGGGTCAGATGCCGTACGATCCGCAGGCCGGGGGATTAACATTGACCCAGCGGCAGGCCATCGGGGCGCTGTGTTACGATGCCGGCGTATCGGTCGGGATGGGCTATACGCCGTCTGGTTCGGGTGCCGGCGTAGGGTCGGCCAATGATGCCCTGAAAAATACATTCGGCTACAGTAACAGCGTTTTCAGCAACAGTTTTTCGTCCGCTGGGGATGCGGGATTGTGGGGGATGGTCAATGCCGACCTGGATGCAGCGCTGCCGGTGCTTTTGGGAATCAGCGGGCCGGGAGTCGGACATGCCGTTGTGGTCGATGGATACGGCTACAACTCCGGCCTGATGTATCATCATTTGAATATGGGCTGGGGCGGGCTGGACGATGCCTGGTATCAACTGCCGAATTTCACCGCCGGTTATACGTTCAACGCGATGACCGATTGTGTGTATAATATCTATGTCAGTGGGACCGGTGAAATCATCAGCGGGCGGATTACCAGCATGGCCGGGCTGCCGCTGGAAGGGGTCACGGTAACGGCCTATCAGGGGGCGACTGCGGTCAAGCAGACGACCACCGACAGCCGGGGCATTTTCGCCCTGAAAAATCTAGCGTCCAATACCTCCTTCCGTCTTTCGGCGGTCAAGAGCGGTTATGCTTTTGCAGATAAAACAATCTCCACGGGCAAATCGCAGGACTGGAACGCGGCCAGCGGCAACATCTGGGGGATTTCCTTTGTAGCGACCAATGCTACGCCGCCGACGGCGATGGATACGACGGTGGATTGCACTTCGATGAATCCTGTGACGATTGGGCTTGAGGCGCTGGACGACCACCTGCCCAGCCCGCCGGACAAATTAACGTATATCATTGTGTCGCTGCCGGAGCATGGATTTTTGAGTCAGCCGGGCTATGGATCGATTACGACGGCGCCGTGGCCGCTGGCGGCGGATGCCGGCTCGGTGGTTTATACGCCGTGTCCTTATTATGGCGGGCAGGATATTTTTACATTCAAGGCCAACGACGGCGGCGTCAGTCCGACCGGCGGAGACTCCAATATCGCCGCGGTAACGCTCAATGTCGATAATACCGTAACCGCCGGATTCGGGACCGACAGCGGCATCGGCACCAACACCATGATTAATACCAACTATTATGCGGTGCGGTCGCAGGCACTGTATCTGAAAAGTGATATCGGTGCTTCGAAATATATTACGGACCTGGCGATTTATTTTACGACCCGGCCGCCGATTACGCTGAAAGAATGGACGATTCGGATGCAGCATACGACGATGTCTTATTACGATGATGTGGTAGCGGATTTCCTGACCACCGGCTGGACGATGGTCTATCAGGGTGATGTGACGGTGACAGCGGAGGGATGGTATAATTTCCATTTTCAGACACCATTTTTGTATGATGGCGTGAAAAACCTGTTGATTGATTTTAGTTTCAGCAATACAGAGGTTTCCTGGGATACAGGGTGGTATTTATTCCATGATGTACAGGATTCACGGGTCACGACCATCGTCACTGAGAACGCCCAGCACACCAGTCCGCTGACATGGAATTTCTGGTACAATGGCGGCTATTATTATGGCGGCGGATGGCTGCCTTCGATTCAACTGATCGGCACGCTGCCCATTCAGCTCATGGTCGGCGATTTCGATGCAAGCTGTGATGTGAAGCTGCCGGATTTGATGCTGTTATCCGCGGCGTGGATGAGTCAGCAGGGGCAGGCCCATTACAATCCGGCCTGCGACATCTCGGTGCCGAAAAATCAGACGGTGGACATCGGTGATCTGGCGGTATTTGCAAATCACTGGATGGATATCTATGCGTTCTGATTATTTGGGTGTTTCTTTTTTCGGCTGCGGCGGGGTGAATTCCGGTTCATTGCGAGATGGCAGCCAGAGGGCCAGTTGGTCCTTGATGGGCCGATATTGTTCACGCGGGATCAGGTTGGTCCATTCATTGGGATCGGCGGTGTGGTCGTACAATTCCTCGCTGCCGTCGGAGTAGCGAATATAGCGGTAGCGGGAATCCCTGACGGCATGGTTGTTATAGCGGGCAGTCATCAGGACCGGGTAATTCCATTCCTTGTCGGGATTGTCCAGCAGGGGCACCAGGCTGCGTCCGTCGATGTCCTTGCGTGAAGGAGTTTCTGCAAGTTCCATCAGCGTGGCGTGAATATCCAGCAAACTGATGGGTTGACTGCATCGGCTGCCTTCACTGGTCAGGCCCGGTACGACGACCATCAGCGGCGTATGCGTGGCCGTTTCCCACAGCGTGTTTTTTTCAAGATGATCTTTTTCGCCCAGATGAAAACCGTGGTCGCCGCACAGGACGATGATGGTGTTGTCTTTATGCGGGCCGGCTTCCAATGCATCCAGAATCTGTCCGACACAGGCATCGGCAAAAGACACACTGGCCATATAGCCCTGAATGGCGTTATTCCATAGCCCGTTATCTCGAATAAGGCGAAAGTCCGAGCCGCCGGCCAGTCGCCGCCCGGCCATCGGGATATCGTCGAGGTCGTCCCGGCGGTAGGCCGGGGTGACGATTTTGTCA
>CAZKAI010000178.1:3196-6490 GCA_964550565.1 uncultured Pirellulales bacterium
GGCAGGGTAAGGCGTTCTTTCAGGTCGGGTTTATCGCGAAAGCAGGCGTTATTTTCATAAATGCCGCTGCTTGAAGGACGCAAGCCGGTCATGATGGCGGTCCGGCCGGGATTGCACTGCGGTGCGGGGCTGTAGGCATTTTCAAAAACGATACCCATTTGGGCCAGCCGCATCAGGTTGGGGGTTCTGGCCTGCGGGTGGCCTGCCAGAGGTTCGATCCAGGTGTTCAGTTCGTCGATGAATATCATCAGGATATTCATCTTTTTGGATGCGGGTGTGGCGGTAAACCGGCCAAGCATCTGGACATCACGGGCAGACTCCGGCATCGCCGCGGCAAATGCCCCCGCGGCACTCCATTTTAAGAAATTTCTGCGATTCAGGTTCGACGCCATACATCCCTCAACTGCTTGTTCTTTAAATATAGATGTCTGCTGGGGATGTAAATATACGGAAATCTGAGAAAAACGCCAGTATTTTATGGCTTTGTGGATCGGAAACCGGACTTGACAAAGCCTGATTTAGGGGGATAATGGCCGCCAGCTATGACTCATGAAAAAAAGAAAAAGAAAAAAGGCAATGTCGTTACCGATTACCTGTTATATCTTTTTGTGCGGGTATTGACGGGCTTGTTTTATTGTTTCCCGGTGGAGGCGAATCTGCGGACGGCCTGCTGGATTGGCCGGATTATGTGGAAACGCTATCACAGGGGCCGACAGCGCGCGTTGGACAACCTGCGTGCCAGTTTCCCGGACAAAGACGAGGCCTGGCTGGAAGCCACCGGCCGGCGGTCGTTTGAGCAGCTCGTGATGATGGTGATGGACGTGTTGTTTACGCCGCGGCTGGTGAATCTGGAAACCTGGCCGACAATGTTCAGCTTCCGCAACATCGAGCGGATCAAGTGGATGATGAAAGAGGAAAAGGGCCTGCTGATGGTGACGGCTCATTACGGCAATTTCGAAATCATCGGCTACCTGATGAGCCTGTACGGCCTGAAGATTTACAGCATCGCCCGGCCGCTGGATAATCCGTTTATCAACCGCTGGCTGATGAGCGTCCGCGAGAGCAGGGGCCAGAAGATTATCTATAAAAAAGGCGCCGCTGAGATGATGGACCAGTTGGCCGCGGATGGGGCGACGCTGTGCTTTATCGCCGACCAGGATGCGGGCAAAAAGGGCGTGTTTGTCGATTTCTTCGGTCGCAAGGCCAGCACCTATAAGAGTATCGGTCTGGTGGCGATGCAGTACAATCTGCCGATTGTCGTTGGCGGCTGCCGGCAGCATTATAAGAAATTTTTCTTCGAGATGGAACCGACCCGGATTATCTACCCGCACGAATGGGCCGACAAGCCCGACCCGCTGCGCTGGGTAACACAGGAATACACCAAAGCCATCGAGGATTTCATCCGCAAAGACCCTGCCCAATACTGGTGGCTGCACCGCCGCTGGAAAAGCCGACCCAAAGAAGAACGCCAGGCACTTGAGAGGGCACAGAAATAATAATAGAAGGAGCTTGCCATGAATAATCAATCACCAGTGAAGATGGGGTTTCTATTGTTGGGGTCATTTATTCTGGCCTATCTTGGGGCTGAATATGTCCATGAATTATGCCATTCCGGCGCCGCCCTGATCAGTGGAGGGAATGCATCCGGTATTTTAATTGATCCGTTTGGCTGGTCGTATTCCTTCTCGAATTCGATTGAGCACCTTGTCTTTCACACGGCAGCAGGTGCGATTGGGTCGAGTCTCATTGGAATCCTTCTCTTTATGCTCCTGATACGCTGGCCCAGGCCTTTGTTGTTGCCGTTACTGTTGTTTGGACCGATTGCCTTGATTAATAATGGACAGTATTGGGCGGAGGATATTATCGAAGGAACCGGGTATGATGCCTGTAGTCTGGTGGAGATGGGGGTACCGATATCACTGATTCTTGCCGCAGGAATAGCCCAGTGTCTTATCGGTGTTATTTTGATGGTCAAGTTGATCCGGATTATTGGTGTGGCGAATGAATCGTTCCGAAGGCGGATGATTATTCTTGGCCTTGGCGTTTTTCCGTATGCTATTGCAGGATTGATATGGAATTGGCGCAATGAAGTTGATTTCTTGTGGTTGTCCACGATTGTGTGGGTGTTTTTGTTTGCAGGGATTGCAGGTTTTTTCCGGATTCGGGAGCCCAAGCCGTTTGAGGCGAAATGGCCGACAGTCATTGCTTTTAATGTGGTTGGTATCGGTCTGGTTGTCGGGCTTCTGATGATGATTTCATTCCCAAAATCATCGGCAGCTTCCTATCCGATTGAAACCTTTACAACCCGACCGGAGTGTTTTCCCGATGTTCTGGTTTGCCATCCACTGGCAAAAGAGCCGTTTTATAACATAATGTCGAGAGATTCCAATCCACTTTACGTACTCGGTTATGCTCTGCCTCAAGAGGCTTTGCCCGAACAGGTAAGGGCAGATCTGGATACCCTTTTCAAACAACATGGATATGTCCGGCTGGCTTATTCGCTCGATGATCCCAATGAGCCGCGGGATGATCGATGGGAAGAAGAAACCTTTCAGCGTGGAATGAAATCCCTGTGCATGAAAAGTTATAAACAATTTTGGATACGATTGCTCCCGGAAGTTTCCAGTGCCATTGTGGGTGTTTGTTATGTCGGAAACAAAGGTGCATTTGATGACAACAGTGTGCTTGTAAGTGCCTGGACTATTTCCAATATTGACAGGGTGCTGCGTTATGCCGACACCCACCCGGACGCGTTTCATTTAATTGATCTGGATTGGCTCAGGATGCAGGCGGTGTTTAAACCCAACAAACTTTCGCCTTTGCTATTGGCGGAGATGCAATAAGTTTACTTTGGAGAGGTTTCTTCTTTTTTGCCTTCCCGTATACGGTAATGTGTTATCCGATGTGAATTGCCGTATCGGTCAAACAGAATGAATACCGAAACATCCATCCAGTCTGGCCTTTTGACATCCACAATTTCTTTTGAATGGCTTGAAATTATTTTCTTCACTTTTTGTATACAAATTCGGAGCCTCTTAGTATGTTTATTGAGTAATCGCATATCGCTTCTTTCTATCTTCGTTTTATGTTTTTTCTCCTTAAAACTACATTCAATTACTTTGATATGATTTGTTAACAAGGAATGGGCGTTGCTGCCCACCCCTGATTTTTTAAGCGTTCGGATTAGTTTTGCTCTATGGGCAAGGGCTGGAGGTCGTCGGTTGTCTGGGGCTGGCGTTGTGTTTCTGGCTGGGCGTTTTTATTCTGCAGCAGTTTTTGAGCCCGCGTGATCAA
>CAZKAI010000179.1:0-6412 GCA_964550565.1 uncultured Pirellulales bacterium
TGTTTATCACCGCGGCTGCGTAGGGTAACGTTACCCCGTGAGTACGCGCGGCATAGAACGGCCTGGGGCCGTCGCGGAATAATCATACCCGTTGGGTATTTTCCGCCGACTGCACGGTATTGAACAGCAGCATCGTAATCGTCATCGGCCCGACACCGCCGGGCACGGGGGTAATCTGCGAGGCCTTTTCCTTAACGCCTTCAAAATCCACATCGCCGACCAGACGAAAGCCGCTCTTTTTGCTGGCATCGTCAATCCGATTGACTCCGACATCAATAACCACCGCCCCGGGTTTGACCATCTCGGCGGTGATGGTGTTGGGTCTGCCTGCCGCGGCGATGACAATATCTGCCCGGCGGACATGCTCGGCCAGATTCTTCGTTCGTGTATGGCAAATCGTTACCGTGGCGTTGCCGGTGGGGGCCTTCTGGATGAGCATATTGGCTACCGGCTTTCCGACGATATTGCTGCGTCCGACCACCACGACCTCGGCCCCATCCAGTTTCACACCCGACCGCATCAGAAGCTGAATCACCCCGTGCGGCGTGCAGGGCAGATAGGCCTCCTGTCCGACAACCATTCTGCCGACATTGACCGGATGAAAACCGTCCACATCTTTTTTCGGGTCAATCGCCAGCAGGACCGCATCCTCGTTGATATGCTTGGGCAGCGGGAGCTGAACCAGAATCCCGTGAATCTTCGGGTCTTTGTTAAACTTGTCGATGATGGCCAGCAGATCGGCTTGTGTGGTCGTGGCCGGAATGCGGTTATCGCTTGAATAAATGCCGATTTCCTCACAGGCTTTCTCTTTTGCAGTCACATAGGATTTCGACGCGGGGTCTTCGCCCACCAGCACCACCGCCAGCCCCGGCGTGACGCCTTTGGCTTTCAGTGCGGCAACCTTCTGCTTCAATTCCTCGCGCATCTGTGCGGCGATCTGTTTTCCGTCGATAATCCGAGCGGTCATAAACAACTCCGATAAACATCTGGTTTCAAGTTTCAATCACTGCCCGGCATTGTAGGGCAAAACGGCCTGTTTTACAAGGGCAAGCCGCCAACTTTGGCTATATCATCGTCTGGATAATCGGCGTCACACAATAAATATAAACCAGCGGCTCGGTGCCGGTATTTTTAATATTATGCAGCGTATGCGGCGGCACATACAGAATCTTCCCATAGCCGACAGAAATAGCCTGACTCTGGTCCTGTCCCAGATACGAGGTTCCCTGCCCGGCCAGAAAAACCAGTTGCTCCTCGTGGGCATTGGTTGAATGCTGTCCGCATTCCTGCCCCGGCAGCAAATACACACGCCCTGACCGCATTCCGCAGGTTTGGGGAGTCCCTCGCAGCAGGGGTTGATACTCTTGGGTCTGGTTCAAATCGATAGTAAATGCTTTGCTGTCCATACTGGAATCCTCTAAGTCTTTGTTTTCAATGGTATTATAAAAACTGCCATGGGACGTTATTATAACGGATTTATGCTTGACTGCGTAGCAAATTCCTGATATTTTTATGCGCAGTAGCAAAAAAGGCGAAATCGTATGCGCATGAAAATCAAGACATTCAAATTGGAGGATGGTTCGATGAGAGCGGCAATGATTTTTTCTTTATTGGCATTTCTGTCTTCAAATCAGGTTTATGCGGCGGATGCAACGATAGCGGAGGTTACGCATCGGCAATTACAGGCCGTTAACGCCAATGGGGTCGGAACCTATTCGGCCACAGATAAGGTCGTTTTTGAGGGGATTGTCCTGAATTCCCCGGAAGAGATGCTCAATCCTGCCCCCGGTGCAGGTTTCATGGGTGGTCAGTGGCAGGTCTATATCCAGGGCGAAGGGGACGACCATGCCGGTACAGCCGTCTGGCTGGGCCAGTATTACAGCAAAGTCACCAGTTCCGATGATTACACTGATACTGAATTGCTGGATGAGTTATTCCGCATCAATACCGACCCCAATACCGGCTATGTCTTTACCCCCGGCGACCGCGTCCGGGTGACCGGCTGGTATAAGTTCTACAAAGGCAAGATCAATTGCAATGAGCAGCATGACAAAAATCCCTTCAAGGATTTCACAATTGAGCTGGTCAAGCCCGCAGTCGGCCTGCCTGCCGCAGAAGCCGTCACGCTGGACCAGTTAAAAGACCCGGCTAATCTCTATATCTTTGATGACAATCGTCTGGCCGGTTCCGAATATTATCAGGGCTGCCTTGTCCGACTTGATAATGTGACCATCGTTGATCCCGAAAACTGGGGTCCGAATAAAACCATAACTGTCACCGATGGTCAAGGCAGAACCTTTCCGGTTCTGCTGGGTATCGGCGATGGCTTCTCGCGTTATGCCTGTCCCACAGGCCTCATCGATGTAATCGGTATCATGGACCAGGAAAGCACCAGCTATAACGTGTGCAAGGATGGCTATCGTGTCTGGGTGACCAATTACGACGGCAATGGTCTCGTGCTGACCCATCGCGGATACAAGCGAGGCAATCTGCCGGGTGATATCAACGGCGACTTCAAAGTGGATATCATCGACTTTGCCGAGCTGGCGGGCAATTGGATGAAGTGTACGCCGGGCTTGTGTCAATAACCTGAACCGGCTTATCGATAGAAAGACAGAATTGCGGCAACAGGAACGCCGCCGGGAGTCGTAAGGATGACCGCAAAAAAAGGATTTACGTTAATCGAGCTGCTGGTGGTGATTGCCATCGTCGGCCTGCTGATTGCGATTGTCTTGCCGTCGCTGAATCGAGCCCGCCTGCAGGCTAAAATCCTGAGTACCAATTCGGATTTGCGGCAGATTGCTCTGGCGCTGGAGTGTTACCAGACCGAGCACCGCAAGTATCCGCCAACACGCGAAGACTGCGGCTCCGGCTCCCTGAAAGACCATTTATTCCAGCTTCCCGCCGAACTGACCCGCGGGGATTATCTGCCCGCCAAAAGCCCCGATGAGGCGATGAGTGTCGCGATGGAAGACCGGTTTCATCCGGGACGCACCTATAAATACCGCAGTGTCGGCGAATGCATCCGCGACCGGGATATTATTGATAAATGGACCCAGTCTCGGTTGTGGACACCGAACGGTTTTCCCGCCGCCAGCAGCCTCGAAACAGATAAGGGGCAATGGCACAGCGATATCGAGACCTCTCCCATCAAATGGGTGGTGTTCAGTGTCGGCCCGAATTTTGATGAAGACTGGCTTTTGCGGACTGCCGCCAACCGCTACCCGGTGCCCAAAGAGCTTTGGTTTGCTCACACTCAGCGCAAGGGTTTTCTGGTTCGGATGCGTCTGAAAAACGGCAGCGAAATCGGTTCCTTCGAGGGCAATCCATGAAGACGACCAGGGCTTTGGCAGCGGGGGTGATGATCGTTGCGATGCTGGCGTGTCTGGGTGGATGCAAAAAGACCACGCCAACGGCGGCAGGGCAGGCTGAGATTGCCGTGGCCAATTCATACCTTGGGGCGATCGTGCGGGATCTTTGCGGCGACACCGTGCCGGTTTTCGATTTGGCCCCGCCGGGGATGTGTCCGGGACATTTCGATATGACTCCCTCGCAGGCCTCGCGATTATATCAGGCCCGCGTGCTGCTGGTCTTTGATTTTCAAAGCAACGTGGCCAAAGTGTTCGATCGAAAGGCCGACAGTACTCCAGCAGTTATTACGCTCAAGCCCGGCCCCGGCATGTGCATCCCGCAGACCTATCTGACAATGCTCGACGAAACAGCCGAAGCCCTCGGCAAACTCTATCCGGACAAGCAGGACCAGTTCCAGCACCGGCAGGCCGAAATTAAGGAGCGTCTGGCACAGCTTGAGCAGGGCGTTAAAGCCCGCATCGAGCAGGTGGAATTGACCGGCCTTAACGTGCTGACCTCACGCCATCAGGCCGAGTTTGTTCACTGGCTGGGATTGAATCCTGTCGATACCTTTGCCGGCAGCGACACTGAAACCGCTGCTCAAATCAACCAGAACCTGATCAACACAGGCCGCAAGCCCATCGCCCTGATTATCGCCAATCAGCAGGAAGGTACACAGCTTGCCGAAGCGATGGCAGGGCATCTGGCAATTAAGATGGCTGTCTTCAGCAATTTCCCGCAGGGCGATTCTGCCCCGGCGTTTGACGCCCTTGTGACCCGCAATGTCAATGCCCTTATCGAGGCAGTCCGTTGATGGCCGGGGTCAGCTTAGACATCAATGGAGTCAGGGTCGTCCGTTCGTCCCGCACGATTCTCGATATCCCGCGGCTGCAAATCCCCGTCGGCCAGTTCGTGCACATTATCGGCACCAATGGCGCCGGCAAGACTACCCTGATGAAAATCCTGTGCGGTCTGCTTGCCCCCGACGCAGGCCATGTGCATTTCGGTCCGACCTGCCTGACAGCCCTGAATCCCTGGAGCAAAAGCAATCTCCGCAGGCACATCGGCTATATCCCTCAATCCGCCGAATACAACAGCCATCTGCCGTTTACCGTCCGCGAAGTCGCCGCGATGGGCCGCAGCAGTGTCAAACCGCTTCTGACGCGCCTGAACCGCAGCGATTACGCTATCGTGGACCAATGGCTGGAAGCCGTTGGTCTGAGTGATCAAAGCCGGCAAACCTTCAACAGCCTGTCCGGCGGTGAACAGCAGAAGGTCTTGATTGCCCGCGCCATGGCTCAGCAGCCCTCAGTCCTGATGCTCGACGAGCCGACCTCCAATCTCGACATCAACTGGAAGCTGCAAATCATTGCCCTCATCCGCCGCCTGACCGCCGAGCTGAACCTGACGACGGTGATGATATCCCATGATATCCAGTCGCTGCTGCGAAAAGAGGACCGCACCATCCTGCTCCATGCCGGGCGTGTTGCTATCGATGGCCTGGCCCAGACGGTGTTCGAGTCCAGCCTGGTACGGGATATCTACCCCGGCCTGACGCCCCAGTGGAACAACAGCCCCGACTCATCCCCCGGAGGCAATTAACCGATGGATTCCTTCTTCTACACGATTATTCTGGCCGGTGCGGTGGCCGGGGCCTCGACCGGATTCCTCGGGGTCTATCTGGTCGGGATGCGCATCCCCTTTATCGGCATCTGCATCTCCCATGCCGCGATGGCCGGGACCATCCTTGCGGTGCTGTTCGGGCTTAACCCCGTTCTGGGGGCGATGGCATTATCGGTGCTGACGGCGACATCCATGGCCGCGATTCCTCCCGAGAAATCCCGCCTCGATACCAACGCGGGCCTTGCGATTCTGTTTTCCCTGATGCTGGGCCTGACCTTTCTGGGCATGGGCCTGGTCAAAGACAGCCGCAATGAAATCCTCGGCCTGCTGTGGGGCAATATCCTGTTTGTTCGCAGCGAGTCGGTCGTGGTGATTGTCGCAACCGCCATTGTGCTGGCGGTCTTTGCGATGCTGTTCAACAAGGAATTGAAAGTCATTCTGTTCAGCCGCCAGATTGCCGCCGCCACCGGGGTGCATAGCGGGCTGGTGTACGGCCTGTTTCTGGCCCTGTGCGGCCTGATTATCTCCATCAACATCAAGCTCATTGGCGGCATGATGATCTTCAGTCTCATCACCAATCCCGCCGCCGCGGCCTATCAGCTCTGCCGCGGGCATCGTTCGCTTGTCCTGACGGCAACGGTCTTCGGGATGCTGTCGGCGGTGGTCGGTTTCGGCATCTCGTTCTATCTGGATTTGCCGACCGGCGCCTGTATCGTCCTGGTCAGCACGGCCATCTTTGCCGTGTCGCTGCTGGCCCGTCGATTGCGGCAGGGCGACTGAACCGTCTTAGAACAGCCCTCGCACCTTGCCGGTCTTGACGTCCACATCGATGCGGCGGAAGGCCGGGTCGGACGCTGTCCCGGGCATCAGCTTGATATCTCCGGCAATCGGCACCACGTAGCCCGCCCCCTCATAGACCATGACGTCCCGAATCGGCAGCTCCCAGCCGGTGGGCCGTCCTTTCAAATCCGGGTCGTGCGACAGGCTCAGGTGCGTCTTGACCATACACGTCCCCAGCGAATGGGTATGCGGCTGGGCATCGAGCTTCTTGATTTTGGCCAGGGCTTTTTCGGAATACGTTACACCCTTTGCTCCATAGATCTCCGTGGCAATCAATTCGATACGCTGCTTGAGCGGCATGTTCAGCGAGTACAAATATTCAAATTCGTGTTCTTCCTGTGCAATCGCCGCGACTTTCTCGGCCAGTTCGATGGCGCCCTCACCGCCGCGCAGCCAGTGGTCCGACACCGCCGCTTCCGCACCGGCCCGTTCAGCGATAGACCGTACCAGCTTCAGTTCCGCCTCGGTATCGGTGTAGAATTTATTGATGCACACCACCGGGCGAATGCCGGATTTGCGGACGATGTCGATGTGGGCGACCAAGTTCTCGCAGCCCTTTTCCAGCAGGGCGAGGTTTTCCTGCTTGTATTCCGGCGCC
>CAZKAI010000180.1:0-6408 GCA_964550565.1 uncultured Pirellulales bacterium
TGGCTTGCGGCAAATATAGAATTCGGCCCGGATGGCGCCATGTATGTAATGGAGTGGGACCAGGCAAACTCCAATGTGGTAATCAGCCGCATTACACCTATCCCCGAACCGGCCAGCCTGCTTTTAGTTGGTCTTGGCGGATTGCTTGTTCGTCGCAAAAAATAAACCTGTGATGAAGATAAGTAGTCAAAGGCTTCTGCTGTAAAAAGCAGGAGCCTTTTTTGTTGGATTCTCCTCCCCTGCCGGCTTTTATTTTTGACAAACACAGCAGGGAACAATATCGTAATGAATATATATCCCACTAAATTAATAGACTTTGGAGCCAAACGATGCGATGCTGTTTAAACACAATCATGGTTATAACTTTATCCGACGCATCCATATAGACTGATGACAGTCCCGTGATATCCAAAGACCACGGCAAAAACCGCCGAAGTATTGACCTCAATCAGCGGAAAACCGAAACCGCCCAGACAGTTCTATCAAAATAAATATCAAGCTCATTCTCGCGGCAAAATACTTTATTTTCGCATAAAGACAATAAATCTATTGTCTTTTTTGATGGCAACGTGTTATTATAGTTGTAAATATTCATGAGCGAATTTTGGAGGATTACGCATGTTAATTTACAGACATACCATAGTTTTTTTGGCGTCTTTCCTGGTAAATCCCTGCCTATCCATGACAATAACAGTTGATGACGATGGCCCGGCCGATTTCTCTACAATCCAGGAGGCTGTAAACAATGCCGATTCAGGCGACACCATTTTGGTCAGTCCCGGCCTATATACCGGCAGCGGCAACAGAGACATCGCCCTGGGCAGCAAAAAACTGACCTTGAAAAGCAATTCCGGACCCTCGTCATGCATTATTGATGCACAAGGCACCCTGGCCGAGAATCACCGGATTTTTCACATCAATTCATCTGAAAATGCCGCAATCTTGATTGAAGGATTTACCATCACCAACGGCTATTCCGACTGCGGAGGTGGGATTTATATTGACAGCACCGATTGCATCATAAAAAACTGCATCCTTGTTTCAAATACGGCTGGTTCAAAAGGGGGCGCCGTATATATCCGCAATCTCGCGAAACCGCGTATCGAAAATTGCACCCTTGCAAAAAACCATTGTCTTGCCGAACCAGTACCCAAAGGCAGTGCCATCTTCTGTGAAGACAACAGCCAGGTGGTTGTTGAGAATTCGATTATCTGGGGCAATGACAGTCAGGACATCTACGCTTTGAATGCGGTGGTCAATTTCTCCTGCGTCTCCTGCGGTTTTCCGGGAGTTGGAAATCTGAATGTGCCCCCATGCTTTGTGGATTTTGAAAACAATGATTTTCACCTGCTGTCTCAGGGATGGAGATGGGATTGTAACACGTCTGCCTGGGTACAGGATACCGTCACCAGCCCTTGCATCGATACCGGCAACCCGGGAAGCCTGCTTAAAGAAGAACCCCTTGATGTCCTGCCTGATGACCCGAATAATTCGCAAGGCATGAATCTCCGTATCAATATGGGGGCCTATGGAGGAACCGCCCAGGCCAGCATGCCCCCCGTCAATAAGACACTCCTGACTGACATCACCAACAATAAAATTGTCGATCTGGACGACTTTCATCCTTTCGCATCGGTCTGGCTCCGGGAAATATCAAATTCGCCCGGCGATTTTGATAGAAGCGGCCAATCCGGACCTGCGGATTTATATGTGTTATGTGAAAGCTGGTTAAAGAGCACGTTGCCCCTGCCCCTTGTTGCCAAAACCGAACTGGCCGACTTTTACACCCCGGATACGGCACACAATGAACCGACAGTTCCTGGATACACGCTGCCGCTCGACAAAGAACTGGTTTATGGGTACAGCATTTTTGATAATATTCTCCACATCAATGATGAACGGTTTGAGCAAAACGGTTTTGTGGTCCTCGAAGACTGCGGGACTTTTCTTACAGAATGTATTGGGGGATGCCCGCCAGCCGATATACGGGAAGGATTTGTCACGGTCTATGAGCAGATTCGAAAATGGTACTGCAATGTATTTATCACAACAGACACTCTCCTGCATCTGTATCACGTGCAGTTTGACGAAACCCTCAAACAAATCGAAGAGAATGAATTCATTCCTGATATGACAGCCCTGTCTCAGTCATTTTATGCGATCTCACTGGAACAGTATAATCAGTATTCCGGTGAAACCAAAGAAGTAGCCAAAAGAAATGTTGCCTATTTCGCAGTAGCCGCCAAATTGCTCAATCCCGATTTCGTCATACCCGATTTTGTGGAAAACATTGTCACCGGCGAAATCGCCCTGATCGAAGCACATGTCGGTTTTGATGACAGCCCCCTGTTTACCTATAAAGAAGATTATTCACAATACAAACCCCGCGGGCATTACACTCGGAGTGAAGCATTAAAGCGTTATTTCAAGGCCATGATGTGGTATGGGCGTCTCGGATTTATCATCAAAGGAGGCACTCCGGGGGAAGTTGAGTTGGGGATCGCACTGGTCACGCATGATGATGCGAAAATTCAAACCATACAGGCCTCATTGATTACCCAACTGATCTATTCTGCCCAGGTGGATACGCGAACGGCCCGGGAAATATGGGATAGAATCTATTCCGTTACCGCCTTTTATGTCGGGCTCGCCGATGACCTGACCCCGTATGAGTATATCAATCAAATCCACGCCCTTTTTGGATATGACTGCAAACCGCAGATACTCTCGGAGGAAGATAACTACCTGGCGTTGAAATACAGCCTCAGCACCCTGCGATCCCCGATGATTTATGGAGGAACAGGCTTTATTGCTGTCGATCCGGTCTTTACTCCAGAGCAATTGAATGACGCTTTTGACTTGACCAAGGGCTTGCGGTTCATGGGACAGCGATTTATTCCAGATTCGTATATCTTTCAGAACCTTGTTTATCCCGCCGTACAGTCTTATACTGGATCTGCCGACCCGTTCACCTATGGAATGATCCTAGGTTACGGCCCGGGCCGGGCATTTCCAAGGGGACTGGATGTGATGGCTGTTCTGGGTTCCGAACTGGCTTCGGATATTCTCATACAGGATGGAGATACGGCCTACACCATGTATCAGGCAAAACGCGAAGAACTTGAGGCCATGTTCAATGCTTTTACAATCAAAGACTGGAACAAAAACTTATACTGGGGATGGCTGTATGCATTGAAAGCACTCTTGACGGAATACGAGACGGGTCATCCGACATTTATGACAACTGAAGCATGGCAAAAGAAAGCCTTGAATTCAGTCCTGGCCTCATGGACGGAATTGCGGCATGATACAATTTTATACGCCAAACAAAGTTATACCCCGTTGGGAAAAGGAGGAATCCCCCCGCCGCCGGATGCAACGGGGTATGTGGAACCTGTCCCGGAATTTTACCGGCGACTGAGAGCGTTAACAGAGATGACTCAGTCGGGCTTAAATGACCTTGATGTTTTATCGCCGGAAGCAAATGCCAGACTGGATAATTTTACACTGATTCTCACAAGATTAATTGAAATTTCAGAAAAGGAATTGAACAATCTGCCGTTGTCCTCCGAGGACTTCACCTACATAGGGAATTTTTCGAAAACGCTGGAATTGGCAATCACCGGGGTATCCTCGCAGGGAATCAGTACGGTTATGATTGCGGATGTGCACACGGATACCAATAGCCAGATGGTAGTCGAAGAGGGGACTGGATTTATTGATTTAGTGGTTGTCGCCTGCCCGTTAAGCAATGGCTCAATCCTGCTTTCAGTGGGTCCGGTCTTTTCATATTATGAATTCAAACAACCCATGGCCCAGCGTCTGACAGATGCAGAATGGAAGCTGCTTTTGAAATCATCGAATAAACCCATCAGGCCGGCATGGTATCAACAGATAATGAACAACTGACAAATGACGTGGAAATACAACACCCTCCTGTCTTCTGTTGACAGACAGAGGCAGGAGGGTGTTGTTTGGTCTTCTTTATTGCCGGGTTTATTTTTGTGCACAATCGTATCCAATATCTTTTAATCTTTGCCGTAAGCGCCAGCCTGATGGCTTTGGAAATGGCGGTCAGCAGGATCGCAGCATACTGTTATGGAGGAACGATTTATTCATGGACCATCAGTATTGGCATCATACTGACAGGATTTTCAATCGGTAATTACATCGGCGGCCGGTTGGCCGGGACAGTCCAAAACCGGAAATTGCTGGCTTTGTTCTGCGCCGGCATTTCCTTCACACTTTTCATTTCAATCCTGATTAATAATTATATCAACACAAACGGCACATCGACTTTTCAATGGCCTCTGAATATAGCCCATCACCTCGTGCTTATTGCTTTTCTACCCTGTTTATGCCTCGGAGGCATTCCTCCGATCAGCGCAAATATTATCCTCAGCAAAACCTCCCGGCAGGGTGCCGCCCTGGGAAATACATACAGTACTGCCGCTGTTGGAAGCATTGCAGGGCTTTTTATAACCGGGTACTATCTGATCGATCTGATCGGAACTGCATCGATTATCTGGAGTATTATCTGCGTATTTCTTTTATTCTCAATCACTTTGGGATTCAACCAGTATCGCATCCATCTGTTGGTTCTTTTTCTGCTTTGTGTGTCCCTCACTGCTTTTTTGCCTGATACACTTGACACATTTTTCGAAGCCGCCCGCCTGAAGGAGAAAAAGGCTGATAACATTCTCTACGAGGATGAATCACAATATTCCCATATTACAATCAAAAAAGAGTTGCCCCATGTTGACATACGCTCTCTCCTGCTTGACAAGCTGATTCACAGCACAATCAACATGGACCATCCCAACAGTCTCTGTACCCCCTATTTATTGATTTATACGGGACTGACCGAACAACTGGCAGGGAATACGAATCCTATGCGTTTCCTGATTATCGGGGGAGGAGGATATGTGTTCCCCAGGTATCTGAAATCCAAATGGCCGACATGTCAGATTGACATCATCGAGATAGACCCCGCCATAACAAAAGCCGCAATAGAGGCTTTCGGATTGCAAACAGATTCCGGCTTCAACATCATCCATCAGGAAGCAAGGCAGTATATCAATAACCGGACTGGAAGAATATCCGGTCAATCGCAGGCGGAAAAATACGATTTCATTTTTCTCGATGCCGTCAATGATTTTTCAGTACCCTATCAATTGATTACAAAAGAATTTCATGAAAAAATAGAAGAACTTTTAAGCCCGGACGGCATCTTCGCCTATGTTGTGATCGATATCCTTGACCATGGCAGATTTCTCGGATCAAATTATGAGACATTAAACAGAACCTTCGAACATACTTATGTATTATATCAGGACATACCGGGTAACATGCGAAATACATTTATATTGATAGCATCAAATCGAAGCCTGAATACAAAGACGCTTCTTGACTACGATTTCCGAATGGATGTGAAACTCATGGATCATTTATCGATCAAGCCCCTTGTAGACAATAAGTCCACCGTTGTCTTGACGGATGATTTCGCACCGATAGAGTCTTTACTATTACCCGTCTTCAGGGATTATTTCAAAACAAACATTGATACAAATCCGTAATATTGAGTATTTATACAAATTCCCACCATTGCATAGAATTCATTCACTCCATAACAGTCAACATTAAATTGCAAAAATCCATCCCTGCAATCCGGAATCATCGAAATCCACCTGTTTTATTTTGACAAACACAGCAGGGAACAATATCGTAATGAATATATATCCCACTAAATTAATAGACTTTGGAGCCAAACGATGCGTTGCTATTTAAACACAATCATGGTTTTGACCTTATCCGGACTCACCTGTCTCGCTGCCGCTGAACAAGCCCACCCAACCGACCCCAACGCCCCCCTGCTGCTCAAGGACTATCTCTATCAGGCCGCCATGAACAACTCGGGCCTGCGAGCCGCCTTTGATTCCTTTCACGCAGCCATGGAGCAAATCCCCCAGGCCGCATCGCTGGACGACCCGCAATTTACCTATAGTTACATGATTCGTGAAGAGATGGAAACGCGTTCCGGCCCGAACCGCCAGAAATATGCCATCATGCAGATGTTCCCCTGGTTCGGCAAGATTCAGGCCCGCACCGACGCCGCCGCCGCACAGGCCAAAGCCGCCCATCATCGCTACGAAGCCGCCAAGGTCAAACTGATTTACCAGACCAGCAGCGTCTTTTATGAATTTGCATATCTTGCCAAAGCAATTGATGTCGCCAACGATAACCTGGAACTCATGAAGCATTTTGAGCAGGTCGCGCGCGAAAAGTACCGTACAGCCGAGACCTCCCATCCCGATATCGTCCGAGCCCAAATTGAACTGGCTACCATGGAAGACGATTTAATCAGCATGAAACGAATGCGAACCCCTATCGTCGCACAGCTCAACGCCC
>CAZKAI010000181.1:0-6323 GCA_964550565.1 uncultured Pirellulales bacterium
GCCGGGTGACCTTTTTAGCCCGTCTGATCGAAGAAAACGGCCTGCATACCCTGCATGCTCCGGCATCTAAAGAGGCCGCATGTGATCCCGCCCCGACACCCGACGATGACCTTCTCAATCCACAGACAATACCATGATATCGTAGCTTAGAGCACAGCAACCCTGAGCGTAAGCGACTTGATTTCAAAAACGACAAAGTCAGTTTTCAAAAGGGTGGTGGTTTAGCCTCTCTTGCGTCCTTTGCGTCAAATAAATGAAAAATCGAAAATACCTGCATTCGTGTATACCTGGATTCTTGTATTCATGATTGATGTTAATCCCGTAAATCCTGTCCTAAATAATTCGTATAATCTGTGTGCAATCTGTACATGAATCATGTCATTAAATGTGGATGTCTTCTCAGATAAAACAAAAAAGGAATCTTTTCTTTGCTGGGCTGCTGATTGCGGCTGTTTTGGGCCTGACGCACATCCCGCAAAAGAATGTAGGCGTGGACTTGGCACAGCATGGATTTGATAAATTACTGCATGGTGCTGCCTATGCATTGATTGGATTCTGTTTGTTCAGTGGTCTGGAGTATGGCAGGGGCTATCGAAACTGGTTTTTAGCCTTATTGATCTTAACGGCTGTTGCTGCAGTGGATGAATGGACCCAGCAATATGTGGGGCGTGTTGCCTCTCTGGCGGATTTTGGGGCCGATATGGTCGGAATCCTGGTGGTCTTATTCAACCTGCTGCAGCATTCGTTGGAGCCGCGACGGCGAGTTGATTCCGATGCCCAGTCCGATGATGCGGCGTGATGTTCTTGGTATTGTGTACTGAGCCCAGTTCTCTGCTCCAAAGGCAATTGAAGTATCGACGGGCTTAGATGATCGTAAACAATGATGTATCCAAGACTTAGATTTGAATAGAATGCAATAAAACAGGATTCATTTTGGTGAAAATCGAAACAAATCATTCCAAATCATAAAGGGTTAAATAAAACATAACACAGGTTTCAATCTCCTTTTCTAAAGGGAAGGACCGGCATTGACGCCTTCATTTCTGTCAAGAACCTTGCGAAGTTCTGTCTGGCAGAAATATCCACAGAAGCATCAACGCCATAGGTCGGGCATAGCCTGGCCGGTCCTTCCTATTTTTTTATCGGCCATTTAAAGAGGGAAATTGATTCTTTTCTGCGTGCTGTAAAATCGATAAAATCAAGAAAGTTTCGCACATTTTTTGAGTAGCTCTCGATCTGATCATGGTTTTTCCTGCCCTCACCCCTTAAGGCGTGAAAAATTATAAGACCATCCTGCCATTTTCATGGTCTCCGCCTGTTCCGCCAGCCGCTGCATATTCAGATAAATGCCATACTCTGTTCTCTGAGATCCCGTTTTTCCACTGTCCTCAAACTGTCCTCAAAATGCAGTTCAAGACAGTAAAAAATCGTGTTGGAATAGTAAAGAACAAAGAACAGTTAAATCCTTGTCTTTGCTTGAGTTAAGTGTTAAGTATAGATTTTTGACGAGTTTACAAAAAAAGGCCAAATCGAATCCCACCCTCTCCGTTTTTTCTTTATTCGCCAAAATCACGTCTATAAGTTTCTGTAGTTCAGGCACTTGTGTATCATTGCTTGTTTTATACTCCCCCGTTGCCCTTAAATTGCCCTTATTGGGGTCAAGTTGTTTTTCGTCGTGAGACTTTGCCAATTCTTTCATGGCGTTCTGGCTGTCCTCATCATGCAGATGGTAGTAAAGGTCAAGAATGTCCGACGAGCTATGCCCAAGCCATGCCAGAGCTTTGCGGTAGGCGGTATTCGACGCTGTAGGTTTTATAGATATTTTCCTTCTCCTTGGAAACATAGATTCGTTGATCAATAAGGTATGCAGGTATGCGGAGATGGTCGGAAAATATTCAACCCCTGCGGGGTTGGGGATTTTTTTGGTGGGAATTGGCGGGTTGGGGGATACAATATGCTTTTCTGGAAACGGAACACGGCGGATTGGGAAAGGATAGACGGATGGCGCATTGGAAGTGGGTTCTGGCGGGTTTTGCGGGTATCATATCGGCGGTAGTCTGGGCGGCGGGCAGTACGGACAAGGGGGCGGGGCCGGATAATCTTGATATTTATCTTCTGATTGGCCAGTCAAATATGGCGGGGCGGGGCACCGTCGAGCCTCAGGACCAGCAGATTGATCCATGGATTTTTGTGCTGGATTCGTCGAATGCCTGGGCGCCGGCGGTGGAGCCGCTTCATTTTGATAAGCGACAGGCCGGGGTGGGGCCGGGGCGAAGCTTTGGGGCGGCGATGGCCCAGGCCAGTCCGGGCCGGAACATCGGGTTGGTGCCGTGTGCGGTCGGCGGGACGTCGATTCGGGTCTGGGTGCCGGGCGGGTATGACAAGGCCACGCAGACGTATCCTTATGATGCTATGCTTAAGCGGGTGCGGATTGCGATGCAGGCCGGGACGCTGAAGGGGATTTTGTGGCATCAGGGGGAATCGGATTCATCGATGGGGCTGGCGGGGACGTATTATCCGGCGCTCAAGACGCTGATTGAGCGACTGCGAAAGGACTTGAATGCGGCCGAGGTGCCTTTTGTGATCGGGCAGCTTGGGCAGTTTGCCGGGGAGTCGTGGGATGCGGGGCGGCGGGGTGTGGATTTGGCGCATCGGATGCTGGCTGAGCAGATGCCGTATTGCGGATTTGTGTCGTCGGAGGGGCTGGCGGCTATGGAGGATGGGGTTCACTTTGATGCGGCCTCTGCGCGTGAGCTGGGCAAGCGGTTTGCGGCGGAGATGATACGGATTCAGACACGTGCGACGCCGTGGGAGCTGCCGGAATTTGAGCAATTGAAACCGCAGACGGACCTGCCGGATGTGATGACGATGCGGGATGGGACGGCGGTGAAGGATGCGGGGCAGTGGATGGCGAAGCGGCGGGATGAATTGAAAAAGCTGATTTGCCATTATGAATATGGGTATATGCCGCCGCGGCCGATGGCGTGGGCGACAAAGAGGGAATGCTATGACCCCAATTTTCTGGGCGGCAAGGCGATCATCAAGCAGTTGGTGGTTGGGTCGCAGGAGTCGGCGGTGCCGCCGATTCGGCTGCTGATGACAGTGCCGAAGAAGAATAAGGGGCGGTGTCCGGTGATTCTGGCGCTGAGCTTTACGGAGACGTATACGCTGACGGAGTACGACGGGATTCCGCTGCCGGCGGAGATCAATCCGCAGGAGGCCAAGCGGGGCAGTTGGGCAAGCCGCTGGCCTTTTGAGAAAGCGATTGACCGGGGGTATGCAGTGGCGACGTTTTATGTGGGAGATGTGCAGCCCGATAAAGCCGATGCGAGTACGGGAGTGCGTAATAATTTTCGCTTCGGTGAGGCAGCGGATGCTTATGAGTGGGGGACAATTGTCGCTTGGGCGTGGGGGCTGAGCCGGGCGGTGGATTATCTGGCCGAGGATGCGGAGGTGGACGGCAGGCAGATTATTGTGATGGGGCATTCGCGGAACGGCAAGGCGGCACTGCTGGCCGGGGCGATGGATGAGCGGATGGCGATGGTCATCTCGAATCAGTCGGGCTGCTGCGGGGCGGCGCTGCATCGCGGCAAGCAGGGCGAGACGATTCAGAAAATCAACACGAGCTTTCCGCACTGGTTCAGTGGCGCGTTTAAGCAATTTAATGGTAAGGAGGCGTATCTGCCGTTTGATCAGCACGCGGTGATTGCGCTGATTGCTCCCCGGCCGGTGCTGGTGTGCAGTGCACAGGAGGATCAGTGGGCGGACCCGAATAATGAGTTCGCCGCTGTCAAGGCGGCCTGGCCGGTTTATGCACTGCTGACAGGGTTTTCGTTCAAGACCCAGCAGATGCCGGGGGTCAACGTGCTGACGGATGGGCCGGCGGCGTACCATATCCGGCCCGGCAAGCACGATGTGACCGAGGCCGACTGGGAGGTCTTTATGAATTTTGCGGATCGGTTTGTTAAGCCGTAAGTCAGCGGTCGCTTATTTTATCTTTATGGGTATCGTACAGGATTCCAGTTTTGACCGAGTTCCTAACTCATAAAAGGAAAAATGGATACTCTGCGGTCCGTGAGGGGGTAGGCGGTCAGATAGTTTTATAATTGAGACTCCAAGATTAGATTTTACCTCCCCTAAAATCGAGTTTTTCATACGGGGGAATTCTATTTCTGTGCTTGAAAGGGTGAGATGGAGTGGTAGAATGTTATACGAAAAATAATCTCTCAAGAAGGGACGACACTGAAATGATCTTTAGTATCATAAGGTAAACAATGAATAATGTCAAAAGCAAATTAAAGTTTCGTGCAATGATATCGGTTTTAATTATTCTTTTTCTGATGGCTATTTCCTTTGTTGGAAGCTATGTCTTAGAGGCATTGGAGTGGGGGCCTACACCAATGTATATCCTATCACCTGATTATGCCATTATGCGAGGCACTCTCTGCCAACTTGACCCAAATAATTTTGACCCTGAAATTGTCGTGATAACAAGAACACTTACTTCGGTAGTACAGGAAAAGGTATTAGCTTTTTATGTAAAGGATAATTGGATATTAGGAAAAACCAATGCTGGATATTTGGCTATTGAAACAACTAAAAACCAAATAAATTATCCTATTGAGTCCACGGAAAAACTGCAAGAACTGTCTGGTCTATCGGTTAATTCTTCCGATTGGACTAGTAACCGAGACTTCGACTCAAAATATTTATATCGAAGACCACAGGTTCAAATGTTTAGGAAAATTTGGAAATATTTGTCTGTAGTTGTAATTCCTATTGTGTGCATTCTGTTAATTGTTTGGGTAAATTATGGGAAAAAGAACTCCATTGCCGATTAGTATAAAAACAAGTGATTGACTTTTACTTCTTCTTTTTCATCCTGTTCAATTCTCCCAGCGGTCAGTCTGTGGTCTTTTCATTTGAACTTTGCCTCATTCCCCCACAACTGGAGAACAGTCCAGCAGTGCAACTTCTTGTCTGGATATTCGGTGTCCATAAGGTTTTGAGCATTGAGCCTTTTCCGGAAGAAGAACAAAACCAGCAACAGATTTCGTAGTATCTCAAAACTCATTACCTGAGATTTAACTATATTTTTTGATTTCGTCCATCAGTGCCTTTTGGTATTCTGTATTAAATACAAGACCTCCAATATATTTCTTGGTTATTTGATTATTGGAAATCCTTTCTTTTATCCAATTTTTAACAAAATCCGGAGCGAAACCCTTAGTAGAGAATTCTGCATCGCATAAAGCAATTATTGATGGATACTCCTGAAGATATTTTTCCTGACTTTTGACCTTCTTTAATTTTGAACATAAATAAAATTGTATATCATAAAGAAGGTATGATAATTCATCAGCATGTAATGCAAAGTACCCTTTTTCTATAGTCAATTTTTTACATATATTTCTTATAATTCTTTCCCAATCCAGGTTATGTTGATTATCAATTAACCTGGAAAGCAAAGGAGAAAACTGTCCGTTTTCTATTCTATGCAAGTCATTTTTTAAATCATCTTCTGAAGTGTCAAAAACATCTTCGTGGACAAGTCCTAAAATAAATTCTTCAAAAGTTTTGGCTAAAAAAGTGATTTTGTAATTCAATTCCTGATCTACGTGCACAACTTTAGGATTACCGTGATTGCCGCATTTCCGGTAATCCAGCATAATCATATCATGCCCGGCAGATGGGGTGTTACAAATGTATACACCCATATCGGGATAACCCCATTCATCAATCATAAATTGACTTCCGATTTCACCACATAAAGAATAGGTCTTGTTTCTGCCAATTCCGAATATTCCGTTTATGGCTATGTGATTATCTGCCCATGAAGTTGGGGTTTTTGTTGGAAAACAGGATTTTTGTACTATTCCGCCGTTATGTAACTTCATCAGTTCAATGTAGGAGGCAGGAAGTTTGTAGCCTAATTCTTTTTCAATTGAATCAATTAAACTGCTGGATGGCGTCTCATCGAGATACTCTTTTATCGAGTAATCATTATCATCCCAAAAATCGGAGAAATCGTAATTTTCAAATACTGAATTCATTTTTTGTAAAGGACCTCGTGTTTATGAGTAGTCAACAAAACAACATGCAGTTGATATACTTTACGGTCACTCATTCTACTGCTCTTCTCCCAACCAATCAAGGAGATAAATTGCTGTTAAATTCACTCCTCCAGCAACTCATCCAGCACCGGCTTTGGCTTGTCCCTGTTGGCATCAATGACTTTGGGATATTACTCAAGCAGAGTTTTAGGGGCCGGCGGCGTATCACATCCGGCCCGGCAAGCACGATGTGAACGAGGCCGACTGGGA
>CAZKAI010000182.1:0-6307 GCA_964550565.1 uncultured Pirellulales bacterium
TATCAGTACAACAACCCCGTATTTCAAGAGCCGAGTCTTTACGTTTAATACGTTCAATGTTCCGCCGACCGTTGACGCTGGCGCAGATGTCCAGACATGGCTGGCGGGTGATCCAAGAGTCATTCAGCTTAACGGCTCCGCTTCTCATGTCCATAATCTTCCGCTGACGCATACCTGGACCGTGCTTTCGGAACCCGATCCGTTGAATCCGGCGATCATCAGCAATGCACACATTCTCAATCCGACGGTTGCCGTATATTCTGCCGGAACCTACACAGTGCAGCTCGAAAGCACGGACGGAGAATTTCCCGTTGCTGATACGATGCAAATCATCGTGTATCCAAATGCCTGCGTGCATGCCAGCAATCAGTCCGGATTTGTGTGGCATACCGCCGATATCAATCATGATTGCAGTGTGTCGATACAGGATTTGGCTCTATTGTCGGCAAATTGGCTTGAGTGGAATTATGCGACTGAGTAAGGGTGATGAAAGACTGACCCAGATTACGATTTGTTCTCCCCTTTATGAAAGGATGGAAAAATGAAAAAGATGAAAATAAATAGACTGATGTCTTTGGGGTTATCTCTGGTATTGCTGTGCACCATTGACGTTTCTGCATCGCTTTATTTCTTTACAGGAGCCATTGACCAGGATGTTTCTGTCCCGGGCAACTGGGAGATTGGAACCAGTACCTGGAAAGTCCCCGGAGATGGAACTGCTGCACTGTCGATTTTCGCAAAAAGCGACAGCATCTATATTGGCGGAAAAACCGGAGAACACCACCTTGCACAGGGCAATCCGAAAGGAGCGATTGGTCCTGATACATTGACAGCGACCCTTTACGCCGGGAGGTCTGAACAGGCGGGGCCGGCTATAGTAGGCAGTGGTGCCAATCAGCCTGAGGATGGTATTGTTAATGTGTACGGAACACTGACCGCAACCGGGCTGACCCTCGGTGAGCATGGAGCTGAAAACGGCAACTGGGTGAATGGGATCGTAAATGTGCATGATGGCGGTGTCGTCGATGTTCAGGGTAATATGACAATAGGGCGGTACGGGTGGGGCAGCCTGAATATCTTTGACGGAGGACGTGTCATTGCTGCTGCGACAACGATGGGACTCAATAATGGTCAGGGGGGAGAAATTAATCTGAACGGCGGCGTATTTCAAACAGGCGATTTAACCATCATCGATTCGGGTGGAACGAATAATGGGACATGGATTTTGAGCATTCAACACGGCGAGTTGAAAGTCAAACAAAATGTCATCGCTCGCATTCAGGAATATATTGATGCCGGCAAGATACGTTTCAGCGAAGATCTCGATCCCGGATGGTACTTTATTTATGATTACGATATTACAAATCCGGGCTATACCACGGTAAAAGCGATTCGTGATAAGCTAGAACGAATTCCCCTGGATAAATCAACGGTTAATTGGAAAACGGACCAGCTTCAATGGACATTACCTGAACCCAATGACCCTGTCACTCCGAGTGTTGTGACCTGTGATGTCTATTTTGGTACTGAGCCCAATGCCCTGCTGCTGCCTAAAACCATCAGTAAACAGTCGGTTGAATCCGCATCTGTCACATTGGCCCTGGACACGGTTTACTATTGGTTTATTGATGTCTATGATTCAAAAATAAATGCGTCACAGCCGTATTATCGGAGTCCCGTGTTTACATTCAACACGAATAATGTTCCGCCGATCGTTGATGCCGGTGCGGATCAGCAAACCTGGCTGGCCGGGACTTCAAGAGTGGTTCAGCTCAACGGCTCTGCATTTCATTTCCATAATCTTCCTCTCACGCATAACTGGACGGTGCTCTCTGAACCTGATCCATTGAATCCGGCCGTCATCAGTAATCCTGCCATTGTCAATCCCACGGTGACGCTGAATGCGGCAGGGACCTATTCTTTGCAGCTCGAAAGCACGGAAGGAGTATTAATCGGCAAAGACACTGTTCAGGTTGTTGTCTATTCAGATGCCTGTGAATATGCCAGTAATCAACCCGGATTTGAGTGGATTGTCGGTGACGTCAATAACGATTGTGCAGTTGATATTGGGGATATAGGTGTGCTTGCAGCACAATGGCTCGATGAGTATTTCAGTGTTGAGTGAGGAGACGGAGATATTTAGATGGATCGACCCCGAATGCTTGAGGATGCCGGAATCCCGGCAACGCCTGCCCGGTCAGGCCGGAGATATATTAATCTGGCCGAACTGGGTCTTGAATTAAGGCCTTTTTTCAGGCTTCCATGATCTATTTTATGTTGATAAAACGAGAGAAAAGAATATATAAAGCTTGCTGGCCAATGCTATTCTGGCAAATCGAACCATACACAAGGAATCAGAACTTGTCTGCAAATAAAAGATGCAGGTGGTAAGTGGTGGATTTCACATATGAAACCCGAATGGCAAATGAGATTATGATAAAACTGTGAATGACTGCAATGAGGAATAAAACATGAATCCGGGAGTTAAGTCAGTCCATAAGCATTTCAAAGGGGTATTTTCTGTACAATGTGTATTAATAATGTCATTTAGCATCTTATTGTGGTCCAGCAATTCAGGGGCCGGACAATCTGAGGCGCTTACGGCCACTGAATTGCGTTGTGACTACCTTGATAGTCCGCAAGGAATTGATCATCAAACACCGAACTTCGGATGGGTTTTAACGTCTGATGAACGAGGGCAATATCAAAAGGCGTATCAAGTCCTTGTTTACGATAGCGAAGAAAATTTGATGTGGGACAGCGGCAAAATTGTATCGTCTGAGTCGTCCCATGTTAAGTATGCTGGAAAACCGCTGAAAAGCAGTTCGAATTATTACTGGAAAGTTCGGGTCTGGGACAGAAACGACCAGACAGGTCTCTATACCGACTTAGCTCATTTCGGTACGGCCCTGATGGACATAAAAGAATGGAAAGCTCAATGGATTGGGCGAGGGCCGGCCCAGGAGGCTGTGGTGCGATGGGGCACTGATTTTGAGAAAAAAGATTTAGAACAACTCAAGGAACTGGTAAAAGGCAATAAGTTGAAACTTGATTTTCAATCAACATTGCTGAGAAAAGAAATTTTGGCGAAGAGGCCGATTCAACAAGCAAAAATTCATATCAGCGGATTAGGCCTGTTTGAGCTCTATGTCAACGGTTCAAAGATTGGTCATAATCGCGAACATGTTCCCTTGCGAACACTCTATTCATCGCAGATACTGTACAGCACCTTTGATATTACTGATAAATTGAATAAAGGAAGTAATGTAATCGGCATCATGCTGGGCAATGGCTGGTTCAATCCCCAGGAAAAATACTGGAATTGGCGTATGCAGTGGTGTGGTTTTCCAAAAGCAATTGCTCAGATTACAGTGGAGTATGCAGATGGTTCCGAGGAAATAATTGTATCTGATCAATCCTGGAAGACATCCCCCGGGCCGGTGGTCAGCAGTTGTCTTTTTGATGGTGAATTCTATGATGCCGCGCTCGAACAGGCTGGCTGGGACAGAACTGGATTTGATGATTCCCAATGGCAGGGTGTTCATCTTGTGCAATCACCCGGAGGGACACTGGTGTCACAGTTGGCACCTCCGATCACTGTGACTGAAATAATAAAACCTGTAAACGTTAAAGAAATAAGTTCCGGCGTATTTGTGTTTGATCTGGGGCAGAATTTCTCAGGGTGGGCCAGATTGTCCTGCAAGGGGCCAAAAGGTACAAAAGTACAACTTCGGTACGCGGAGGACATCAATGAGGACGGCACCCTGAATCGGAAAACACTGCGTCATGCGGAAAATACGGATACTTATATTTTAAAAGGCAATGGCAGTATTGAAGTCTATGAGCCGCATTTCACGTGTCATGGATTTCGCTACGTTGAAATTACAGGGTACCCCGGCATCCCTGCCCTGGATACCGTTCAAGGGTGTGTTGCGCACAGTAATTGTGAGATAACTGGAAAATTTGAATGTGATAATGATTTAATCAATCATATCTATCACTGTGCTTTCTGGAGTCAGCGCAGTGTCATGCAGGGATTGCCGGTTGATTGTCCGCAGCGTGATGAACGGCTTGGCTGGGGGGCGGACGCTCATGTTCAGGCGGAATCGTCCATGTTTGCATTCGATACCCATCAGTTTTATGCCAAATGGCTTCGCGATTTTCAGGTGCAGCAGAGCAGGGAAACAGGGAATTTGCCGCATATTGTTCCCTGGCCCTGGCTGGAAGGACATCCCTGCTGGTCTGCTGCATATCCACTGACAGTATGGTATTGTTATCTTTATTATGGCGATAAACAATTAGTCGCCTGCCATTATGACAATATCAAAAAATATGTCGACTATTTGAAATCCCAGTCGCACTGTCATATTCAGCCGCGGGATGATAGCGGCGACTGGATGTCTGCAGTTGAAAAGGTGCGAGGAGGTCCTTTGCTTATCAGTACCGCCTTCTACTATTGTTGTACACGGATCACTGCTGATAGTGCTAAGGTTCTGGGCAAAACAGAAGATGCAGAACAATATAATAAAATGGCCGAAGAGATAGCGGCCGCATGGAACAGGGTGTTTCTCCGGGACAGTGCCCGGAGGGGATATCCTTATGGTGAGAATTCCCAGTGTGAAAATGCTCTGTCTTTATTTTTTGATATTGTTCCAGACCGGGCACGGGAACGAGTAGTCGGGAATCTGATTCGTGATATTCAAGATCGGGGTCATCTGACGACGGGTTTTATTGGCACCAAATACACAATGGAGGCGCTGACCCAAATTGACAGGCCGGATGTTGGATATCAGCTTATGATCCTGGACACGCCGCCGAGCTGGGGCAATATGACGCAAGGACGCACCACAATGTCTGAAACCTGGACAGGCGGCGGCTCAGGAAACCATGCCGGCCTGGGCGGAGGGGTGATTTCCTGGATGTTCAAGACACTGGCTGGAATTAATCCTGATCCAGAGAAGCCGGGATTTGAGAGGATTCTTATTAAGCCTTATATTCCCGGGGATCTGAATTATGTGAAAGCATCCCTGCGAACGATCAAGGGGGGCGTGGAATCTTCTTGGGAAAAAAACGATGGGGAAATTACATTAAAAGTGTCCATCCCTGTCAATGCGACGGCACGGGTCTGCCTGCCGGCAGTGGATCCATTGAGCATCCAGGAAGGGGACAATAAGGCTGAAAAATCTCCGGGAGTGCATTATTGCGGAAAAGAAAAAGATAAGCATATATATGAGATCGAATCCGGGCATTATGTCTTCGTTTTCGATGACATGTAGAAAGAAGCAACTGGACATTGCGGCAAGCACTGCGGGAATCGTTCCGACTTCAAGCCGGGATGCAGTTCTCAAACGGCAGTGCTATGGAAGTAAAATTACAAAGTAGGGATTCTGGACATGAACAAATTGAAAATCTGTTATCTCGTGCTGGTTTTGGTGGTTTCTGCAAGCGATGGGAAGGACTATCATGTTTCAGTGAATGGAAATGATACCCAGGATGGTTCTGCATCAAAGCCATTGAAGACGATTATGGCCGCAGCTCAGCTTGCTATGCCCGGGGATGTGATTACGGTGCATGAAGGTGTATATCGTGAACGAATCAATCCGCCGCGCGGCGGTACATCGGAGCAGAACCGTATTGTCTATCAAGCGGCCCCCGGTGCAAAGGTTGTACTCAAGGGCTCTGAACGTGTGTCGGGGTGGGAGAAGGTGAAAGACGATACATGGAAAGTTACAATCCCAAACAATTATTTTGGAGACTTCAATCCTTATAAAGACTTGATTCAGGGGGACTGGTTTAAAGATAAAGGGCGGGAGCATCACACCGGTGCGGTGTATCTGAATGGTCACTGGCTCATTGAAGCCGCCGGGCTGGCGGAGGTACTGGAACCTGCAGGGGATAAGCCGTACTGGTTTGCCCGGGTGGATCAGACGAGTACCACAATCTGGGCACAATTCCAGGGTGTCAATCCCAATGAGTCCGACGTGGAAATCAATGTTCGTCGAACCGTATTCTATCCTGACAAGCCCGGTATTAATTTTATAACTGTGCGAGGTTTTACCCTGATGCAGGCTGCCACGCCCTGGGCGCCTCCGACAGCCGAACAGGTTGGACTTATCGGCACACACTGGAGCAAGGGCTGGATCATTGAAAACAATAACGTTTGCTACTCGACCTGTGTGGGAATTACACTTGGCAAATACGGGGATGAGTTTGATAATACAGTAAGCACTGCCGAAGGATATGTCGAAACCATTAAGCGTGCCCTTCAGAATGGCTGGAACAAAGAAACCATCGGCGGCCACAGGGT
>CAZKAI010000183.1:0-6283 GCA_964550565.1 uncultured Pirellulales bacterium
AATCGGTATATAGGAAATGGTTTGAACGAGGAGGGATCCGGCCAGAGAACGTTTTATTGATTTGGGTCGTGTCTGATTTATCCAGTGACAGAAGGGCCACTCCAAGAAGATGGTTACGATATATGCCAGAATGGGCATGGACATGATGAGATAGAAACCGTAATACAGCGACGAACGGTCGTATATCCACCTTTCGGCGATAGGTAATCCAAGAAAGTGAACCAGGACCAGCCCGCCGAGCATGGAAGCGTAGTTGGCCAAGATCATAATCCAGATGGCACGATTGCGGGATACGCCAAAAAAGCGAGCGAGAATCAGACCTTCGATAATTCCGAGGAGGATGTTGCCGACAAGCAGGCGGAATCCCAACATCACCATGAGCGGAGTTATGGTGTTGGCGAGGATGGCTGGGGGGAAGAGGGCCGTACCGGTCAGGGTTGTCCATGCTGTGTGGAGCATATATTTTTTCCGTAAAATGATTTCGATGGGTTATTGATACATACCGATGAATTCAGGATACAAAAGTTGCGTTGGAATAGCAAGTGTTATTTATAGGGGGAAGATGTGGAGGGCGACCAGTGGGTCGCCCCTACGGTTGTAATCAACAGGGTGAAAGAAAGGGCAGGCACGGGGGCGGGAAGCAGGAATACAAATAAGGTATACAGGTATACAAGTATGCAAGTATACAGGATTCGGAAATATGGCAAAAAGTGGGCACGGGGTGACGATGGGCAGGCACGGGGGCCTGTCCCTACACGAAATGATGGTGGGTGGGGATTGAATAAAAGAGGGTGACCGGCGGGTTGCCCATTCGATGCATTTCATATTTTTCATTTCATATTTATACATTTTTTCATAAGGGAGCTTGACAATGGCGAAGAAGAAGGTGCGAAAAGGGGGCTGTTGTGCGCAGAAGGCGGCGGTGGAGGTGCAGGAGCAATTGGTGGAGACAGAGACAGAGATGGTCTGCGCGCCGAAGTCGCGGATGGAACTTCATACCTACGTTAAGACGCATCTGGGGCTGGATGTGCCGGACAGGGCGGTTTGTTCGGGGCATGATGCGCCGATGGATTATCTGTGGCATGCGTACAGTGCGGATTTTGCGGGGCTGCCGGCGGCGGTGGGTGCGGAGGACTCGGCGGATTGCATCGTGTGGGCCGGACGCGGGGGCGGCAAGACGCGGCTGGCGGCGGTGGCGACGCTGCTGGACAGCATCTTTAAGCCGGGATGCAAGACGCGGATTCTGGCGGGGTCGCTGGACCAGAGCAGCCGGATGTATGAGTATTTCTGCGACTATGCGCTGACGGATGCGTACCGGCCGATGCTGGAGGGCAAGGTGCGGGTGGGGCGGTGCCGGTTCGGCAACCGGTCGGATGTCGGCGTGCTGGCGCATTCGCCGCGGGATGTGCGCGGGATTCATATTCACAAGCTGCGGTGCGATGAGGCGGAGCTGTTTAAGGAGGATGTGTTTCGGGCGGCGCAGTTTGTGACCAAGACGCGGGATGGGATTCGCGGGGCGATGGAGATTTTCAGTACGATGCATCAGCCGTACGGGGTGATGCAGCGGCTGATTGACGGGACGTATCAGTCGAAGATTCGTCTGCTGCGGTGGTGCGTGTGGGAGGTGATCGAACGGTGCGAAGGGCGGACGTGTTCGCAGTGTCCGCTGTGGTCGGATTGCGGGGGCAAGGCTCAGCAGGCGTCGGGGTATCTGAAGATTGACGATGTGATTGACCAGATGCGGCGGAGCAGCCGGGCTGCGTTTGAGTCGGAGATGCTGTGCCTGCGGCCGCGGATGGACAATGCGGTATTTGCGGATTTTGAGATGGAAACGCATGTCCGGCCAGTGGGGTATGACCCGGGGCTGCCGCTGTACCTGGCGATGGATTTCGGGTGTCGCAGTCCGTATGTGTGCCTGTGGATTCAGAAGGATGACGCCGGCGTGGTGCGGGTGCTGGATGAATATCTGGAGACCAATAAAGAGCTCAAGCTGCATGCTCAGGAGGTGCTGCGGCGGATTCCGGGCGGGGCGGATTCGATTACGGCGACGTATTGCGACCCGGCGGGGATACATCGCAACAGCGTGACGGGGACCAGCGACATCACGGAACTGAGCCGTTACGGGATTCAGTGCACGTATCATGCCTCGCGTATTGTGGAGGGGATTGAGCTGATTCGGCAGGTGGTCAAGGCCGGCGACGGCAAGAGCCGATTGGTGATTGATCCCAAGTGCGGACGGCTGATTGAGGCGATGCGGTGCTATCATTATCCGGCCAATCCGTCCAGCGAGCTGCCGGAGAAGGATGGGGTGTATGACCATCCGATTGATGCGCTGCGGTATTTTTTTGTCAATTGCGGCAGGACGAGGAAGGCCAAGGTGGTGAGACTATAATACAGGTATATAGGTATGCAGGTATACAAGTATACAGGAATAAAAATTCGAAATCCGAAGCACGAAATACGAAACAAATTTTTAAAGGGAAAATTTAAAAATCAAAAAGGGAAAAATGTAAAATGAATGGATTCCCGCCCCACGCTTTCGCGGGGGCAGGCTCTGCGCGGGAATGACAAACAATAGCACGGGGAGACGCTCTGTGAAGGGATGTCCGGGGGACTTGTGGCTGAAAGGCTTTATGGCGGATAAAAAAATAATAATAAAACGCTTTACATGGTTTTCGGGTTTGTTAAAATAGAGGAAATGGATTAAGGGGCCTGCAGGGATCTGTTGAGCGGGCGGATTGAAGGAATTTTTTTAAGGAGAACACAATGAAACGCTACTGTATTATTGCATTTTTGAGCGGTCTGTTTTTGTTGACTTTTGTACAAGCTCAGGAGGCGGAATCGTCCATTTCCAATGTGGTCAATGCATCCGGTGAAGTGACAGGCTTTTTTGATGAGAGCGGCCTGTATCATGAATTTTCGAATTCTGCACAGCGGTCTGACTTGTCCCCCGGTTCCCTGGGAACAAGTCTGGAGGCATCTGAGTTATCCCAAGCCGGAAGTTCAAAATTGGCAGAAAAAGCAGTCCCCAACACGATTGATCGGATGACTGTGGGTGACACATCAAACAATACTTATTCGAGCGGCGGGACGCTGCGGCTGATTCCAAATGCTTCTGTTTATTATCTGAACAACAATACCAGTTGGTCCAGCGGTGCCGGAGGTTGTACCCTATCCAGCGCTTCGATTGACAAGGTGGAAGAAAGCGGCAATATTCTGCGGTTTTATCTCAAAAATCCAACTGATTGGAGTCGTACGGATTACAACTCCGGCGACCATTCTGCGCAAGGTACATTGAGACCCCTAGCCCCTCTTGTTATCGAAGCAACTGCGGGTTCAACCACTGGCGTTTTACGGGGCAGCGTACTGCTGGTTTCCAACACGATTACATCGTATGGTGAACCGAGATTTAATTATTTCAGCGCACCGGTTGGGGCAGTTCTTCCATTGACAATCCAATATACCCTGGCCAACACGACATTCAGAGCAAACTTATTTAATTCCAGCTTCAATTACACTTGTTCCGGTTGGGTCGATTTTGCAAACCCGGTATCGATTCCCTTGCCAGTCAGCATGGTAATCCAGGGGAGCCCAAACGTGTTTGAAAATTCAACCGTTCACTATGACGCTGTTGTGACTTTTGATAACGGTGCGGTGAAAACGGTTACAGAAGAAGCTGTCTGGCAGGCTTCGGAAGCTTTTGTCAGCGTCAATCAGGGTGTCCTGAGCACCGGAGCAATTTTGGATAATTCTGCAAAGTTCAAGCTTTTGGCGAGCTATACCTATGGCGGTGTTACGGTGGGCGCCGAATTGGACGTGACTTGCCTGACGGAAGATTCGATGCATCAGGGATTGAGCTGGCCCATGTTTCAGGGTAACAAGGAACACAATGGGGCTTTACCCCTGCTGCTGAATACGGCCACATTTTCAAAAAAATGGGAACGAAATTTCGGACGAGCGATCAATCCCGTTACCGCGGCGGATGGCCGGGTCTTTGTGTCCACGCCCTCTCGATTTCAGAGCGGTGACTCGCTGTTTGCTCTTGACAGCCGTGATGGTGAAATCATCTGGTCAAAGGACCTCGGGACAGCGTCCAGTGTGAATCCTCCCAGCTATGCATACGGCAATGTCTATATTCAGACAGGAAAAGGGACCTCGAATGCTCCTCCTGCTTACGTCTCTGCATTTGATGCAGAAACCGGTGCGGACGTTTTTCGGTCGACATACAGTGCTCAATGGGAATCGCATTATGCACCCACAATCTATAAAGGCCATGTGTATGTCAACGGCGGCTATTACGGCGGGATGTATTGTTACGATGCTTTTGATGGGACTCAAAAATGGATCATCGCTCTAAACCAGTACGATCAATGGACACCGGCCGTGGATGAGCTTTATGCTTATGCCTATGTAGGCGAATCCAGCGGGGGCACTGCAAATGCGGGCTTGAGAATTGTTGACCGTCTAACCGGTGCCCTGATTCATACTATTTTTGATCCTCAATATGACTGGAATGGGTGGAGTATGAATCTTGCCCCGGTCCTTGGAACTCAGAATGATATTATTACCGGTCATGATGGTCGTCTGCTTTGTTTTGACCTTGTGCAAAAAACAATCAAGTACAGCATTTCCGGTTACTTTACGAACCAGCCGTCGGTTGCTGACGGTCGGATATATATAATCAATAATGGCAAGCTGGATGTGCGGGATGAAGCCACCGGTGAGCAATTATGGACCTGGGCGCCTCCGGAGGGAACTCTGAGTCGGAATGTGATTGTCACGAATAATTATGCACTGGCATGTACAGCCAGCAAGACGTATGGAATCGAACTGCTCGGCCGTGACGCCGACTGGTCTTATCCGGCGGCAGGATATCTGGCTTTGAGTGAGGACATTTTATATATAGCATCCAGCAGCGGTATCTTAACCGCAATTGCAACCCCGGAGTATATTCCTGCCGTTCCGGTCAAGCTGGACATTCAGGGGCCGGATACCGTTCTCGAAAGCTCGCAGAATGCGTACCAGGCTGTGGTTACTTACAGCGACGGCCGTGTTCGTACCCGAACGGATCTGTGCACCTGGTCAGCTCGCGGGACTTCGGCGGCGGTCATGGATAATCCCGGCAGCCTGAATGTCGGCGAGCTGCTTTATCCGCAGGAGACGACAATGATTACCGCTGAATACCGGGAGAATAACGGTGTGGTCAGTGCGTCCAGGGCTGTACCCATTAAAATCGGCTGTTCGGTGAAGTCGCTGGTGGAAAGAAATGCGGCCGGGGCATTGACGCGTAAACAGCAAATCCTAGTTGAATTGAAAGAGGCGATGGACAGGGAACAGGCGGCGATGGCGATTTTAAGGGATTATCCGAAATATCCGCTTGACATGACATCGACAACGGCAAACTCGATTCGTAATCAGGTGTATGCGGCCTATTCACGCGATATATTTTCCAATATGTCGGTTATGCAGAGCACCAATTACCTGCAAAAGGCTCTGGATATGATGAATCCGGCCAGTCTTTATACTCGGGATCGGGCGATGTTAATGCGGTATTTTTCCACGCAGGGCAGATAATGGAATGATGTAAATAATCGATTTTGATGATCAGCATGATCAGGCGGTGCCGGGATGCGGAGTTACGTGTTCCGGCACTGTTTTTTTGGTAAATCGGGGACGGGGGGGATGTCGTCAGGATGCACGGAGACAAGAATGCGGGTATAAAATTCGAAATCCGAAGCACGAAATTCGAAACAAATTTTAAAAGGGAAAATTAAAAAATCAAAAAGTAAAAAGCAAAATGACAATGCAAAATTTAAAAAGAAAACGCTTCAAAGCGAGCAATGTGGAGAGATACACGTAGATTGGTATGGGGGGGCGTGCCATGGCCAAGATTCGCTTGACCATGGAATCCTTCGGCTATGCTCAAGACAGACCGAAGCTGGAAGCTTCGGCTACGTTGGATACAAAGAGCGGTCGGGGATTAGCGGGGGGATGGGGCGAGGGCGACGCGGAAGATGCAGCCAGTGGGGGCGGCGGATAGGATTTGGACGAAACCATGATGGGCTTCGGCGAAGCGTTTGACCAGGGCCAGGCCCAGGCCGGTGCCGGTGGTCTGACGGGTGGATTCGTCTGCGCAGCGGTAGAAGGCCTCGAAGATGCGGGCCTGTTCGCGGCGAGGCACGCCGGGGCCGTGATCTTCGACTTCGATGAGAACGAGGCCATCCTGTTTGCGGGTGCGGAGCGTGATGTGGTTATCTACGGCGGGGCGGGCGTATTTGCAGGC
>CAZKAI010000184.1:0-5065 GCA_964550565.1 uncultured Pirellulales bacterium
TGCTGCCACAGGTCCGGGTCGTAAAACCGGGTGTGCATAAAGCCGTAGTTGGAACGCAGCAGCCCGGGGGCGCGCCCGGTAGCCATCAGCGCCCCTTCGATAGCCAGCGTCCCGCTGCCGCACATCGGGCAAATCAGCGGCACGGTGCCGTCATACTCGGCGGCCATCAGGATGGAAGCGGCCAGCGACTCCCGCAGCGGGGCTTTGTGGGGCATCCGGCGGTAGCCGCGATCGGACAGCTTCAGGCCGGAAGTATTGAGAAACACCCGGCAGGAGTCCTGCTTCCAGAAAAACTGCACGACCACGCCGGTCTTTTCCTTGCCGGAGTCGGGCCGGGAGCCGGTCTTGTCGGCAATCCGGTCCACGATGGCATCCTTGACCTTGAGGTTGGCAAACATGGAATTATCGATGGCCCCGGTATCCACCCGGCCGATAACCGTCAGCGTTTCTTTCGTGGAGATGATCTCTTCCCAGGGAAAGTCCTTGACCTCGCGGTACAGGTCATCCGGGCGAACACAGCGGAACTCCTTGAGCAGCCACAGGACGTTATAGGCGGTCCGCAGGTGGAGATTGAGCCGCATGGCATCAGCCATCGTCCCCTGCAGCTCGATACCGGCCGGGCGAACCGAATCCATCTTAAAGTCAAGAGACTGGAGTTCCTTTTCCAGAAATCCCCCCAGCCCCGGCGAACAAGTCACCAATATCGTATTTTTTTCGTTTGTATTCATAGAATTAAACCATTCATAAGCAATTTTATCTTCAAATTGACTGTATCACAGATTGGGGCAAATGCAATCGTGGATTTATATTCGCATAACACCTATTATTCTATAGGAATCACGCCATAAATTGGCAACACACCTCAGAAAACCTGTTTTTCCCCCGCCATTCCAATTCATTCTATGGAAATCTGGGTAATTTTCGAATTTCCGTAGTTTCCCTAATTGATTTATCCTGTGCATATTGAGTATCATATACTGCTGATTGAGTCTGCCGGCAAGGTATGAGCCGGAAAACAGCGTGCAGGTGTCCAAGATTTACCTGTATGTAAACACCTGCGGCGATCATGTGTAACTGGAGAAGCAGGAAATAATTTTTTGGAGGGTAATGCAATGAGAACGACGCGAATCATGCTGTGTGTCTGTCTTTTAGCCGTTTCCATCGCGGGTTATGCACAAACACCTTATCTCGCTGATCCCGCTTATGATCCAAATCACACCTGGCTGGGATGGTATGATGCAGGCCTTAATACCCTTCCCGAACAACAGGGTTGGAGCATTATCAATAGCCCCGCCGACTCTCAGCCATGGATGGAGAATTATGTGTTGTGTACTCACACAACCGTCCTTCAGTATCTGTACTGGGCTCGCACGGATAAATACATTTGCTTCCCCGCCAACCATGGATTGGTCGTTGAATTCGAACTGAAAATCAATTCATCGCAATATATGAACATCAGTTCAAATCGATGGCGTACCGGATATACGGTCTGGGCGGTGGATCACCAGGGACGAACCATTCGCGTTGGGATCGCCGACACCGGAGTCATCCTGTCCAATGATTATGACTGGGGTTACGAAAACAGTTCTTCGTTTGCCCCATACACCACAACAGATGGATTTCACGTCTATCGATTAGTTATCCAGAACAATATCGGGCAGCTTTCTATCGATGGCAATCCTGTGGTCACTATCCCGGCTGGTTCTGTGAATCAAACCACGCCGAACAGAATCCTGTTTGGTGATGCAACCTATCACGCATTTCACAATGCAGAGCTGAGATTTTTGCGATATGGCCTGACTCTCAAGACGGGCGATACGGATGGCGATAGCGTTGTCGATTGGACCGACCTTGGAAACGTGGCCTATAACTGGCTCAGCAACGATTGCGGCTGCATCTCCTGCTGCGACGGCGCCGACATGAATCACTCCGGCAGGGTAAATCTGGAAGACCTGGCCATCGTTTCGCTCGGATGGATGAACTGAAACCGTCAATTCCTGTTTCAGAGGATAATAAAATGAGAAATAACGTCTATATTTCAACGCTTATCATGTTGTTCAGTACCTGCTGTCTTTATGCAGCGCCGGTCGTGCCCGCACAAACCACCTGGGACAGCGGCACAGCCGAGGGGTGGACCTGGGATGTAACCGAGGCATTGGTTCAGTTTCCACTCACAGGCGGTGTCAGCGGCGGCTTTCTGCAGGCCACGGACATCAAAGGGGGCGAAATGACAATTTACGCCCCCGCGGCATTTCTGGGCGATTATACAGCCCTGAATAATAACGCCTATTTTTCAGTGTCGCTGCGAACGCTGGTCCAGGGCAGCGACAAATGGCATTCTTTCGGCATCCTGACGCTGTCCGGGCCGGGAGGCAGTTATTCTGTCGATTTGGGTAATCCGCCGGAAGAAAGTGCCGGCTGGATACAATATACCCGACAATTAACCGAATCCAAATGGACAAAACAGTCCGGCACGTGGGCGGGACTGCTGGCCAATGTGACATCGATCAGCCTGAATATCGAGGCGGGTTCAGCCATCACGGAGACCAACGGCGTCGATAACTTCGCATTAGTCGGCGGCAGCCTGGATACCCCCAGGATTGTGGACATTCGAGTCAATCACTGCGGACGTCGCGATTTTGGCTGGTATTTTATCGGCCATGACGGCATTGAGCTGGTTGAAATCTTTTTCTCGCATGACGTGACTGGTGCCAATACCATCAGCAACTTTACTTTCAGCAGCCAGCCGGGGGAACCCCTGCCGCCGAATCCGACCTATATCGGCTATGATGCCAATCGGTACTGCACAACCCTGGCATGGGGCAGTCCGATTTTGAATCAATCCATGACCATTACCTGTAAAAGCGGTGCATCGAGAATCAGGGCGTTATCGTCATCGGACCCCCTCGATGGGGAATGGGTCATGGGAACTCCGGACTACCCGGTATTTCCATCCGGCGATGGAGTCTCCGGCGGAGATGCCTTATTTACGATGTACCATCTGATGGGGGATATCAACCGGGACTTTGCAGTAAACCTGCTGGATGTGTCAGACCTGGCTTCTCGATGGCTGGACACGATACCGTGAGATGAGCAATATCCTGGAGGTGAAGCATGAAAATCAAGATCATCATACATTTACTTGTTCTGAGCGTCTTATGTCAGATGTCTGCATCGGCCGCAAACTGGGGATGCGCCCTGGAGTTTGACGGCAACGATGATTATGCCGTGATTCCGGTATTTGCTGCGGCACCTTCCGGCAACGCCCCATACACCATGGAAGCCTGGATCAATATCCTGGAATGGAGAAATTACTTCAACGGCGTGGACTGGTACAACGGTTTTATCATTTCAAGAGGAGCAGAAGGCCCCCTGAGCGGAAACCACTTATGTTTGATATCCAAACACATAGGCTTGACTCACTGGGCGCGTGATACGGATACCCAGTATCCGGTTGCGCTGGATCGGTGGTATCATGTCTCGGCAACGTGGGATGGAGCCAATGAGTCCCTTTACATCAACGGCGACAAGGTCTGGACAAAAAGTTACAGCCCCCTTTCGGTGGGAGGCGGAACACTGACCTTCGGAAAACATGATAACGTCGCGGGCTACTGGTTCTGCGGACAACTGGACGAAGTGCGGATATGGACTTATGCACGGTCCCGGGAGCAAATCAAAAACACCTATCTGAGCAAAGTTGATCCCAACTCCCCCGGCCTTGCGGGTTATTGGAATTTTGATGAGCCGGACGGACAGACACTGCGCGACAGCAGCCCGAATGGAAATCATGGAACGCTGGGCCCCACAAGCAGTCCCGAGCAAAATGATCCCAGGCGTGTTTGTTCAACACTTCCACTGACAGGTGATTTTATTGCTGATTTTATCGTGGATATCAACGACCTTGCCGCATTCTGTACCCTGTGGCTGACCCAGGCGGACACCTGTCCGGATAACTGCACGGGCATGGACTTAAATCATGATGGCTTCATCAACCTGCCGGATTTCGCCCTGTTTGCCCGCCATTGGATGAATCCATTTCCGGCCTCTGAGTAGTACGGATCGTTCTTGTATTTTCCCGTTTCGGCACAGCCAAAAAACCTGGGGCCGCCGTGGAATAATTATACCCATTAAGCATACCCCAGACAACCCTGCCTGCCGCGCACAAAAAAAGCGGAGCCTTGCAGCTCCGCTTCACACGGGTTTGAGACGTCGGACTTTATTTTGTTTTCAGGGTTTCGATCAGTGTTCTAACCTTGGCATTGAATTCCGCCACACCGTTGCCCTGAAGGATATCACTGGGACGCGACTTGCCGTCGGTCTTCTTGTCAATATCATACAGGCCGTATATTGCCCACTTGCCGTAGCCGCCCTTGATCAGGCAGCGTGTGCAGATCAGCATCTGCCGGACGATATTCGCATGAGCATGGGAGATTCTGTGAGTATGCCCGACACCCTTGATGCTCTTGTTCCTGAGACCCTGGTCATAATATTTCAGGATGGAATCCATCTGCTCCAGGGGTGTCTGGACGGGATCAATCGCCTTGCCTTTCAGTTCCACGTCCACGGCGGGATTATCCACATCATCACTGACAATCGTCAGCACAGCCTCAGCATCCCCTTCGACCGTGGGGGTATAAGCAATGTCCAGTTCAACGCTGGCACCCGCTGCGATCACCACAGGCAGCACAGGCGCTGCCACGAAGGCAAACTCGGCACTGCCGGCGCCGGCAAAGTCCATCGACTGCACCACCAGGTCCGCATCGCCGGTATTGGCAACCGTCAGCGTACCGACCGCGGACTGCCCCAGATCCAGTTGACCGAAATCAAGCACAGCAGGTTCAACTGCAATGACGGGCTTAATCCCTGTCCCAGTCAGCATAATCTGGGCGACTTCCACATGGTCTCCGGAAATCATCATAACAGCCAGGGCCGCGCCGGTGGCAGCAGGCGTAAATACGACTTCAACAGGGATGCTGGCGCCGGGTTCGATCGTCGTAGGCAGTTGGGGCATAGATGCACAGGCGAATTCAGCACTGCTGCCCTCGGCGAAGCCAATGGACTGTAT
>CAZKAI010000184.1:5165-6236 GCA_964550565.1 uncultured Pirellulales bacterium
ATGGCATCTTTGATGTGAGCGTTCTTATGCAGATTCACCGTGGCATTTTCGATCCACAGGTAACCATTGACCACACGGTCGATATCAACGACAGCCCCATTGTAGTAGTATTCCCCTTGCTCATTAATAATAGCGTCCGCCTTGACCACCGAGCTTGTCAACAGGATAGCCGCGGCCGCGATGATCAGTTTCACTTGCCTGGTTTTCATAAATCCCCCGAAATTAAAGTTTCTTCTATCGTGACACTTCTTCTCTATATAAATAATATAAACTTAAAACACCCCAAAGGCAAATAACGCCAACAGCACTGAGAATCACGGCATTATCAGACCGTCTTGTAAAGAATTTGTTAAGACGCCGCAAACTGCCTTTTTGTCAGTAAAACTACGTATAAAATTTTTGGAAAATTCCCACAGATTCCAAAAGATTCATTATATTTTGATAAAGGGATACGCGATTTGAACCGAAACGTCTGATAATATGAAACGTAAAGCCTTCACTTTGATTGAACTGATGATCGTGGTGTCGATTCTGGGCATCCTGGCCGCTGTTGCGCTGCCCATGTTCCAGAACCAGTCGCAACTGGCCAAAGAGTCGGCGGCCAAGGACATGCTCCGCAGCCTCCGTAGCCAGGCCGAACTGTTTAAGCTCGACCACAACGGCCTGACGCCCGGCTACTATTACAACCCCATGGGTGCCCTGACCAACGCCACCGCCGCCAAGGTCGTCGAACAGTTCGTCTGCACCACCGACGTCAAGGGCGTCTCCTCGACCACCACCACCAGGACCGCGGTCTTTACCTGCGGGCCTTATTTCATGAAAATGCCCGTCAATCCCTTTAACGATAAACGCGATGTGAAATTAGTCGCCGACTTTGCCGCAGAAGCCGACAAATCAACCGGCTGGCTGTTCAAACGCGATACCTGCGAATTCAGACTCAACTGGACCGGCACCGACAGCCAGAACGTCAACTACCTCGACTACTAATCCCCCGCCGCGTCAGCCTCATTTGCACCTCATTCGAACACCCCACAACCGCATGTTTCCAACAGCAGCCCCCAGCGCAAGCGA
>CAZKAI010000185.1:0-6164 GCA_964550565.1 uncultured Pirellulales bacterium
GTTGCTGTCTGAAGAATGGAAATCGGCATCTGGCTGAGCCGGCCAGTGGATATCTGTGGCGACAGTGGTTCCAGTTTATCTGGAAGGCTGAACTGAAAATAGGAATGATGATTGTCGGGACTGACGATCACACCCTGGCCAAGACCATTGATGAAAATGATCTGCTGGCTGTTGATTAGCCAGGCAAAACCTGACCCCGGCACACGATTCAAAATACTGGTGCCGAAAAAACAGTGTTCGTAAGTGCCGCCCAGCAGGTCCATGATGGTAGGTGCGACATCCATCTGGTTGCAGATGCCCGAAATCCGGGCAGGTTTGACAAGATGCGGAGCATAGATAAGAAACGGCACCCGGTAAGATGAAGCGGTCACGGGATGTTCTTTGAATCCGCCCATGTGGTCGGCAACGAATACAAAGAGGGTATTGTTGAAATACGGAGCATCACTGGCCTTCGCAATAAACTGACCGATTGCCCAATCGGTATATCGGATGGCGTCGATCTGTTCATGATAAGGAGTGGAAACCGGCTCGGGAGTAATTTTGCCGGAGGGAATCTTCCAGCTTCGATGGAAAGAAAGGGTCAGTAATGTGGCAAAAAATGGCTTGTCCTGACAGTTCAGAAATTCAAGATGGGCCTGATTATAGAGATCCTCGTCGCAATACCCCAGCTCGCCTTTGAAGGTACGGGAGACAAAATCGTTTTTGAACACCATGCGGGTGTAACCATTGCTCCCTAAAAACGCCTGACGATGGTCGTAGGAAGGCTGTCCGCCATAGATGAACATTGTTTCGTATCCTCGGGATTTCAGAACCGAACCCAGCGTAAGAAATGCGCCTTCGGTCTGCGGCCGGGTGCTGACACTTTTGCCGGGCAGGTCTGGATAACTGGAAACAATCGCACTGAATCCCCGTGTGGTGCGATTGCCCACGGCAAAACATTCTTCCATGAACAAGCCGTCAGAGATAAGTTTGTCGAAATGGGGGGTGTAACTCGGATTGCCGCCCATCGCACCGATATAGTGCCAGCTTAAACTCTCAAGAACCACGACAACGACATTATAATCGTGCCGCTCTTTGCCTGTGTCTGTAATTCGCCGAAGAGGATTGCCGCCGGTTTGGCAAAAGCTGTCACCGGGCCGTGCGATTAACACCGTGACATTGGCAGCAGCCTCCTCCGGCGGAACAAGCGTATAGTCCTTGTCAATTTCTTTTTCCCGGTAATACAGACTGATGCTGGTTTCGCGGAGCGTGAACAGGCCGTTTAGCGTAAGCTGGGCAATGGGCGCCGAAGAACAAAAGTATGCCGGGCCGGTGTTAATGGCTTTGGGACCAAGTGTACCGCGAATGCCCAGAATAGACAGGCCTGCCATGGCGACAGGGATGAGGATGACTTCTCCGATAGATAGGGCAGGTATTCCGTTGCGACGAATGCCTCTGGCCATCAGGCGGCTTATGGCTGTGTATGAAAAAATGATAACAAGACAGAATACCGCAGTAATCCTGAGGATGGGATAATCGTTCCAGATAATCTTGTAAGCATAGTCGGAATCAAGATAGACAAGAGCTTTATGATTGAGACGTTCGCCAAATTGTTTGAAGAAATAAAAATCAGCAATACAGCCAAACACAACCAGGCCAAGCAGGATTGACGCCACAGCGGAAATAAATCGTTGAAAAAACGGTTTCTCGAATAGCGGACCCGCAATCGTCAGTATAATAAATGGGCAGGCAAGCGTGGTGGCCATGACGATATCGAACTGTAGTCCCAGGAACAGGGCATGCCAGGTCTGGCCGGGCAGACTGTCTGCGAAGAAGCCAGGCAGCAGGAGACGAATAGCAAGACGCTCTATAGAGAAAATCAGCAGCAGTATGATGAACAGCAGCAGAGGTGCCATAATTCCGGGGTGATTACGTAATTTTCGCATAGTGTTTTATGTTTTACTTCCAGAGCAGGAGTTTACTTGTTCGGCCAGACTTTTAAAGTCTGCTTGCCTGAGCCGGGATTTTCAAAGGGACCTGGGGTTGGGCCGGCGGCAGGTCTTTGCTGACCACGATAGTCGGTATTGATTTTAAATGTTGAACCATCAGGTAACTGGTGTGGCAAATCGGGAATCTTTGCCTTGCCGAGCAGCTCAGAAGTGACAAGCGGGGCACCCGCAGTGCCGGCCCAGCGTTTGTCAAAAGTCATGTTCAGTTGTATCCCATCCTTATCCTCAACCAGATGGATGGCAGGGTCAACATCCGCCAGGACAATCGGATTCAATTCGCGGGCGGATGGCTTGGCCCCTTTCAGAAAGACATTGCCGGCCAGTTGTGTTGGATAGGCCGTATTGTCGCAATAAGCCAGTCCTTCGTGGCCGACGAAAATATTGTTATAAAATCGGTCATCACCGCCTTTGATATGGACGAGCCCCGCTACCTCGGTGGAATGAGCCTTGTGATAAGGAGTCTCGCGGTTCAGCTCCGGCCCCATGGCAATTCGCCCGGCAAACAAGTTGTGAATATAGGCGCCGCCCTCGGAGATATTCAGCAGTGAAAAATTGGACAAAAACAAATTGTTATCCACCACAAAAGGACCGTGATTGACTTCAACGAACAAATCCGGCGAGGGCCCGTTGTCATGCAGTAGGTTTCCAGTCACCCGGCTGCCCTGATTCATCCAGTCCAGCCAGATGCCCAGCGTTGTGCGATAAATGTGGTTGCGGCTGATTTCCGTATCAATGGCCGCGTGAAGTTTGATGCCTGCCATCTCAGCCCCGCCAAACAGTTGTCGAATATGGATATCGTGGATATCATTTTGGGTAATCGTGCTGAAGATGGCCCCGAGGCTGCCGACAACACCCGCCTGCTCACAGTGGGCGATGTGATTATTGCGTACAATATGATGGCCGATAGTGTCTTTGGACCAGCCATGGTCCTGTGTCGCCCGCTCAATGGTTTTGACATACCCTTCGGCGGTATTGGCTGAGGTATTGTCGTACTGGTCACCATGTTTGCCCAGACTCACACCGACACAGGTGGAATAGCGGATGTCGTTGTTTTCAATAATCCAGCCCTTGCTCCAGTGGGTGCCCAGCAGGCCGACCTGTTCAGCGGTAGGGGGTGCCCAGTTCGTGGCCGCGTGCATCATCGTAAAACCCCGAATAGTGATATAGTTTATCCCCGGCTTGTCCGGATAGAAAACCGCTTTGCGGACATTGATTTCCACGTCGGCCTGGTTGGGATTGAGGTCTTTAAACTGAGCCCAGATTGTCGTATTCGATTCATCCACCTGTGCAAACCATAGTCCAGCCCCCAGCGGCTCCGACGGGCGAGCCTTGAATACCAGGCACAGCGTTTTTGTACCGCTGACAGGTTTGATTTTCGCAGTGACAGTTGTCCATGCTTGCCAGTCTCCGGTATTGGCGACCGCGCAGCTTCCAAGCAGGGTCCCCTCGGGGTTCTCCAGACGAATCTCGATGATTCCGCCTTGCGTGGCAGAGGCCGCCCGGAAATTAATTTGTTCGCAATTCTGTCCGAAATCAAACGATGGATATTGAACCCAGTCATTGTGTTCAATCCAGCCGATGCATTCTCCGCCCTCCGAGCAGGGGGCGGTCTGGATGCCGTGCTGTTCTGAAAAACCGGCAGCGGCAATCGGTTTGGCACCTTCCGTAGCCGTATCCGGCTGAATCCACGCGATATTGAGCAGGTAATCCTGGGAATGAAAGACGATGTCGGCGACAGGTTTCAAAACCTCTTCCAATTTAGCGGCCTCGACAAGCCAGTGGCCGTTCAGATAGACCGCCCCGGTATGATGGCTGCGTCCTTTGGAATCGAACCAGTCGCCGCGAATCAAATCGCTGTATGGATTGAAGCTGCCAAAGAATCGGTTCGGGATGACGACTTTCCATGTGTCGTTTTGGACTTTTTCCCAACCCTTGACAGGCTCGGAGCCTTTGAGGGTGACTTTTTCGCCGGCCGCGGCCTGATAGGTAATCCGCTGAGTGTCGGATTGACCACCGCGGGGAGGGCTGACCTGTTCGCGATACGTGCCTTCGTGGACGGTAATGATGTCTCCGGGCTGAGCCAGCCGGGCGGCAGCGGAAACGGTTCGCAGGGGGGTTGCGGCCAAACCGTCCTGCTGGTCGTTGCCGGTGACTGAGACATGGTATTCACGAGCCGAAACGGCCGATACAATGAGGGCTGTCAGCATCACAATTCGTTTCATGAGTGTACTCCTAACAGTTCTTTGATTCAAAGCATTCTGTTGTATTCTACAGTTATTAAAGAATCCCAATCCATAAATGCAAGATTATTCTTCTTTTTGACTTTAGACTTTCTTTTATGGCAAGGCCTATTATACTGAACTCAGCATTGGGAACTCGGCAGATGGCCAGGATGTCAGCGGTAATCAAATACGCTGGCCATGGACAACAGGAACATAATTTAGCTTCGAGGGAATTATGAATCGCAAGGTCTTTCCTATCGCGTCGATTATTGCCTTTGTGACTGTAATTTTCATGGTTCAGGAGGTTCCTGCGGCAGATTTGCCTGATTTGCCGGTCGGGAAGGTCTATTATGTCGATAGTCAGGCCGGCAGCGACAACCACGACGGCCTGTCTGCCGAACGCCCGTGGAAAAGCCTCGATGCGGTCAACCGTGTGACATTCCAGCCTGGCGATACCATACTCTTCAAGGCCGGGACGTCGTATCAGGGTCAGTTGAAGCCGCAGGGCAGCGGAGATCCGCAGCATCCCATCCGTATCGATGCCTATGATCTGAAGGAGCCGGTCGGGAGTTTTCGCGGCCTGCCCCGCATTGACGCCGAAGGCAAGACCGATTCGGCTTTGCTGCTTTATAATGTCCAGGGCTGGGAGGTTCGCAATCTTGAGCTGACCAACACCGGCCCGGTTCGAAAACCGCGACGGTCGGGAGCTGCGGTGCGCATCCGCGATTTCGGTACTGCAAAACATATCCTGCTGAGCGGCCTTTATGTGCACGATGTCAACGGCAGCCTTGTCAAGCAGCAGGGCGGCGGGCAGGGGATTCTGCTGGCCAATGAAGGCCGGCAGGTCCAGTCGCGTTTTGACAGCCTGACCATCGAAAACTGCCTGATTCGCCGATGCGAACGCAATGGAATCATTCAACACGGCTATTCGAGCCGCAGCCAGTGGTACCCCAATCTCAATGTCCGGATTCGCGGCAACCGGCTCGAAGAAATCCCCGGCGACGGAATTGTCCCCATTGGCTGCGATGGGGCGATTGTGGAATACAACAGGATGCGCGACTGCACACGGCTGCTGCCCGAAGGCGAGGCCGCGGCGGGAATCTGGCCGTGGGCCTGCGATAATACGGTCATTCAGTTTAATGAGGTCAGTGACCACAAGGCCCCGTGGGACGGGCAGGGCTTTGACTCCGACTGGAACTGTCAGAACACCCTGATTCAGTATAACTTCAGCCATGATAACGAAGGGGGCTTTCTGCTGGTGTGCAACAATGGACAGAGCCAGATGCCGTACAGCATCGGAAATATCGGCACGGTCGTGCGTTACAATGTCAGCGTCAATGACGGCATACGCACGCAGCGGACGCATGTCGGGATATTTTCTCCGACGTTTCATATTTCCGGGCCGTGCAAGGATACGAAGATTTACAATAATACCATCATCATTACCCGCAAGCCCGAGGGGGATGTGGATAAGACCATTCTGAAAATGGATAACTGGGGCGGGCCGTGGCCGGAACAGACATGGTTTGCCAACAATATCTTTTATGTCCAGGACGGGGCAGGGTACCAGTTTGGCAAAGACATTAAGACGGTCTTTGTCAATAATTTGTATTTTGGGAATCAAGATAATCGACCTCCGGATGAAAAAGCGATTGTCGCTGAGCCTTGTTTTGAATCCCCCGATTTCCTGGCTGTGCCCGAGCGGGATGGGATTGATCCTGAAAAGGGATTTAAGGATGACCCATATCTGGTTAAGTTAAGGCTGAAACAAGATTTTCCGGGCGCCGGCCAAGGGAAACAGATTCCCGATAACGGCGGGCGGGATATCCTGGGGAAAGCTATTTCCGATAAAGCCTGTTCGGTTGGGGCGATGGAGTAATTGGCCCTGGTTGCTGATAAAGGCAAAAGGTAAAGGGGAAAAGGTAAAATAAGGAAACCGCCTGCGGCGGAGGGT
>CAZKAI010000186.1:0-2268 GCA_964550565.1 uncultured Pirellulales bacterium
TATTATATACCCAACGGGTACGATTATTCCGCGAGCAAAAGAAGCAAGTGGTTGAAGCTGCTGTACTTAGCCGCGACGAACCGGGAAATTTTAAGTAAGATCAGTATAAAAAGAGTTATTTCGAGTTTGCAATACAGTAGAAATACTGTTTGCCTTTGAGATATAATTCATTGCCCGCGACGGCCGGGGTACAGCTGAACTCGTCATCGAGTTTGTTGATTGCGATGACTTCGAAGGGTTCTGCGTTTTTCAGAACATAGGTAATGCCATTGCGGCCGGCATAATAAATTCTGTCGGCAGCGCCGACCGGCGAGGCATAGACATCTTTGAGCTGTTCAAGGGGTTGTTTGTCAATCAGAACCTTGCCGGTTTTGGCCTCATAACAGGATAGTCTCGGGGCATTGGCCGAAAAGACATAGAGTCGCTGGCCATAGAGCAGAGGCGATGCCACAAACGGAGCCACGTCTTTGGTCTGCCAGAGAATGGCTTGATCATCTGCGGCACCGAGTTTGACGGCGGCGACCTGACCTTTGCCGCGGCCCCCGACAGCGCATAACAGCATATCGAAGCCTACAATGGGTGTAGCAATCATGCTGTCCGGGATTCCGGCGCATTCCCAGAGGATGTCGCCGGTTTTGGGATTGTAGCTGCGGATTTTATTGATGCCGGAGGTAATGACGTGTAATTGCCCGTTAAAGGTGGTGACCAGGGGTGTGGCGTAGGTGGTCTTTTCGTCACGCTGTTTTTTCCAGAGCAGTTGGCCGGTGTTTTTATGAAAGGCGAAGATCCAAGAGTCCGTATCGTTGTCGGCAACAACGATGACCGCATCTTCTGCCAGGGCCAGTGAGCCGCCTTCCCCGAACATCGTTTTCATCTGGATAAGGTTCTGATTCCAGATGAGTTTGCCGTCAAAATCATAACAATATACTCCGCGCGAGCCGAAATTGGCCCACACGTAATTGCCATCGGTGATGGGTGAGTAAGAGGCAAATCCATGGGTCGGTTGATGGCCCTGATGCGGTACGGCTTCGCAGGCGGTCTTTTCCCAAAGGATTTTGCCGGTGTTTCGGTCCATGCAAACGATGTTAAATTGATAAACATTGGCTGGAGCTTTATCGCCGCCATTGCCGCGAGGAGGACGCGGGCCTTCCGGACCGCCGGGCGGGGTATTTTGGCCGGAGTTTTCCGCGGCCTGGGATGGAGGCGGAGGTGTCTGTCCATTGCCGGCCGGCGGCTGAGCTTGTTCTGATGCAGGGGTGGATTCAGGGGATTTTTCCACTTTGTCGGTCTTGACAGCGGTTTGAAAGAATATTTTGCTGCCCCACACGATCGGGCTGGCTGCCGAGCCATCTCCGGTCAATTTGACCTTCCATTTGATATTTTCTGTTTCGCTCCAGGTGGTTGGCGGATCGCAGTTGGGAGCAATGCCGGTGGCCTCAGGGCCTCGCCAGGCCGGCCAGAATGTATTAGCGGACTCTGCATTAAGCAGGGCGGAACAAGATAACAGGATTGTTACAATCAGATACAGCTTCAGCTTGTTCATATCATCTCCTTTTTTTGATATATGGTTATCTTTATTATAATAACAAACAGGCTTCATTCGATCTCTCCGATTTGTACTGAACATTTTTGTAGTTTTATCTCAAATTGTTTTCGCTTATTACTTTCGAGTTGAAAAATCACATGAAATGGTAATGCTGGTCTGTCCCACTCTTCTCCTTCTTCTATTGGGCATGACCATTCATTTCCCGCATTATTTAAAACAGCCAGGAAACCTTCAAACAGGTTATTAGATGCATTAGATAAAAGCATCTCTGAATTTTTGATAACAAGTAGTATGGGGCCGCTGACAGGTAACCAATTCAAATCTGTAATGCATTCATCCAGGGCATTCAAATTTCTCCCAAAATACTTAGGGAACTCCAATGCATGAGAAAGCTCATCATAAAAGCCGTCCTGTGTTCTCATTATTTCTGCATTAAGTTGTCGCATAAGCATTTCTGGGTGTGGGTAATCATTCAATTTGCCCATCAAGTCACTAATTGCCCCTTCAAAGATATGAAGTCTCGGGGGCGCCATCATGAAAACTACTTGTAGATTCTTTTTCATGGTTACTCTATTGGTGTAAATGTTTTATATTGATCAGTGGCATAGTATGCTTTTCTGTAAATCATACTTATTTTATCGTAAACCAGCTCCTTATGCAGTTACTTCCACAACTACAGGATGATTACTTAATTTCAGGGGGATTGAATCCGTCTGCGTCAG
>CAZKAI010000186.1:2368-6048 GCA_964550565.1 uncultured Pirellulales bacterium
GGCTTATAAAAGCCAAAGGTCTGATTGCCGGCCTCGTCCGAGCGGTCACGCAGAAGATAAACGGAGGTATGCTTCCAGCCCCGCTTGAACTGGGCCAGATAAACACTCATATACAGCAATGCCTGAACCTGCTCGGTGATGGTGTCATCCAGGGTGATGCCGGTCTCGGTGGTGACTCGTGGCAGCGTCAATAAATCAGCTTCTGAATAACCGGTGTAATGTTTCCGCCAGGTTATGCCATAATTTCCATATAATCCGTCCACTCGGCAGGCTGAGCCGGGGTCTGCGGCAATCCACGTCTGATTATCATGCAAGCCGGCCCAGCTTGGGTGTGTCATATAATTGTGGCAGTTCGCATAGTCGGCATACGGTGTGCCGTCCGGCATCAGGCAGCCTGCATTTTTGGGAATGGTCAGAAATTGCAGACCGACATTGTCTGTCTGGGCGCCGCCTTCGCTGATGTTCCAAACCGGATAATCTTTCAGCGCCGGATCGCTTTTGACGGCCTTGTACAAATCCCGTTGCAGTGCCGCCACCGCCAGCCATGATTCGTCTTTGCCGCTGGTTTGTCCCTGGTAGGTAATGCCCCAGTTGTTCGGCTCATTGTTGCCTTCAAAGGCCAGCAATGCCCCGATTGCGGCTAATTCTCGGGCTCCATCGAGCAGTCTGTCAAGGTCGGTTCCACCGCTCATCAGGCCATAGCTGAATCGTACGCCGGTGCGTTTATGTGCTTCGATTAAATCCGCAATCGGAATCCCGCTTTCGTAGCCCGCCCGGATCCAGCGAATTCCCAGATATCGAACGGCTTTGAGCGTACTGAGCAGGTTTTCCCCCCGTACCGAAACCGCCGAACAAATGCCAATGGAATTGAGAAAATCATTGGCACTGACAGCGGGGCAGGGAGTGGTTCCGTCCTTGTTTTCTGCAGCGGTGGCAACCGAACCTGCCAGTGGACCGACCGTCATTACAGCCGCCGCAGCCAGGCTATGCTGCATCCATTCCCGTCGCGTCCACTTCGGTTCGTTGAACATCGTCCTTCCTTTCAGAAGATGGTTTTGCGTCCTAAATTATAATCCCTGCATGACGATGGCTGTGACATTCGATATTGACTGCAACCGGCAGCGAAGCGATATGGCAGGGGGCGGTTTCAATGAATACTCCCAGCGCGGTGGTGTCGCCGCCCAGACCCTGCGGTCCAAGGCCGGAGGCATTTACTGCGGCAAGCAGTGTTTTTTCTAATTCTGCGTAATACGAATCGGAATTGCGAGAACCAATTTTTCGCAGCAGGGCCTTCTTACTCAGCAGGCAGCATTGCTCGAAATCGCCGCCCAACCCCACACCGACTACAAACGGCGGGCAGGCATTAGCCCCGGCATTCCTGACCACATCGACAATCCATGCCGAAACAGTCTCCGGTTTTTCCGTTGGATTGAACATTTTAAACTGGCTTTTATTCTCGCAGCCGCCGCCTTTGGCCATCAGGGTGATATAAATCCGGTCCCCGGAAACCAGCGACAAGTGAATCACGGCCGGCGTGTTGGTCGTGGTGTTCTTGCGATGATTCAGCGGTTCTGCGACTACGCTTTTGCGCAGGAAGCCATCCTGATATCCCTGCGTAATGCCTTCGTTAATGGCGGTTATCAGGGTTGCATCGGTTCTGTCATGAGGCGGCGTCACTGCGATCTGGTTTCCCAGTTCGACAAATACTATTGCCAGCCCCGTATCCTGACACAACGGAATACGGTCTTTTTCGGCGATCTGATAATTCTCAATCAATTGGTCGAGGATTTGCCTGGCGCGGGGATTAGATTCTTTTGCGGCGGCATCCTGAAGGGCCAGCTTGACATCAACCGGCAGTTCATACGCGGCGCGAATGGCCAGCTCTCTGACGGCTTCCACGATGGCATGATAGGGGATATTTCGCGTAATCATTCGGCTTCATCCTTATCAATAGGCATGACCCATTTGGTTCTATCCACCAATTGAGCGGCGAGGGTATAAGTCTTCCGGCCTTCCTTCATATATTTGCGTTCATAGTTGGTGCCGACGGTCTCGCCTTCCTGCGCCCCGGCCGGCCGGATAAAATCGATGGGCTTCATGGCGCCGCAGGCAAACGCTCGTCCCAGCACGTCGGTCATCTGATTAAAATAATCTTCGTGATCCGTGGCGAGATTAACCTTGCCGGAGGAAGTCAGGCAGCGAAGAATCGCACCAAGATTCATATCGCAGAAAAACCGCCGCTTATGATGTCTTTTTTTGGGCCAGGGGTCGGGAAAATAAATATGAAAACAATCTACTGAATCGTCGGGGAAAAAATCCTGCACCAGTTCAGCGGCGTCGGCCCGGATCATGCGGACATTGCTAAGACCCCAGCGTCCCATGCGATCCACGGCACAACGATAATATTTATTGGCCCATTCGATGCCAAAATAATTAATGTCCGGATTGGCGTTTGCTTCCGAGACCAGGAACGTTCCCTTGCCGGAACCGATTTCAACATGGACCGGCGCCGAACGTCCGAAAACAGCGGCGAAATCAATCCTGCCATCGATGTCTTCAAATAAAATGGCGATGTCTGAAAAGTCTTTTAATTTTTTAAATTGCATTTTACTAACCTGAATTTTTCTTTAAAATATCAGTACCTGGTCGCCAATTGTCGGGTTGGTCCCCAGTATCTATTAGAACACAGATCTTAATAATGGGGATTTTGCAGAAAAAACAATTAAAGTCAAGAATTGTATCGTTCGATACGACCAATTGGTGAGAACTATCCGGGATTAGCTCGCGTAAAGAAGATGTGGGATGTTGGGTATAGGCCGGAAAAATAAACCCGATAATCCCTGAATGTAGAGGTACTCCGGCGGAATAATGGTGAGGCTGTATGATCAGGCCGGCATTGACATTACGAAGACGACGTGTTCTGGTGGACGTGGATGTCCAGCATGACCTGTTTTTGGCAGATGGGAAAGTCTGTGTGAGAAATCACCGGCGTGTTCTGGCCAATATTCGTCGAGCGATGGCATGGGCACGTCGTGAACGGATTCGCCAGATATCGCTGGGAATGGTCCAGGACCCCGACCATCATGGCACTAACGGCCACAATGGTCAGTTTTGTGTTGCAGGTTCGGAGGGTGTTCGCAAGATTCATTATACCCTTCGCAAGCGTCATGCTGATTTCGGCGATGATGCCGGCACGGACCTGCCGCGTCAGCTTTTACAGGATTATGAACAGGTGATTTTGTATCGTCACACCGAAGATCCATTCGAACAGCCGCGGATTGATCGTTTACTCAGCGAAACTCGTGCGACGGAGTTTGTCATCATTGGTGGTGTCATTGAGAATGCGGTCAAAATGCTGGTTCTCGGCCTGTTAATACGTCGTCGAGCCGTGACGCTGCTGACCGATGCCCTCGGCAGCCATGATAAGACGGCCGCCGAGGTTGCTTTGCGTCAAATGCATGCCAAAGGTGCCAAGCTCACCGACACCAAAACAATGTTGGGTGCTTCCCATCTCCGCATGGTTTATGCCTGCACCTGCGATCGCTGCCGCGGAAAGCTGCAGCAGAAAGCAGGGCTTGAGGAAAGCACACTTTAGCAATTATTTTTTATTCCTCTTTAAGTCCTCATTTATTTAGCCAGATCTTTGATTTCGTCAGCAGTCAGGGCACGGTTGTAGATCT
>CAZKAI010000187.1:0-1915 GCA_964550565.1 uncultured Pirellulales bacterium
TTTATCCTGTAAATCCTGTCTAAAAGAAATTTTGCCGAAACATATCCATTCCATACAACATCTGTAAGGCGTAGAATTGGCTGAACGGAAATGCGATAAATCTGGAGACAGAACTGATGAAATGGTTTGCGATTTTTTTGGTCGGCTTTGCGGGGGCGATTGCCCAGGCGGAAAAGCTGAATGTGGATTATGTTAATCCGTTTCTGGGCACAGCGACGCTATGGGACAGTAAGGACATCGGCTATACTCCGACGCATCGGACGTGGGGGGCGGAGGTCTTCCCGGGGGCGTCATTGCCCAATGCGATGGTGCAGCTCAGTCCGGTGACGCAATTCGGCAGCGGGTCGGGGTATCAGTACGAAGACCCCACCATCCAGGCCTTTACCCACACCAGCAAGGGCCACTGGAACCTGTGCCACATCCCCCTGCTGCCGGCCACCGGTGAGTTTACGCCCGATGACTACAGCTCGCCCTACAGCCACAAGAACGAGTCCGCCCGGCCGGGCTATTACCAGGTGTACCTGGAACGCTACGGCGTCAACGCGGAACTGACCACGACCCTGCGGTGCGGGTTCCATCAATACACCTTCAAGCCGGGCCAGCCCAAAAAACTCATCGCCGACCTGTCGATTGCCAATGAACGCGTCCGGCGGTGGGATATCGCCCAGGACGGCGACAACGTCTTTAAAGGCTTTCAGCAGGCCGGCGAGCGGATGTACTTCTACGCGGTGAGCAATCATAAAATCCAATCCATCGAATCAATGACCAAGGGCCGCAAGACCATCTCCGTGGTGCACTTTGCGGACGCGGATAAGGCGCTGGAGCTTCAAATCGGGTTTTCGTTTGTCAGCCTTGCCAACGCCAAAGAGAACCTCGACAAAGAGATGCTGGGCAAGAGCTTCCAGCAGGTCCGCGATGAGGCAACGGCCACGTGGCAGCGGCTCCTGTCCAAAATCCAGGTCACCGGCGGCACCGAACGCCAGCGGGGTCTGTTCTATTCGACGCTGTACCGGTCATTCCTGTGGCCGGCGCTGCGGAGCGACGTTAACGGGGACTTTACCGACCGCAGCCGCAACGTGGTCAACAAGGGCTTTCGGTATTATACGGAGCCGTCGCTGTGGGATGATTACCGCAACAAGCTGGTGCTGCTGGGGATGCTGGCGCCGGATGTTTCCGTGGATGTGATTAAGTCACTGATTGACAAGGGCGAAAAGACGGGCTTTATGCCGACGTTTTTCCATGGCGACCATGCGGCGCCGTATATTGCGGGGACGTATTTACGCGAGATACGCGGGTACGATGTCAAGAGCGCGTATAACCTGCTGCTGCGGAATGCCACGGTGGAAGGCGGGACTCGGCCGCATATCACCGAATACATGGAAAAGGGGTATATCTCCGAGCCGGATATTAAAAACCCGAATGTCGAGACCAAGGCCGCCGCGGGCGTGACCAAGACGCTCGAATATGCGTATGATGATTATGCGGTGGCGCTGCTGGCCAAGGAACTGGGCGATACGGCCAATTACGAGATGCTGATGAAACGCACCAGCAACTATAAGAATATGTTCGATCCCGCAACGGGCCTGATGCGGGGCAAACTGGCCAACGGTGAGTGGATCAAGGACTTTGACCCGACGTACCCGTATTATGAATACATGTACCGCGAGGCCAACGCGTGGCAGTCGTCGTTCTTTGCACCGCATGACCCGCAGGGGCTGATTGGGCTGTATCCGAGCAAAGAGGCGTTTGAGAAGAAAATGGATGAGCTGTTTTCGATTCCGTGGGGCGGCGTGGAGGCGTATAACTTTTCGGTCTTTATCGGTCAGTATTGCCACGGCAACCAGCCCGACCACGGATTTCCGTACATGTACTACTTTGTCGACAGGCAGGACAAGGCCCAGGCGATTCTGAACAA
>CAZKAI010000187.1:2015-5981 GCA_964550565.1 uncultured Pirellulales bacterium
TGATGAAGGGCAAGACGCTGGTCATCAGCACGAAGTAGTTGAGAACAGGCAAATAAAAAGGGCGACCCACTGGTCGCCCCTACGTTTTTGGATTATCGCACAATTTAGCGTTTGCGGCGAATGAACAGGCTCGCAGCGCCCAGCAGCAGGATGGTGGCCGGCTCGGGGACGACTTGCCATTGCAGAGCCACGCCGTTGGCCGCGGTAACGTCAAAGGCAAACGTGTTGCCGAAGTCGGCATACGACATGGCGTCGTTGTTGGCATCCACATAGAGATACATGTCCGATTCGAAATCCAGCGTGTGGCCGACGATGGCCTCGAAGGTCAGCGTGATCATGCCGGTGTCGAACGAGAGGCCTTCCTGATAATGGAACGAGTCGCCGATGTGTGTGACTCCATCGGAGAGGCGGTATGAATGGCCGGCATCGATATTGCTGTCATATCTCCAGGATTTCTCCCAGTTGGATGAGTAATTGTATCCCCAATGCGGGAAAGAAACATCATAGGACTCCAGTTCGCAGGATGCTCCAAATGAGGCTTGCGACGGGGTCCACATGCCTTCGCCGGTGTCGATCTGGATGGCGTAGTCACGGACGGTCAGGCCTGCGTCCATCTCGGCATGTGCCCAGCCCTTGCCGGGGTAGGAAGTGGCTTCGGTATGCAAGACGCCATCCACCCGGATTTTGAGGGTCAGGATGGTGGTGTCGCCTTCGGCAAGACCGGAAGTGCCCGGCAGAACCGTCAGGCGGTTGGTTGCCTCGGTGGAAATCCTGGCATCGGAAAAATGATAATTGTTCGGGCTGGAAATAACCTGGGCAGAGACGCCCTGTTTGAGGCTGCCTGCATCGGCGTAACCATGCGTAAAGCCGAAGGATTCGCCGTTTACCAGCGACCATCCCGTTCCCACACCGCCGGAGAAAGATTGGTAGCTGACGTGTGAGTCATCCGTGCCGTCTGATTCGATAGAATCATAGGCGCCATCTTTGTAAAAGTTGATGGAACTGTCGTAACTGACATCGGCCTTCGCCGGCGACGCCAGAATCAGCAGAGCCACCATAGCCATCAGGCAGATGCTCTTGCAGGCGATACGAACATGGTCTCTTTTCATCGTACTCTCCTCGAATTTTCGGACTTTTAATAATCTATTCTAACACTTAGAAGCATTATCTATTTTACCAAAAATGATATTGCGGAGTCAAGATAATTCATATTTCAGCTTATCCTGTTTTAACAAGACAACATGCCTCTGGATTTTTCCAGAGGAAGTAGGCCGGGGGATAGGCAAGTTTACGGCAGATAAAGTCTGTTCTTTCAGGACTTTGCGACATTTTGCGTCGTTTACCGAAAGGGCCGAGAAAGGCATTGATACAGCGTTCGAGCCGAGCGGTATCGGCGGCGTTAAGAGTCAGAATCCGCTCGTGGACGGCTTCGGGGTCGTGCCAGAGGGTCGGCGGGATATCCAGTTCACTCAGAAGCAGTGCCAGGCGCAGGGCTTTTTTGTTTTCGGGCGTCGGATAGCATGTCATCCCGGCCTTTTCGAGAAAGGGATTGAAGCGGCCCATGACGGCCAGCGATTCGATATACGGGACGTTCAGGCGGGGCATAGTCCGGCGGACCAGCCAGGCGGCAAGACCAAGCCCGCGCCAGGCGGGATCGATGACGACGCGGGAGATGGTGCGGATAGATTGATTCAGTTGACGGAGACCTTGGGCTCGGTCGGATGAACAGAATTGCGGGCCGAGGGCGGTGTTGCGTGCGGCACAGTTGGGGGCAGGATAGGTATAGACGATGACCCCAATGACGGCGTGTTCGAAGTGCATCAGCGGGACGTGCTGGCGGAGCGTCCAGACCGCGGCCACGGGGCCAAGGTGTTCGTCGCGGTAGTGATAGCGGCTGAGCCAGTGGTAGTCCGCGATGGTTCCGGGGCAGAGGGTGACATATTTAAGCAGCGAGCAATAGCGCGGGCCTTTGGCGATTGCTGCTGCGGCGGGATGGGCAATGATAGCTGTTTCAGGAGACATGGGCGAGCCTTTCTGTTGGGGTTGTCGTTTTCGATTGGCGAGCGGGGTCACGATGGATGATGTCGGTCAGGCCGGCGGGATGCTTGACGATAATGATGTCTGGGGCAAGGTCTGCGATGAGTTCGCTTTGTACGCCGGCGAAGATGAAGATGCGGCCCGTGTTGCGGGCAAGGTCGCGGAGCCGACGGCTGGCGATGGCGGCGGTCAGACGGTCAACCGAGGCCATGAATTCGTCAGCAAAGATAAATTGTTTGCCGCTGAGGACGGCGCGGGCCAGACGATAACGGAAGACTTCGCCGGTGGACAAGTGCTGCGGGCGGGACAACATCGCCAGGACATCCGACAGGCCTGCGGCGGCGAGCGTGTCGAGGATTTCAAGGGTTGAGCCGCCAGTATCGCTGATGCTGTCGATGAGGGACTGGTCGGCTTCGATAGGGATGTCGTCCAGCCGGAGGCGGTCGTGCTGGGGAGTATGGGCATACAGGGCATTGAGAAGAATGGATTTGCCGGTGCCGGAGCGGCCGGTAATATAGCAGATGTCGCCTTCCTGAAGTTCGATGTCGAGGGTGTGACTGAAGGCCTGTCTGCGAAGACGAAACAGGGTCAGGCCGAAGATATTCATGACCTGCCGCATCCGGTCAGTGACAGGATGCGTAAATGGGATATGTTTGCGAATCGAGAATCGAATCGGTTTCATGGCAAGCTCCTTTTGTCTGTGTTTTCAATTAAGCAGAACGGCTTTGTTTTTGCGGAGCGTTGAGTATATCAAGGATTTTACGCACGCGATACCGCGACAGGCCCGTCACACGGACGATGCGGGTAATTGAATGGCCTTCGAGGATGGCCTGACGGGCAATGGCTTTTTCGAGTGCGGAGATTTTGACACGGTCGGCAGGCAGCAAAGCTCGTCTGCCGGACAAGCCTTCGGTCAGACGACGGATACGGCGGGTGAGGGTCGATTGCGAACGTCCGGTCAGGACCGCCAGAGTCTTGTTTCGACAGCCGGCCGTCAGCACCAGCTCCATCAGGACACGATCCGTGCCAGTCAGCCAGTCACAGCGGGATTGGAGGACTTTGGCGTGCTCTGCGGGCCGAACGCCAATTTCTGCGGGGAGTTCTTCGAGATATCGGTGACTTAGTGTGGTTTTTCGATACAACATAAACGCTCCTTTATTTTAAATATATGTTTTATATCTATCTAATAATATTATATTTTATCTTGGCAAGATTGCAATAAAAAAGTATTATTTTTATATAACTTTTATACTTTTATTTCAGATAGAACTGTAACTATCGAAAGAAGAAGCAGATGTACACCTATAGCATTAAGAAAATTATTTTGGGAAATGCAGACAGGTTGTGACAAATTTCACAGAAAGCTGTTATCAAATAATGTTAATACATAATGTTTTCAATGTTGCCTTATATATTTACAAGTTATTTATTAATAGGACGTTAAGTCTATTATTTAAATATTTTTAGTTTTTCAATAGATTTTAGTAAACAATTGCCGAAGATTATTCGTCATAATAGTAGAGACATAAAGTGAAATTATCAGATAGCTAATCTGACAACTTAATTCATCACCCTCCTCCGAAGCCAGATACTGCGTTCCGCGGTTCTGGCTTTTTTTATTATTTAACCCATATACATATTATACATGATGTGATATGGACGTTATTTAAAGATGAACATTCTACCCCGTTCCCCACGAAAAGCCTGCCGATTGCCTAATATCAAATGTGATAATTACTTTGCAAGCCGGCGACGCAAAGAGTAGACCGTATAAAGGCCGATGTTTACCAGGACAAACGCTCCTGGAGCCGGAACAGCACAATACCCATCATAACCCCAATAGATGCCATCGTGGATATACAACTCCTTTGGTTTTTCCGTATCCCAAGAGGTCAAAAACAAATAGAAGCCTACGTCCACGGTAAAGGG
>CAZKAI010000188.1:0-1339 GCA_964550565.1 uncultured Pirellulales bacterium
TGAATGATACCTGCGGCACGCAGATTTACGGCGCTTCAACCGATATGACCATGACCTCATGGTATGGTGATGATGTAAAGATTCATGTTGAAGGCGATGTCAATCGTTTGGGGAATCTGTACTGGCTGGAGGTCACGGATATCGGGACCTATCCGGATGACCATGGCAATACCTGGGATGTCAGCACTCCCATTCCGGCCGACGGCACCAAAATTGAAGCCAAGATTGACTATAACGCCACAGTCAACAGTGATATTGACTGGTTCACGTTTACACCTCAGGCTCATTCCAAGTATGAGATTACCTTTGCCAACGGCGAAGGAAACTGGAAACTGATTCGGGTGTATCAGGCCAATGAATTTGGTGATCCGGTCGAAATCGATGCCTGGTGGCAAGGCGGTGTATCGGAAGGCACCCACGCGCACTTCTACGAATATGCCCGGCCGTGCTATCTGAAAATTGACAATGAAGGCGGTCGGTACAGCTTTGATGTGCAATACATCGAAACCAAACTTCCGGATACCTATTCCAATTCCTGCGACACTCCGACAGAGATTGCCGCGGATGGACAGGCTGTCATCGGAACGCTGGACCATACGAATCCTTATGATAATGACTGGTTTGTGTTCCACACCCAGCCGCTGCATCAATACCAGATTCAGCTTGGCTATCTGAACAACTGCAATGTATGGTTTGAGGTGTATAATGCCGGTTGCAGCAATGTCTATGGCGGGACTACCAGTATGACCCTGACTTCATGGAAAGGGGAAGACTATAAGATTCGCGTTCTTGGAGATTCCACCCGGGTCGGCAATTACTATACCCTGACGGTCACCGATATTGGGACTTATACGGATGACCACGGCAATGTCTCTGCGGAAGCCACTGCAATCCCCAAAGACAACACTCCGGTAGCGGGTTCCATGAACTATACCTCCACCATCAATTCCGACCTGGACTGGATGACTTTTGTTGCGGGTCAGGAGGGTGACTATCAGTTTACCCTTGAAAATACCGTGAGCAACTGGAAGCTGATGCGGATTTATTACGAAGACGAAGCGGGACATGTATATGAAATAGCGGCTTTCTGGGCCGGCGGGATTACCAGCGTGACCAATACGTATCACCTGCTGCCGCGGCGGCATTTCATTCGGATTGAAAGTGACCCCGGCGAGTATTTTGTCCGCGTGCTGTCACCGGAACCTCGCTGCGGCGACCTGGACCACCCGATTATGGACGGCGACGTCAACAAGGACTGCCGGGTGAATCTGGAAGATTTAGCGATGATGGCGGCCAACTGGATGAAGTGCAACCACCCGACTTCCTGTAATTAATCGCG
>CAZKAI010000188.1:1439-5835 GCA_964550565.1 uncultured Pirellulales bacterium
GGCAAAGAACTGCTTATAGCCGGCGCATAAATACGAAGGCACGTTGATGTTTTCTGACAGGATTCTTCGGTCTTTGGGGCAGCCGCCTCGACAGACATCCATATAGCGGCAGATGAGGCAGGTGTTATCCAGTTTGGCTTTGCGATAGGAAAATTCCCGTTTAATGGAACTGACGGCCAGCCGCTCGATTGGGGTTTCCATAATATTGCCCAGACGGCACGGCGTTTCGACGTAGAAATCGCAGCAATAGGCATCGCCGTTGTGCTCGATGACGATATAATCGTTGCAATAGGGGCCGAAGGTACATTCGGTGTGGCCGCGGCCCAGCATGTAGGACAACAGACTGTCAAACAGGCGGATGCTCAGTTTCGTCGGGCCGTGCTCCAGCCAGCGGTCGAATATGCGGCACATGAAGGCGCCGTATTCTTCGGCGGTGATACTATAGGAAGCGGGATTGCCTGTGGCGGGATCTTTTTCGATACATTGAATGAACTGGAGATAGCGAATGCCCAGGCCGGTGAAGAAATCAAATAACTGGTCGGGGTATTTGACGTTGCGGTCGTTAAGCAGGACCAGGATGTTGAATTCGACACCATTTTTGCGGCACTGGTCGATTCCAGCCATGACGCGCTGCCAGGTACCGCGGCCGGCGCGGTCTTTTCGGTAATAGTCGTGGAATTCCTGCGGGCCGTCGAGGCTGATGCCGGCCAGGAAATGATGTTCGGCCAGGAATGTGCACCAGTCCTTGTCCAGCAGGATGCCGTTGGTTTGCAGGGAATTGGTGACGAGCTGACCGTCTGTGCCGTATTGTTTCTGAAAATCGACGACCTCTTTATAAAAATCCAGTCCCATCAGGGTCGGCTCCCCGCCCTGCCAGGCAAAACAGCTATTCGCCAGACGCAGCCCGAGATAGCTTTTGACCAGATGCTCCAGGACCTGTCGGCTCATGCGGTGCGCTTCGGTGCCGAACAGCTCGGTCTTGCCTGAATAAAAGCAATATTGACAGGCAATATTGCAGTCCGGGCCGGTGGGCTTGATGAGCAGAGTAAAGGGTCTTGCCATAATTCCCTCCTATGATTCGGAGCGTTTGATCGCTGCCCGATAGAGCATCCAACAGACACACAGTAAACAGACTACTCCGGCAATATCCCCGATAAGACCTGCATTTTTGACCAGGGGCATTTTATCTTTGATGCCTGGCAGGACATAGGGGATTGCCAGCAGGATGCCAATAAGGGCTTCGCCGGTGATCAGGCCGGAGGCGGCCAGCAGACCCATGCCGCCCTCCTTTTCAAACTCACTTTTGGCGGCCATGGATCGCCGCACCCGCCCGGCCGCATAATGCAGCAGGCCACCGACGAAGATGGCCACGGACAACTGGAACGGGAGGTAAATGCCGATAGCAACGGCCAGAATGGGCAGGCGGAAGGTGCTATTGCGAGCCTTGAGCCACAGGTCGCAGCCAATAATCACTGCCGCTACAGCCATGCCGATAAAAATCATCGTCCAGGGCAGGTTGCCTGCAAAAACGCCTTTGGCAATGGAGGCCATGAGGTTGGCCTGCGGGGCGGAGAGGGCTTTTTCGCCGGCACCGGGAGCACCTGCAAAACCATAGGCATGATTGAGCAGGGCCATGACCGGGCCGACAATGACGGCCCCGGACAGGGTGCCGATAATCTGCAAGGTTTGCTGACGCCAGGGAGTTGAACCAATGATGTGGCCGGTTTTGAGGTCCTGCATGTTATCGCCTGCGATGGCGGCGGCACTGCATACCACACTGCCAACGATGATGGCAGCGGCGGGACCGCTGACGGAGCCTTTGCCCATCAGGCCCAGCAATAACAACGAGCAGAACAAGACGGTGGCAATGGTGACGCCGGAAATGGGGTTGTTAGAGGAACCGACCAGCCCGGCCATGTATCCGGCCACTGCGGAGAAGATAAAGGCGGCGCCGATCATGCAGGCCGCCATGGTCAGTGAGACGGCGGTGCTTTTGATAAATACTTCATATAAAATAAATAATGGAACGACAGACGACAGCGTCAATCCCAGCACCCACTTCATGGGGATATCTTTTTCGGTTCGGTCAACCTGCTGCCGGCCGGGAGAGGCCTGTTTATAGGCACGCAGGCCGCTGAAAACACCCGACAGGAGGGTGCGACGCATCTGGAAGATGGTCCAGAATCCGCCGATGACCATGGCACCGACGCCGATGTAGCGGGTGTGTGATTTCCAGATGGCATAGGCAGATTCGACGACATCCGGGCCCACGGGTGACTCGGTCAGGAGGGCATACAGGGGGATAGCGGCCAGCCAGTTCATGGCCCCGCCGACGAAAATCAGGACGGCGATATTGAGTCCGACGATAAAGCCGACACTGATGAGGGCGGGGCTTAGGCCGATGCCGCCGTAGAGAACCCAGCCGGAGATGCGGGTAGCCCCTTCCATGGCTTCTGGCCAGAGGCCGACGCCCAGACTTGCCGTTTTATAGATCGCCCCCGCGATGGCGGTTTTGATCAGAACGGCCAGCCCCCTGCCGCCTTTCTGGCCGGCTTCGAGGACTTCGGCGGTGGCGACGCCTTCGGGGAACTGGAGTTTTTCCTGGATAATCAGCGACCGGCGAAGCGGGATGGTAAACAGCACCCCCAGCAGGCCGCCGAGGCCGCACAAGAGGGTAACATAGAGAAAGTTCATCTCTGTCCAGAATCCGAGAATCAGCAGTGCCGGGAGGGTAAAAATCGCTCCGGCGGCGACAGATTCGCCCGCTGAGGCTGCAGTCTGGACAAGGTTGTTTTCGAGAATGGAGGCTTTACGCAGCATGCGGAACAGGCCCATCGAGACGACTGCGGCGGGAATGGAGGCTGAGACGGTCATGCCGGCAAACAGGCCCAGATACGCATTGGCGGCTGACAGAATCATGGCCAGCACAATTCCCAATATGACGACTCTCAAAGTCAATTCCGCAACAGGTTCGTTTTGCTGATTCATCGGTTCTCCATATATAAGCGATTGAATTGGGGTATTTATACCGTAAAGACGATGCCCTGTCCAGAGGAGATTGGAGGCAAAAGGAGCTATCTGTCAGGATGGGGGCGTTTTTCCGCGAAACCATATATCAGCAGGCCTGTCAGCAGTGCCGCCAGCAGGACGATGAGGCTGACGGGTTTGATTGTCAAAGCATAAGTGATGGAACTGTAGATCAGGAAGGCGCAGACGAGGCTGAAAATCAGGGGCGTGAGGGGGTAGGCGATGACTTTGTATGGGCGATCGAGCTGAGGTTCTTTGAAGCGAAGGATAATGACCGACAGTGCGGTGGCCATGTAAAAGGCATAGACTGCTGCGGCGGTGTAGAGGACGGCATCGATGTATCCGCCGAATACGAGAATGAGGACCAGGGCAATCAGACCCTGGACGGCCAGGGCCGGGGTCGGTGTGCTTCGCTGGGGGTTCCAGTCGCCCAGCAGGCGGAACATGCGGTATTCAGTGCCAAGGGCGTAGGAGATGCGGGCACCGGTAAAAATCAGGCCATTGACGGCTCCCAGAGCGGAAATACAGACCAGAGCGCTGATGAGTCGAGGGCCGGCGGCGGGAAAGACGGCGGCGAGGGTATCGCTGGCCGGGGCTTCGGAAGCGGCCAGGCCGGAATAGCCGAGGATGACAAGAAAGGCCCCGTTGACCAAGAGATATAAGATCATTACGGCTCCGGTGCCGGCTACGAGGGCACGGACGATGTTTTTGCGGGGATTTTTGACCTCGGCGGCCACATAGGCCATTTCGTTCCAGCCGCCGTAGGCAAACAGGACGAAAATCAGGGCCAGACTTGCCGGCAGCGGTTCGACAGACTGGGCCGGAGCGGTATTGGCGGGCGCGGCAATGGCAACGGCGACGATGGCCAGAAGGCCAAGGGCTTTGACGGTCGTCAGGAGGTTCTGGGTGCCTTTGCCCTGCCGGATACCGAACATATTGATTCCTGTCAGGACGATGACAGCGATGGCGGCGAAGAGACGCTGGCTGAGCTGAGGATGGGCAGCCAGCGGGTCGAAAATGCGTCGGCCATAGGTCGCAAAGGCAAAGGCCATGACGGCGATATCGCCAGGGCGGACGATGACCAATTGAGCCCAGCCGAAGAGAAAGCCCGCCGGTCGGCCATAGGCTTTGGTCAGATAGACATAGTCGCCGCCGGTGTGTTCGGGGTAGGCCGAGGCCAGTTCGGCATAGCTCAGGGCCCCGCAGAATGAAAGCAGGCCACCGACAATCCAGATGGCCAGCACGCCCCATGCTGAGCCGGCGCCTTTGGCGATATCCGGGGCCATCTGATAGACTCCGGCACCAATGATGATGCCGACAATGATGCAGGTCGAATCAAACAGCGACAGCGCTCTTTTGGGCGTTGCTT
>CAZKAI010000189.1:0-5826 GCA_964550565.1 uncultured Pirellulales bacterium
TTGAGCCGCAGCTTGATGACGCTGGCGATATAATCGCTGATGGATTCAAATTCATCCGCCATGCGGATCTGCCGCCGATTCTCATGAATCATGCTGTGCGACAGATTTCCCCGGATGACACTTCCCAGAAACTCTGTAATCTCCTTCTGCATGACATCCAGATCATTTTCCGTCTGGAATATTTTCTCGATGCGGTTGCGATCAATCGTATCGCTTTGCTGTGCCTCGCCCAGAATCGCCATCGCAGCCTGACACATCTTGCCCATCTGTATGACCTCTTTTTCGGATTGTTCCAGGGCAATAATCGGCGTATCAAACAGGCGGACATCCAGATACGTCAGCTTGGGAGCCTCCGCCTCAACCTTGTCCGGCACAAGCCATGTCAAAAACCGCGTATAAATCCCCACCAGCGGCAGAAAGACCAGCACATTCAATATCTTAAAGCTGGTATGCGCCGTCGCGATCGCTTTCTCCGCATACGGATAAGTCACCGCGATATCGGTATAGACCGCCACGTCCGGGTTCTGGCATCCCAAAAACCGGATGATAAACCAGACAACACCCTGCGTGAGCATAAAAAACAGCGGTGTAATCCAAAGCACCCCCAGGATATTGAACAAAACGTGGGCATAGGCCGACCGTTTGGCATTGGCAATGGTGCCCAGCGACGCCAGAACAGGGGTAATGGTCGTACCGATATTTTCTCCCAGAACCAGTGCCGCCGCTGAGGAAAACCCGATAATTCCGGTCCCCGCCAGGGCCATCGTAATACCCACCGTTGCCGACGAGGACTGTACGATGGCAGTAACCGCCGCCCCCACCAGGATACACTTGACAATTCCCCAGTAGCTGTCGGCCTCAAATTTGCTGAACCAGGCGATAAATTCCGGCATCGAGCGGATCGGAGTCAGCCCCTGCTTCATCAAATCCAAACCGAAAAAGACCATCCCAAGCCCCAGCACAAACACAGCAAAGAACCGAATCCGATCGGATTTGGAAAATAAATAAAATAAGGCCGAAAAACCGACCATTGGAAGTCCCCATTGTTCCAGGCTGTAGGCCATAATCCAGGCCGTAACTGTGGTACCGATATTGGCCCCCAGAATCACCCCAATAGACTGCTTGAGGGTCATCAGGCCCGCATTGACCATACCGACCACCATGACCGTGGTTACAGAGCTGGATTGAATAAGTCCGGTGACCGCCAGGCCCGAACCGACCCCCAGCAGGGGATTATTAGTGGTCAGGCTGATGAGCTTGCGCATTTTTTCACCCGCCACCGCCTGCATTCCGTCGGACATGTTCTTCATACCCAGCAGAAAGATTCCAAGACCACCAAAGACATGACAGATAATAGATAGTGCTTGTGACATAAAATATCCTCAAACGTTGAAATTGTTACGAATTTGAAAAGGATAACCTAAATCTGTCCGGACCGTCAAGGATTATCTATAAATATCCTAAGTAAATGTCCAACAGGATTTTATGACGCTGGCACCCCGACCTGAAAGACCCTAACCGCCGCTCGAAAATTTCACTTCATTGCAGCCAGTCTGTTTGCTAAAATAGCCGCCAGTTTGAAAATTAATATTTATAGGTATATTTATGAATATGACACAGCATGTATTATCCGTATCCACATCCAGCCGAAATCAATTGCTCAACATCACCCGTCAGGTTGAGCTGGTCGTGGCCAAGAGCGGTATCCAGAATGGAATTGTCACCGTTTTTTGTCCACATACGACGGCCGGGATTACCATCAATGAAAACGCCGATCCCGATGTCTGCCATGATATCCTCCTGACCCTCAACAAGCTCCTGCCGCAGAATCTGCCGGGCTATCAGCACTGTGAAGGCAACAGCGACGCCCACGTCAAATCCAGCCTTGTAGGCTGCAGCAGGCAGGTTATGCTAAACAATGGCAGCCTTGTGCTGGGAACCTGGCAAGGTCTTTTCTTCTGCGAATTCGACGGCCCTCGAACACGTCATGTACACATTCAAATTATGGGCCAATAATCATAAACAACTGTTTACAAGACTCGGCTTGTCTGCTATTCGAAATGACAAAAAAATGGCGAGGTGGTGGGTCCGTCTGGGGGGGAAAACGGATAGCCACGTAGCCTCGCCGAGGTTTATGACTTCGACTGCTTCTATAACCAGAAGCAACCGCAGTATTCAATTATCAAATATAGTTCCTTTTAATGCTCTTGTCAATCCTGTATCGTCAAAATTTAAGGAAAAATTGAGGCTTTTTTCATAAAACCCTCTTAATTTTGTATCCGTATTTATACCGACTGATTTAACAGACTTTCCCGGAATCACTTTATCCGCCGGTTAAATGACGACTACAGACAGCATTGGCAAGTATTGAAATCCAAAGCACTTAGTCTCGGACAAGCGAAATAATATGTGTACGAAATAAAAATGCATCGATACTTCCATACCGCCTCAAATCCCCTTGCCAACCGCGTCATTTTATCATACATTACACACTAAAGATTCAGGCCGAAAGACGCCTGACAGGACGAAAAAAAGAACATCGCCTCAGGACGAGAATTAACACGAGAAAACAGTATGGCAAAGAAACACAACGTTGTTGAAGATATTCAGAAGAACGCACGCGGAGTCTATGACAAGATCATGGCCAGCCAGAAACCCACGATGAGCACGCCCGTGCGCTCTCTGGCCAATGTCAAATACCTCGAGAAAAAAGGCCACTTCCAGATTCAGGATAAAACCAAAAACAGAACCCTGACTGTATCCACCGTCAAGACTTTCGCCCAGACGCTCAAGATGATGGCCCTGAGCAAAGAGCTGATCGAAAAAGACGACATGGCCACCAAAAGAGAGGCCTATTACATCTCGAAGAACTGGGGCAAGGCCGCATTCGCCGAACAGCCCGAATCCGATACCATCATGGACGATATCGAGGCGATGTTCGGCGTCAATCGCGAACAGTTGAAGTTCGTCCCCGAGGAAAAAGGCGGCGACATTGCGGGCAAGCTGATGGTCTTCGACAAAGACGCCTCCGGCAAGAAACTCAAAATCGACTGCACCAAATTCGGCTCCGGCGCCTATTCGATTCCCACCGATGTCGAAGAACTCGATTTTCAATCCGATGCCAAGTTCATCCTGGCCATCGAAACCGCCGGCGCCTTTCAGCGGTTAGTCAAATACGACTACTGGAAGAAAACTAACTGCATCCTCATCAGCATGGGCGGCGTTCCGACACGAGCCTGCCGCCGCTTTATTCGGAGACTGGCCGACAAACTCAAAATCCCGGTCTATGCCTTTGTCGATGGCGACCCGTACGGCTACTTCAACATCTACCGCACATTGAAAGTCGGCTCCGGCAACGCGGCCCATCTCAATGAATACTTCTGCGTCCCCCAGGCCACCTTCCTGGGCGTCACACCTCAGGATGTCATTGATTACCAGCTCCCAACCCATCCGCTCAAGGATGTGGATATTAAACGCGCCAAGGACGCCCTCAAAAATGACCCCTTCGTCAAGCACTATAAACCCTGGCAGGCCGCCATCAACCAGATGCTGAATATGGGAGTCCGTGTCGAACAGCAGGCATTCGCCAAGCACGGCCTCGAATTCGTCGTCACTGAATACCTGCCGTCCAAGCTGAAAAATCCGTCAAAGTTTTTACCCTGATTCGCCTCTGTCAGGATATCGTAATGAGCCAGATAGCCGACCGACTCAAACAGATTCAGGACTCGATCCTTGCGGCCAGTGACAAAGCCGCCCGCAAGCCCGACAGCGTCCGTCTGATAGTCGTCACCAAAACGGCCACCCCCGAACAGATTCTGGAGGTCGTGCGGGCCGGGTTCACCGAGTTGGGCGAAAATCGCGTCCAGCACCTCAAGCAAATCGCCGACCAGATTACCCAGTCACTCGCGGCAACCGGCCAGGCCGACATCGCCTCCCGCATCCGCTGGCACATGATCGGCCACCTCCAGCGCAACAAGGTCAAACCCACCCTGCAGGTCTGCTCACTGATTCATTCCGTCGATACGCTGCGTCTGGCCGAAGAAATCGACACCGCCGCCGCCAAACTGGCCATCCACGCCCCGGTCCTGCTGCAGGTCAACTGCTCCGGCGAGCCGCAAAAATACGGTGCCCCCGTCGGTGCCGCCTTCCACCTGGCCGAACAGATTCTGTCCATGCCCAACCTCCGCCTCGAAGGCCTGATGACCATGGCCCCGCTGACCATGGACAAAGACATCGTCCGAAGCTGCTTTGCCCGCGCCCGCGAACTCTTTGACGAGATGCGCACCGAAAAAGTGGCCGGCTCAAAATTCCGCCACCTGAGCATGGGCATGAGCCAGGATTATGAACTCGCCATCGAAATGGGTGCCACCATGGTCCGCATCGGCTCAGCCATTTTCGCCTGATTCTTTTACTCGGTTTTTTCCTCTTAAGTCCCATAACTCCCAATTCATCGTATTTTAACATTAAGTCCGGCCGATTCTGAGTCGATGCAGTGAATGAGAATAATACTGGAACATGATCCGGACATATTCGTTCTGCAATAACGGGTTCGAGAAACAATGTCAGAAATACAACCGACAGACACAGGGGTATCAAATGCCGCCACCGTCGGCCATGTGCCGACCCTGACATTCGTATCCGACCGTCTGAGCCTGACCGACACGGTTCGCACACGCCTTGCCGCACGCCAATGGCCCGGCCGGCTGATCGACCTGCCCTGCTTTTTCGAAGCCGACCCCAAAACCTTCAAGCCGGGTGCAGTCCTGCTGGACGCCGGCGATGTCCACCTCATCAATTGGAAACAGCTCGACGAGAAGATTCGCCTGCTGGACCAGGCCAACATCCCGGTCATTCTGCTCAACTGGCCGGTGTCAATGGAATTCAGCCGTTTTCGCCTGGCCTCCAAAATCCGCAGTTCCTCTATCGAAGAGGTCTGGGCCCGCATCGAATCCGCGATGTGCTTTGCCCTGGCCCTGGCCGAAATCCCCCAGCAGGAAGAGCAGCAGCGTCAGCTCCAGGAACAGCTCAAAATCGCCGGCGCCGTCCAGCGTAACTTCCTCCCCCAGACACTGCCGGCCACCGACAGGGTCCGCTTTGCCCACGTCTATCACCCCGCAGAGTGGGTCTCGGGCGATATCTTCGACGCTGCCCGCCTCGATGAAACTCACATCGGCTTTTACATCGCCGACGCCGTGGGCCATTCGGTGCCCGCCGCTCTGCTGACGATGTTTCTCAAACATAGTGCCGTGCTGCGTGAAACACACGGCAATCAGTATCACATTTTCCCGCCCAGAGAGGTCCTGAACCACCTCAATCGGCAGATGATTCAGCAGCACCTCAAGGGCTGTCTGTTCGCCACCGCCTGCTGCTGCCAACTGAATACCGACACGATGGAACTGTCGTTCGCCCGCGCCGGCCACCCCTACCCGCTTCTGCTGCGTCCCGGCCAGGACCCCCAGCAACTGCACAGTCGCGGTGGACTACTGGGCGTATTCGAGGAGATGGAATTCGAACAGGTCCTCGTCCCGGTCCAGTCCGGCGATAAGATTCTGCTGTACTCCGACGGCGTGGAACCGCTGATCGGCGAAGTGGACAACGGCGGCATATTCCGATTCACCGACCTGTTTTTGAACCTCTGCGACAGCCCCGTCATGTCCATGATGTCCACCCTCGAAAGCGCCATCACCCGCTGGCGCCGCAGTTCCGCCGAAGTCGACGACATCACCCTCCTGGCCGTCGAAATCCTTTAAATCCCACCGTATTTATTCTGCTTGCTTCCCCCTTTTGAAATTTCAAATCTCAAATCTTCTGCCCCCCCTAATCCGT
>CAZKAI010000190.1:0-5666 GCA_964550565.1 uncultured Pirellulales bacterium
ATTCTACAATTTCTCCTATCGGCTATGCAAGAAAATTTTATTAAAAATATTTTTCAGGCTCGCTTTCTCGACAATCTGCTCGCTTGAGGCAGCCCCTGCAAGCTCATGTCCATGCACGAGGGCATTTCAACACAATCCCAGCCTACTGAGCTATCCTGGGTAATATCCGACAATCATTCTTCCGACAGGAATCAGAGTGTCACGCTAAAAAGGCGCACGAGCGACCTTGGGCGTGTTTAATTGCTGCCGGATACTATCATAGAGATAAACAGATTTTATCTTATCGCCGAAGGCTCCGATTCTGATCTGGACTTGAGTACCATCGGTTTCAGTCCTTGTCAGTTCGATGGTTGTTTTTTCAGCATCCCTGTCGAGGGCCGTAATCGTACCATTGATCGCCGTCAATTTATGGTCAAGGACCTGATAATGATCCAAATGCGTCGCAGCTTCCAGAGAGGCAGCATAAACTGTGTCCAATTTCTCAGGGATGATGCCCAGTAGATCCCCCCGGAGGTGAGCATAGGCCTTCTCGCCGGCAAGAATTACCATTTCTGTACAACCTGACGTGAAAGTGAGTGTCGCAAACAGGACTAACAGAGGCAGCACATGAAGTAATTGACTACATCTGGACCCCTTGACAACATTTTTCTGTTTTTCGGCCTGAATCATTTTTCAAATCCTTTATCAAAATGATTATTAGAATCATGCTCGAACCCAATGCTGAGCATATAATCTGTTGCACCGAGACGAATGCCGAAGAAATCCTTCAAAAATAGCGGATGATTTCTTCTGCTTAAAAGCCATGAATTGATTTTGCTGCCTCATCTGGCTTTTTGTTCCACATCATAAAGAATGTATTTACTCCCCTCAGACAGAACAGAAACCGTCCGCCGATAAGAATCCGGCAGTTCTGTCCAGTACTTTTTTTCTGCAATATAAAACAATGGATTATTTGAATGAGGATAATTCATACTGTCCTCCACCGATTCAGTCGGATGGGCAATAATAGCATTGCTATCATAAAAATAGGCTGAATAAGGGATACGCCGAACAAAATACAGACCATATTGCTTGCCATCTGAAAAAGTGTGGGCTTTTTTGATAATGTATTTCGTGGAATGATGGGCCGTTAATGGGATGGATATCAGAATCGCCAAAACGATACACCAGCCAATAACGATGGATGTTCTTTTAAATATCGGGTCGGTTTGGGCCCTTAAACAAGGGTAGCGGGATATAAGAATGGACAGCCATGCCGCAAATGCAGGTACCGCTGGAAACAGATAAGCAATTAAAAGCTGTCGTGCCATAACCCAGAACAGCGTATTGGCCGCAAAGACACACAAAAACAAAGACGCTCCCTCATATAGAAACAACGCTTTGAATGATAAATGCTTTCTTTCCTCAAACAGGCGATATAAGATATAAATACTCCAGGGAACTGCAGATGCCAGCATCATCCAGAGAGCTGTGCCGCGAATGTGTTCATGGCCGGATCCGTATTTGTCACCGTATTCATGTACAACAAATCTCAGAAAATTTTCATTCACAAAAAAATACCGAATAAAACCGGGATTTTTCTGCTCGGCCAGAATAAACCATGGCACGATTATCACCGCAAAGAGAGTTATTCCCCAATACCATTCCTGCACCAGAATCTCTTTCCATCGTCCAAACCACATCGTCCAAAGCAAAACCGGAAGACCAAACAGTACAATCGCAACCGGTCCTTTGGTCATGAATCCCAGTGCAAGCATGACGAAAACCAGTACACTCCAGCACCTCCGAGCTGTGGACCTGTTTTCTCGGGTAAAGGCGAAATAGCTGAATAAAGCGCCGGTTACCGTCATCGTGACCATCATATCCACAATCACAACCCCGCTGGCAACAAATAGAACCGCACTGGACAGAATCAGAAATACGGCTCGCCAGCCGATTTCTTCCGTTGTATAGCGTCGGAGTACGGCCCACACAATCAACAGAGTTATCGCAAACGAAAGAATCCCGGGCAATCGCGCTGAAAATTCGTTGAGTCCGAATAGTTTCATACATCCCGCTGAACACCAGAAATACAGCGGAGGTTTTCCTAAAAAAGGCACTTTCTGACCATCCACCCAGAGTTGCGGCGTAATCCAATCCCCTGAAACCGCCATTTCTCTGGCAATCAGGGCATATCGGCCTTCAGTAGGATCCGCCAGCGGCATAAACGGCATAACCGCACACCGAGCGGCAAGCAGCAGCACAATCCATAAAAAACAGCCATGATACGGGTTTGTTTCAGTTTGTTGAGGCGTTGACATAGGGGTAAGATGGATCCGGGACGTGAATTCTATTTTTATCGGGAGACACTACCATTCGTTTTTGTTGTTTTATTAATATCATGGACCTGAGCATACGGAATCCATCACGAATCGGATTGACCTTGGAGCCCTTGCGATCTTCCCAGACAACTCCCGTCTCAACAATCGGTATTTTTTTTCTGTGGGCACGGTACAGGATGTCCAGATCAAACTCAAATCCCGTAAACTGCATGTCCTTGAATAAATCCAATGCATATTCACGACGAAACAGCTTAAAGCCGCACTGGGTATCCCGGTATGGAAGCGAAAGGAAGCTGCGTGCCGCAGCCGACAGCAGGTTTCCCAAAATACGCCGATACATCGGCTGTTTTTTTAGGATGGCCCCATAAGCCCGCCGGGAACCGATCACAATGCCGGCATCCCCCAATAGAATGGGGGCAACAAGGCGTATCAATTCCGACGGAGGCGTCGAACCATCCGCATCCATAAATGCGACAATCTGACCTCGCGAACAGAGTACCCCCTGCTGAATTGCATATCCCTTGCCTTTGTTTTCAGGATAAGCAATAATATAGAGGGGTAATCGGTCTATCCATTGAATTGCGATGTCCCGAGTGTTATCCGTACAGCCATCGCAAACCACAATGATTTCGATGGGAAATTGCTTTGTCAGCGGCTCCATCTGTCTGAGTGTCTCCGGCAGCCTGGATTCTTCATTAAAAGCTGGAATAATAACGGACAATAACTGTCTGGATTGAATTGTTCTTTTGGAATGACTCTTTTGTCTGAAACGATTTGCATAACCTTCCATGATTTTTACCATTATTTGCTCCGCAGCAATTTGAACTCTGATCCTTTGATCCAAACGCAATAAGATTCCATCCCTTACAAGACGTACTGCCTCTTTTTTACCAATCAAACTTCACAGTGTTTGTGAAGTACTATACAATCCATTCCTTAAGACAACCTTAAGAAGAAAGATTTTTTGTATTTTTTTTCGGGCGTGCATGAGCTATAGTAAAAAAAGAATGTAATCTGTCGCAACTTACAGGAATTTTCCATGCGTGTGTTGATTATAGAAGACGAAAAACGTCTCGCGCAAAATATCTCTGAGGTTCTCATCGAGCATGAGAGATATGCGGTGGATTTGTCATTTGACGGAATTGATGGTCTGCACATGGCACAGTCCAATTCTTATGATTTGATAGTACTGGATCTGCGGCTTCCGGGAATGCACGGTCTGGACATTCTCAAAACCATCCGAACACAGAGAAACACCACACCTGTCTTGATTCTAACAGCTTGTGACACTCCCTCTGATGTGGTTAAGGGACTTGACTGCGGGAGCGATGATTATCTGACTAAACCCTTCGACATAGGAGAGTTTGTTGCCCGTTGCAAGGCTTTAATCAGACGTTCATACGGCAAGGCAAATCCTATTATGAATATCGGCCCGCTGGTTATTGATATCCTGGCCCGCAGAGTAACCATGAATGGAAACCACATCATTTTGTCACCTATGGAATATCATACGCTCGAATATCTGGCTTTGCGTGCCGGCCAGGTGGTTTCCAAGGAAGAACTGCTGGAACATTTATACGACTTCAACTGGGAACGGTTCTCCAATGTGATCGAGGTTTATGTCTCTACGCTGCGGAAGAAAATTGATCCGCAAAAAAAATATAATGTAATAAAAACCCTCCGGGGTCAGGGATACATTCTGGAGGGTTGATTTCATGAAATTACGGTCATTGAAAGCACGAATTGGCGCTTGCATCGCCGTTTTGATAACGATTGTCATCTCAGTTCTGTCAGGTATTGCCTATTATGAGTTTAAAGAGGGCCTTTGGACAAGCATGGATTTATCGCTGCAATCGGATTTGCAGCAAATCAAGGAACTGCTGACGGCGCAGGGGGATTCTGCCTCAGATACACAAAAGGAAGTATTGGCCATTCTGAAATCTCAGGCCACCTTTGGAAGCTGCAATTATCATGTTTGGTTTGAAGATGATACCAATAAACAAAGCGACATTTTTATCACTTCTGACCTGCACAGCGAGTTTAAACGAAAAACAGTATTATCCCCCCGTCTGGATGAATCGGTCCTGCTCGATTTGAATATTGAGAATAAATCCTATCGAGCAATCTGGGCACGCTATTCAATGCCCCATAACACAGCCTCCCCGCCTCGAATTGTAAACGTCGCTTTGTCTGTCAACAGTCATGCGGCGTATCATGAAGTAGCAGAATTCGTCAGGGTTCTGCTTATTGCAGGAGTTATTGTGATATGGGCAGCGTGGGGATTGACCCAGCAGATTTTACGGTGGGGATTGAAACCAATCAATTCTCTGGCCGAGCAGATGAGTCATGTAAAAGAGTCGGATATTGCAGCAATGAATCTGCAGCATTCAGACATTCATCTGGAAATGGAACCGTTCGTCAAATCATGGGAGGACATGCTGGCCCGCCTGGCAAAAGCAATGGGTGAACAGAAACGATTTATTTCTGATGCAGCCCATGAACTAAAAACCCCTATTGCTCTGGTTAAAAGCACATTACAGCTTGCTCAAATAAAAAAACGCGACGCTGGGTACTATGAAAATACCATTGCCCACGCCCTGGAAGATGTTGACAGGTTCGACACCCTTGTCAGCCAGTTATTGGAATTATCCCGCATCGAAAGTCCAACCTCCATCACCCAGCGGGGTTTTATAAATATGAAAGAGGTGATTGAGGAGGTCATTGAATATCACAAACCGCTTCTCGAGGAAAAGGGGTTCTTTTTGAAACCGGATTTATGTCCGGTGGAAATTTATGGTAACCGGGAACAGCTTCAGTGTTTATTCAATAATTTAATCGATAATGCAATCAAATATGCCCCGCCCAAAACAACCATTTCAGTCGCAATGGAAATGCAGGACAAATCAGTCACCATTACGGTGCACGACGAAGGCGGGAATATCCCCGAAGAAGAATGCAGCCTGCTGTTTGATCGTTTTTATCGTGTCAGTAAGGCACGTGATCGAAACTCAGGCGGCAGCGGCCTGGGCCTGGCCATAGCCAAAGAAATCGTCACCCAGCATTCCGGCCGGATTCACGTTGAATCGAATCATGATATCGGAACCCATTTTGTTGTTACATTCCCAAGAGATACTCATAATCAGGGAAACAAAAACGTGACTAACAAAATCTAAGCGAGAATACTTCCCCGGCCAAATGGACCCAATTGGATTGTTATACGAATGGCAGACAAAACCGGTGTTTATTCGTTAAATGCGGCCCACTGGATTTTTTCGGCTCGACTCTGAGCAATGCCGGCCAGGACGGGGCGGATTTTTTCGAAGGGGATGTGTTTGTCGCAACGCA
>CAZKAI010000191.1:0-1344 GCA_964550565.1 uncultured Pirellulales bacterium
AACGGCGCTGCCGGCCCGCTGAACGACGCAGGGGTTGAGGCAGCCAATGTCGGCTGGTGGCTTACCGATTATGGTTATCAGAATGCAGGCTTTATGAGTTCGGGTGACGCCGCCTACACGATGAGCGCCTACACCATTCAGGCGGGTGATGTATTTAACATTTCATATATCGCTGCCCGCTGGGGTTGGACAGGCGCTGGTGAATGGACAGTCTCACTGTTCTATGACAATCCTGCCAATGTATTCGGATCCTATGTACAGGGCATTAACAGCGACTGGATGGCTCAGCATGTCTGGTATAACAGCACCACTGGAATTGCAGCCACTCCGGAATCGGTCGGTGGAACTCTGGGCATTCTCGTGACGAGTACGGGCACTGCAATATCACAGATTGATGAAATTGCGGTCAATGCCGTTCCCGAACCGGCAACAATGGCTCTGCTGGCACTGGGTGGACTGCTGCTGCGTCGTAAGAAATAAGCCTTTTACGTTCAGCGTATTCCAATGTAACACCAACACAAAGCCCCGTCATCCGACGGGGCTTTTTTTATGCCCATACATAAGAACAACTGCGAATGGCACTGCCGTTTGGAATTGTCTCTATGATTCTATGATTCAGCCATCCTCGAGGCAAAATGATACTTGTTAAGTATGCACCCGGCTCAACGCCCGCTCCAGGTCGGCAATCAAATCCTCCACATCTTCGATGCCAATGGACAGGCGGATGGTGCCTTCGGTGATGCCGATTTTTTTCTTTTCGTTGGGGCTCATCACGCCGTGGCTCATTGTCCACGGATGGCAGACCAGCGATTCCACACCTCCCAGACTTTCGGCAAACAGGAAGACCTCAAGCCCTTTGACAAACGATTCCACCGCCTTGAGACCGCCGGACAACTGGAAGGTAATCATGGCGCCAAAACCTTCCATCTGCGATTTGGCAAGCGCGTGCTGAGGGTGACTTTTCAGGCCGGGATAGATTACGCCGGCGGCTTTGGGATGGCCGGCCAGCCACCCGGCTATCTGATTGGCGTTTTCTTCATGCTTTCGCATCCGTACCGCAAGCGTTTTAATGCCGCGCAGACTCAGCCAGCAATCAAACGCCCCCGGCACAGCCCCGACCGCATTCTGATAAAAGGCATATTTGGCGTGGAGGGCCGGGTCTTTTGTGACCAGCGCCCCGCCGATGACATCCGAGTGGCCGCTGATGTATTTGGTGGTACTGTGAATCACCACATCCACCCCCTGGGTCAGCGGACGCTGAAAATACGGCGATGAGAAGGTATTATCCGCCGCCACCAGAATCTGATGCCTGCGGGCAATGGCGACCACCGCCCGAACATCCAC
>CAZKAI010000191.1:1444-5534 GCA_964550565.1 uncultured Pirellulales bacterium
CTGCCCCTCTTCCAGTGCAGCCAGGCATTTTTCGTACGCCGCCCGCGTCGGATTGCCGCTGCGGGAATATTCAAAGGCGCTGGGTTTGCCGACGTCTTTGAACACAAAATTGGCACTCTGATAAATCGGGACGATGACTGACCCGGTTGTTGGGTCCGGCTCCTGGCCGGTCCGAATGGCTTTGGTTGCAAATTTCATAGTTTCTCCGTAAAGTGTCTTATTCCGCCATATATCAGGCGACAATATCGGCAAACAAGACCGATGATAGATACCGCTCGCCGAAACTGGGAATAATCACGACAATGGTCTTGTCTTTGTTTTCCGGCCGGGACGCAACAATATCCGCCGCACGCAGCGCTGCACCGGAAGAGATGCCGACAAACAATCCTTCGAGTTTTGCCGCACGCCGCGCCCAGTCAATAGCCTCATCCTGATCCACCGTAACCACCTCATCGACGATGTTGAGATTCAGGGTCTTTGGAACAAATCCCGCTCCGATACCCTGAATCTTGTGCGGGCCGGGTTTGACTTCCTGTCCGCTCAGCGTTTGGGTCAGGACAGGACTCTGGGCCGGCTCGACCGCAATCGCTTTGAATGCAGGATTGCGAGACTTGATTAACTCGGCAATGCCGGTAATCGTTCCGCCGGTGCCGACACCGGAGACAACCATATCGACTTTGCCCTGTGTATCCGCCCAGATTTCCTCAGCGGTGGTCCGCCTATGGGCCTCGGGATTGGCAGGATTTTCAAACTGCTGCGGCACAAAGGAATTGGTTTCAGCGGAAGCGATTTCCAGTGCGGCAGCGACCGCCCCTTTCATCCCTTTGGCTGCCGGGGTTAATATCAATTCAGCCCCGAGCGCCTTGAGCACCTTGCGGCGTTCAATGCTCATTGAATCCGGCATCGTCAAAAACAGGCGATATCCCTTGACCGCGCAGACAAAAGCCAAAGCAATCCCGGTATTGCCGCTGGTCGGCTCAATAATCACAGTTTTATTGGTGATCTTTCCGGCCCGCTCTCCCGCTTCAATCATCGCCGCACCAATCCGGTCCTTGACAGAAGCCAGCGGATTGCGGCTCTCCAGTTTGGCCAGCACCCTGCCGCCGGGAATCAGTTTATTGACTTTTACCAGCGGGGTTCTGCCCACTGCCTGTATGATGTTGTCATAGATGTCTGCCATAATCCAATCCTTTCCTTTCCGGGTTAAACCTGTCGTGAAATTATATACGACCAGAAGTTATACGTATTATATAGAGTAATCGTCCGCAAAAAAACGGGCATTTTTTAATTGAATAAAGACGGATTCGCCTGCGTGCAGCATTAATTCATTATAATGCTGACGGGTAATCTCGGCTTCCACAATCTCCTGCGTATCCTGCCGGGCAAGCTGTATCCGGGCAATCGGCCCAACGGCGGCAATATGCACTACCCTGGCCGCAATAGAATCGGCAATGGCCGCCCGGGTAATGCCTACATCATGCGGCCGGACGTATGCGGCGCCACCCGTAACCGCGGAAGATGCCTGTACGGCATCCGTATGAATCCGGCCCTCCCCGGCACGGCAATGAAAAATATTGACATTGCCCAGAAAGTTGAACACGAAAGGATTGGCCGGATTATCATAAACGTCCTCCGGGGCGCCAATCTGTTCAATCCGTCCGGCATTGAGCACCGCAACCCGGTCGGCTACTTCGAGGGCTTCTTCCTGGTCGTGGGTGACAAAGACGCTGGTGATGGACATCTCATCGTGGAGCTTCCGCAGCCATTGCCGCAATTCCTTGCGGACCTTGGCATCCAGCGCCCCGAATGGTTCATCCAGCAGCAGGATTTTGGGCTCAACCGCCAGCGACCGGGCCAGCGCCACACGCTGCCGCTGACCGCCGGAAAGCTGGTGCGGATACATCCCGGCGTGGCGTTCTAATTGTACCAGCTTGAGCAGTGTATGAACACGCTCCCGAATTTCGTCTTTGCTCGGGCGATATTTACGAGGGCGGACCGTCAGACCGAATGCCACATTTTCAAAGATGTTCATGTGCCGAAACAGCGAATAATGCTGAAAGACAAAGCCCACACGACGCTGCCGGACGGACTGGGTGCTGACGTCATCATCATGGAACAGAACCGGCCCGCTGCCGGGGTCGGCCTGCTCCAGCCCGGCAATAATCCGGAGCAGGGTTGTCTTGCCGCAGCCGGACGGCCCCAGCAGGGCCACCAGCTCGCCGTTACGAATCGTCAGGCTGACATTTTTCAACGCGGTAAACGGACCGAATGTCTTACTGATATTGGTTATCTGAATACTCATCGAATGCCTCCGATTACGGCTTTGGCCTGATCTTTTCTGGTCTTCCATTCCACAAGGGTCTTGGCCGCCAGCGTGACCAGCGCCAGCAGGGTCAGCAGCGAAGCCATTGCAAACGCCCCGACAAAATTATACTCGTTATAAAGAATCTCAATATGCAGCGGGATTGTGTTGGTCTGGCCGCGGATGTGGCCGGAGACCACCGATACCGCCCCGAATTCGCCGATCGCCCGGGCATTGCAGAGGATAACACCATACAGCAGGCCCCACTTGATATTGGGCAGGGTTATCCTGCGGAACATCTGCCAGCCGCTGGCACCCAGGACCAGCGCGGCTTGTTCCTGTTCGGTGCCCTGCGACTGCATCAGCGGGATCAATTCCCGCGCGATAAATGGAAACGTCACAAACAGGGTCGCCAGAACAATCCCCGGCACGGCAAAGATAATCTTGATGTTGTGTTCAATCAACCAGGGGCCAAACCAGCCATTAAGCCCGAACAGCATCACAAAGATGACGCCCGAAATAACCGGCGAAATCGCGAACGGCAAATCAATCAGAGTCAGCAATAGGCCTTTGCCGTAAAACTCGAATTTGGTTATCGCCCAGGACGCCGCTACGCCAAAGACCAGATTCAGCGGAATGACCACCAGCGTAACCAGCAGCGTCAGCCGCATCGCCGAACGTGCATCCGGGTCGGTAAAGGACTGCAAATAAACTCCGATGCCCTTGCGAAAAGCCTCCACAAATACCGCCGCCAGCGGCAGCATTAAAAACACGCCGAGAAACAGTACCGCTATCGTCGTCAGAACCACCGGTGTCCATCGTCCCCTGTATGCAGGATGCGTCTGACGCAGATCAGATTGAGTGTGGGTTATTGACATTGCCTGCTCCTTTGCGCCCAGCGCTGCAAAAGATTAATCGTCAGCAGCAGAATAAACGACAGCACCAGCATCACCAGTGCAATTGCCGTCGCCCCGGCGTAATCGTACTGCTCCAGCTTGGTGATAATCAGCAACGGCGTAATCTCCGTTTTCATCGGCATATTGCCCGCGATGAAAACGACTGAGCCGTATTCGCCCAGCGCCCGAGCGAATGCCAGGGCAAATCCCGTCAGCAGGGACGGCAGCAATTCGGGAAAGAGCACCCGTCGAAAGGCCTGGAAGGGAGTCGCACCCAGGCTGGCTGCGGCCTCTTCGATTTCCGTGCCGAGGTCTTCCAGCACCGGCTGCACCGTGCGTACGACAAACGGCAGCCCGATAAAAGTCAGGGCAATCACAATCCCCAGCGGCGTAAATGCCGCCTTAACTCCCAGCGGAGCCAGCAGACGCCCCATCCAGCCATTGGGAGCATAAATCGTCGTCAGGGCAATGCCTGCCACCGCCGTCGGCAATGCAAATGGCAAATCCACCATCGCATCAATCAGCTTGCGGCCGGCAAACCGATACCGTACCAGAACCCACGCCACCAGCAGTCCGAAGACGGCATTGATGATTGCGGCGACAAACGATGCCCCAAACGTCAGCCGATAGGACGCCAGCACGCGCGGGGACGTAATGGTTTCCCAAAACTGACCGGCATCCATGCGTAACGCGGATACAAATAAAGCCGACAGCGGTATCAGGACAATCAGGCACAAATAGAACGCCGAAAATCCGAGCGTCAGCCCAAAGCCGGGAAGCACATGGGTTGGTTTATTCCGTGTTTTCATCGTACAGGGCGGCCGGCCATCATAACCGGCCGCTTTCTCCTTGATCGTTCCGTTGATTATTTAATCCCATAAATCTGGTCGAA
>CAZKAI010000192.1:0-3138 GCA_964550565.1 uncultured Pirellulales bacterium
CAGGTGGTGTAGTAGAAATAATATTTGGATGCCTTTTTATTCTGGCCGGTGAGATACTGTTCTGTCTGTTTGAGCCACTTGGGGGCATCGCGGTACGGTCCATCAAAAACCTTCGTCAAATACGTCCCTGACAACCGGACCATTTTTGCTCCCGGCACATCTTTGGTCACGTTGAAATACAGTTCCGTTTTCCACGGTGTCGGATCGCAGGCCAGCATCACGAAGTCCTTCATGGGTACCGCCGCCTGAGCCCCCTGTATCTGGTTCCACATCCGGGGGATGACCGTGCCCATATTGAGCGGAATATGAAATAATGCCCGGACATCATCCTGCATAAAAAGTTTGTCTTGCCAAATCCATGTCTTGCCGTCCCAGCCTTCGGGATTAAATTGCGGGCAGCACTCCGCCGATTGTGACTGTGTTGAATCCATAATTACCTCCTGTTTTTATCGATTATTCCTTCGTTGTCCGAGATGTCAGCAAAAAATTGATTATACCACTTATCCGGCCGGTCGCAACCCTATTGCGACTACAAACAAACTGCAATTCCGTCAAAAAATTGAAAAAAATGAAATATCTGCATTATGCCCGGCGTCTTTCATATATCTACCATAATAAGTAAGGTCAGGATATGAAGCGTCCAAAAACAGACAGACATGCTCGGCAATGTAGTCGGGTACATATCAAATCTATCAGAGTGTAAGGAGAGTGTAGCATGAAAAAAACAGCATTACTTACAATCGCAGGGCTGATGGCAGTGTGTTGGATGGTTCCTGCAGCGGTTGCAGCCGATGTCGATATCGTCGGCATCTGGCAGGTCAAGGCGGACTTTAATGGCCGGGCGATGGAATCCCTTCTGTCCTTTTCCAAAGACAAGGAAGGCAAACTCGTCGGCAAGGCAATCAGCTTTTTTGGGGCCAGTGAATTAAAGGACATCAAGCTCGATGGCGACAAGCTGACCTATTCTCAGACTAACCGACGGGGCGGCGAAGAATCTGTATCGACTTTTACCGGCACGATCAAAGACGGCAAGCTCAAGGGCGCGACTTCCAGTGATTTTGGTGATTTTGATCTTGAAGGCGCCTTGATGAAGGCCAAGCCGGCGGTTGTGGGCAACTGGGAATTCCAGACCCAGCGCGGCGACCAGACGATGACCTCGACCCTGATGGTCAGTCAGGATAAAGACGGCAAGTTTGCAGCCATCTGGAAGACTCAGCGCGGCGAAACACCAGCGACCGATGTGGCTTATGCCGACGGGAAGCTGACCTTCAAACGCACCATGCAGGGCCGCCAGAGAGAAGGCCAGGATGCCCAGGCTCAACCCGCTCAGACGCGTGAAATGACCTATGAACTGACTGCCAAAGGCGATACGATTTCAGGCATCATGAAAACCCAGCGCGGCGAAAACCCGATCGAAGGCAAACGGGTTGGCGGAGCTTTGGTCGGAACCTGGGAATTGACGATAGCCTCAGAACGCGGCGAACGGACTCAGTGGCTGATGGTTATGCCGGATATGAGCGCTCTGTATGGCCCGGTTGCCGTGGACAAAGTGGCGATGGAAGACAAGAACATCAGCTTCACCGTCAAGATGAGCTTTGGCGAAAGAAGCTTTGAAAATCAGTTCAAAGGCCAGATCGATGGCGATAAACTGACCGGTGAAATGACCAGTCCTGCGATGGGACGTCCGGGCGAAGGTACAGATACCCCGGCCACGGTCACTCAGAAAGTTACCGGCAAAAAGATATAGTCATCATTTCAAACAGAAACGAAAAAGGCTGTCAGGATTATCTCTGGCAGCCTTTTTTAATGGATACCCAACGGGTATGATTATTCCGCGAGCAAAAGAAGCAAGTGGTTGACGCTGCTGTACTTAGCCGCGACAAATCGGAAAATGTCAAGTAGGATCAGCAGGCTTATGTTTATTGAAATCCGTTCCAGGTGCGTTTGATGCCCGGCGGTTGTTTGAGGCCGCCGCGGCCATTGGCTTTATGGAAGTCGGTGATGATCTTGACCGCTTCCTGCGGGTCATCGCACAGGGTAAAGACGTTCATGTCGGATTCGTCGATATAGCCGTTCTTTTTGAGCATGGTCTTGTCCACCCACTCAAACAACCCATTCCAGTAATCAGAACCCATGCAGATGACCGGGAAATAGGCCTGCTTAAGGGTCTGAATCAGGACCAGCGCTTCAAATAATTCATCCATGGTTCCGAATCCGCCGGGCATGGTGATAAAGCCGTGGGCGTATTTGAGGAACATGACCTTGCGGCAGAAAAAGTACCGGAAATGCAGGGACATATTCTGGAATTTGTTGGGCACCTGCTCATGCGGCAGCTCGATGTTAAGCCCGACGCTCTTGACGCCGGCCTCGCGAGCCCCTTTGTTGGCGGCTTCCATGATTCCGCCGCCGCCGCCGGTGATGACGGCAAATCCCGCCTGGCCGCAGGCTCGGGCGGTCTCAACGGCCAGCTCATAATATTTCGTGCCCGGCTCAGTCCGAGCGGAGCCGAATATGGATACTGCGGGTCCGATTTGAGATAGCAGCTCAAATCCTTCCACAAACTCGGCCATAATTCGGAACACGCGCCAGGTTTCTTCCGCAGCAATCTTTGAATAATCAGTCATAAGCACCTTTTTATCGGACAATACGTTGGTTGGTTCACAACAGTTACAGATATATCGACCAAAACCAGTTGCGTGTTCACCATAAGTTTGGCTGATTTGCCGCAGGGCAATATTGGGCAATCGGGCAGGCGGGGCAATCCGGCTTGCGGGCCTTGCAGCAGGCGCGACCGTGAAAGACGATACAGTGGCTAAACAATGTCCAGCCGCCGTGTTTTTCTTTGGGTACGATATCCATCAGGTCGAACTCCAGCTTGACCGGGTCGCTATTGGACGATAATCCCAGCCGGCGCGCCAGGCGAATCATGTGGGTATCGCAGACAATGCCCTGAACGCCGAAGCAGTTACCCAGAATCACATTGGCGGTTTTACGCCCCACGCCATTAAGGGTCAGCAGCTCCTCCATGGTCTGAGGGACTTTTCCGCCGAAGTTGTCAATCAGGGTCTGGCAGGCCTTCTGGATGCTGGCGGCCTTGTTGCGATAGAAGCCGGTCGAGCGGATATCCTGTTCGAGTTC
>CAZKAI010000192.1:3238-5458 GCA_964550565.1 uncultured Pirellulales bacterium
TATTATGCCCATTTTTTCAGGGAAGTCAATTCCCTGCCGGGCAATTCAGGCTGGCCCATGTCATTTCCACTGGCAGCCGAAAAATTCCCGCGCCAGGATTGACGCTCAGCGGATTTTTACAATGGTCAGCGAGTGCGGGGGCAGAGATACGGTATTCTGCCTGAACATCATTTTCTTTGACTCAGGAACCACACGATCCGGATGTTGAATATCGTTGTAATCGTCAGGTGAACGCCCGCTCAGGACAACCGCATCGAACTGGCCTTCCAGGACCCTGTCTTTCAATTGAATCGTGCAGTCGGCGGGTTTTGAGGGATGGCGGTTCACCATCGCGATGGAGAAGGTCTGCTTTGCCTCATCGCATGTAACGACTGCATCCACCATGGGAACGAACCGCTCGCCGTGCGTCAGCATCCCGGAGGTGACTGCCGAATCCATGACCTGCTTATCCAGCAGGTTGGCATACATCGCAAGAACATGAAACGTTGTCCGCCTGACAATCCCCTTCGGGTGCACGTACAGGGGACCGCGGGTATTCACGATGGGTGCGATATTGGCCATCCCGACATCATCGGCATGACGCAGACAGGCATTAAGAAACGAGGCCGAAAAAAGCGCATCAGCCATAGTATATTGCGAGGCTATCGCATTTTTATCCCGGGCGGCAATCAGCCTTTTGACTTCGGGATCGTCAGGATTCCCAAAAGTCTTCCGCGGGAAACCCGGGTGATGCCAGCCCCGCAGGTTCCATTCGTCAAAGGCAATTTTAATCTTGCCGCGGTGGCCGGTTTCTTCAAGAATGTCAATCACATCGGTAATGGTTTGCTCGGGCTTCTGCGATTCCATGATGCAGGTCAGGTAATCTGGTGTCGCGTTGGTTTCCCAGGTCGCCAGCCAATATCCATGGATGCACACATAGTCAAGATACTCTCCGGCGGCCTTGAGCAGGGGGGCAGTCCAGTTTCGATCCGCGGTTGCCGCAGCCAGCAGAATCAGATCCGGATCCGCCTGCAGCATCAATTCGGCAGATCTTCGCACCAGCGGCCCCCACTTGTCCGGAGTGCTGGCGCCGATTTCATGACCGCCCCAATTTTCATTGCCGACGCTCCAGTATCTCACATCCAGCGGTGCATCATGGCCGCCGGTCTTGCGAAGCTCGGCCGCAGGGCCGGTGTTTGCATTACAGTACTGAACCCATTCGGCCATTTCTTCCGGCGTTCCGTTGCCTGCGTTGGTACAGAAATAAGCCTCGCTTCCAACCAGCCTGCACCAGGCGACAAATTCATCGGTACCGAACTGGTTGGAGTCAATCGTACCCCATACCGGGTCGGGCGTTGGTTTACGGGAAGGGCCTACCCCGTCTTTCCAGTGATACCCGCTGGCAAAGCACCCGCCCGGCCAGCGCACCACAGACAGCTTCAATTCCTTCATCGCCGCGATCACATCCTTTCGGAATCCCTGTGGGTCGGATAACGCAGAACCCGGGTCAAATATCCCGCCGTAGATTTGATCGTGGAAGTGTTCGATAAATCCGCCGAAAATCATGGGGCTGTAAGAGGTTGATTTTGCGTCAGCATCAATCGTCACAACGGCTCGGGATTCTTCGGACAAGGGTATCGGACTCAGTGAAATATCATCATACCATGCCTGCCCCGTGGACTGGCCCCAGCCGCCAAACAGACAATTGATTTCCAGCTCCACAGGGGATTCACCGGTTCTGAAAACCGTGGATACCTCGGTCCAGTCGCAGGTGCCGTTGATCGCCCGGGTTTTGACCTGCTGCAGGTTCTGGATATTGAGCAGTGCCCCCGTAGCCCCCTGCACATTTTGGGTCTTGATCCACCCGGACAGTCGATAGGATGTATTGGGCTGGACGGTAACCCGTGCCGTCCATGCCGCATCGACACCGTCGGCATTCGTTGAGCGGATCGTCACGCATTGGCCGGTCCTGCCGGAGGGGTCAACGCTCCATCCTGCGTTCCGGCTGGTCTGATTCCAGGACCGGAATTCCCAATGTTCCGGCGCACTGGCTCCGATATCAAACGAAGGATTTCCAAGCAGATTCTCGGCGGATGCAAGTGCCGCGGAAACTAGGCAAGACAGGAGCAGTAAAACAAAGACAAGCCCCAGACTTGTCATCATGCCTGCGATGTTGAACCGATATGTCTGATTATTGCATTCGCAACACATGTTCAGGTCCTTTCCTTAAGACAATCACAG
>CAZKAI010000193.1:0-5449 GCA_964550565.1 uncultured Pirellulales bacterium
CAGCACTACAGCCAAAAACAAAATCCTTTAAACAAGGAAATCATTTATAATGGCAAAGCAATCTCTGCGCTGATCTATGAGTTGGATGCCTGCAGACGAAAAATAAAACAAGTTCCCAAACTGTTTGTCGAACTGGATGAATCGCAGTTCTGCAAACACTGTAGTCCCGACATTGAAACCCCCAGCTTAATCTTAATTATCCATTATCCCGAAATGCAAAAAGACCATCGCCATGAAGGTGTAACCAGCCAGGATTTGGAGTTGTTAATTCACTTTCTGAAAGGCCATAAAAAATACAACGATGGAATGGATGATGTCGCCGTCAAAGACCACCTTGAGCAGCTTGAAAAACTGTTGGGCATACAACTGTCCGACACGGATAAGCCAAAGGAGTAAATGATGCACTATATTCTCATAGCAATTATTGTACTCATTTTACTATCTTCCTCATTCAACTGCGGACATCCGCCCTTTCCCGGGGCAATGTGTTATGCTGTCGTCGCAGTACCCCAATATGCCCAGTACGTCTGCCCCAAATGCGGTGAAAAAACTATCTATCCATCAGAATTAAACAAAGATTCAGCAATAGACTCTGCCGAGAACCAGAGGACAATCTTCCTGGTGCATTACGATATGGATGAATGCAGGCGGATGGTCAGAGAAATACACGGAATATCGATTGAACTGGATGAGTCACAGTTTTGCAGGCATTGCTCTCCCGATATTCAAACACCGCAGCTCATTGCAGTAATTCGTTTTCCCGGGGAACCAAAAGAATATCGCTATGCCGGGATAACCAGGGCTCATCTATATCAATTAAAAGAGTTTCTGAACAAAGAGAATAACTGTATCAATTCAACAGCAACCGAGTTTAAAAGCGAAGATTGTCTTGAGCAAATCGATACCATATTAGGACCCAGACAACCATGACCAACAACAGCTTTTCACGACTGGCCCCATCGTTTCTGCCTTCGACCGCCGTATTGGAGATGACCTACCGCTGCAATCACGGGTGTCTGTTCTGCTCCTGCCCGTGGTTCGACGACCGGGGAAGTTTCGATATCCTGCCAGAAATGTCCGCAGACCAGTGGAAAATCCTGATTTCCCGCCTGTGTACCATGGGCATTGTCAATATCGCCTTCACCGGCGGCGAACCGCTGCTCAAGGAACATATCGAAGATATCCTCGTCCATGCCGCCGGCTGCATCACCGAACATATCGAATCCAAAAACGGCCGATTGGTCAGTCATTCCGCCCCGCCGAAATTATTCCTCTTGACCAATGGCAAAATTCTCGACAACCAGATTCTGGACCTATGCGCCAAACATCAAATCCATCTGAATCTGTCGCTGCCGGGACTGAAAACCTTCACGTATCATACCAACGGCGGCGATCCGCATAAAATTCTGGATGGATTCAAAAAAGCCAAAGACAAAGGTATTGAAACCACCGTCGGCGTGACTGTAACCGGCCAAAACATCCATGAACTTTACGAAACCATCGCTCACGCCCTGATTGCCGGGGCGGATGACCTCCTGATGAACCGTTTTCTGCCCGGCGGACGCGGCCTGCGCTATGCGAATGAATTAAATCTGAGCCGCCGGCAAATCCCCGAGATGCTGGATATCGCCGAATCGGTTTTGAAAGAGGCTAATCGCAGAGGTCACGTCGGAACAGAGCTGCCCAAGTGTGTCTTTGACGCCGATAAATATAAAAATCTCCAAGTGGCAAGCCGCTGCTCGGCGGCCCGTGATTTTTTTGTGATTGATCCCTCCGGTTTTACTCGGGTCTGCAATCATTCCCCCATTCGCCTCAATCATATCGACCAGCTCGAGCACTTGAAAACCAATCCCTACTGGAAGCAGTTCATCCAGAAAGACTACCTGCCGCAGATGTGTGCAGGATGCAATCTGAATCCGCACTGTGATGGCGGCTGCCGTGAAGCGGCTCATATTCTGGGAAATGACCTCAAAGCCCCGGATCCGGCCCTCATATAAACCATCTCAAAAAAGTATCCTATTCGAGACCGCTCAAATTATCATTGATGATAATGGAGGGGGATTGTATAATTCTGTAGCGGAAATAAAAGGCTGCTGGAATTCTTAGGAGCAATGATACCATGGAAACCCAAACAACTAAAATCGCGGTGTTCAAAGGCAAACAAGTCAGAAAAATCCTCCATGACAACGAATGGTGGTTTTCGATTGAAGACGTTGTTGCAGCTTTAACGGACTCAGCTGATCCAAAACAGTATATTAATAAAATGCGTAAACGCGACTCTCAGCTCGCCGAAGGGTGGGTACAATTTGTACATACCCTTTCATTGGACACCTCTGGAGGAAAACAAAAAGCCAATTGTGCTAACACACAAGGTATATTTCGCATTATTCAGTCAATCCCCTCCCAAAAAGCCGAGCCATTCAAGCGATGGCTGGCCAGGGTCGGCTATGAGCGAATACAGGAAATCGAAGACCCCGAACTGGCCGCAAAACGCACCCGGGCATTGTACAAAGCCAAGGGATATTCCGAGGATTGGATTGAAAAACGGATGCGAAGTATCGCTATCCGTGAAGAACTCACAGAGGAATGGAACAATCGGGGCGTCAAAGAAGAGCCGGAATATGCCATTCTGACAGCGGAAATTTCCAAAGCAGCATTTGGCCTGACACCCTCGCAATACAAAAAACTCAAAGGTCTCAAACGCGAAAACCTGCGGGATCACATGAATGACCTTGAATTGATTTTCTCGATGCTCGGCGAAGCTGCAACAACAGAAATCACTCGCGTCAATGATGCCCAGGGATTTATTGAAAATAAACAAGCTGCGGTCAAAGGCGGCAATGTCGCGGGCAAAGCCAGAAAAAACCTCGAAGCAGAAACCGGCAAACGTGTCGTCTCAAGACAAAATTATCTTCAGCAGCCGCAGCGTAAAAAACGATTGAAGGGATAGTGTCCGAAATAACCAGCATTCGACAATATACAGGTCAATTTCAGTACACAAAAATATTTGTTAAAGCAGACCTTGAACAGGAATTTTAATTATTCGCCAGTTTCTGGCGGATGATCTGGGCACGCAGGGCGTCCCGCTGGTCGGCATCGAGCATCTTTCCGGCCCGCAGTTGCAGATGGGCCGGCTGCGTCAGCAGGAATAATTCATTAATCGTCGTCAGCGACAGATTCGGCACACGCCCGAGATTCACCCCCAGCCGCACACTCGACAGCAGATACAATGCCTCCTGCGAACTGATCAGGCACGCACTCTTGAGCACTCCCAGCGCCCGCTGAATCTTATCATCCAGCGTATGCGGCTTCTGCTCCAAAAGCATCTGCCGTGCCGCCTTCTCATACTCCACAATCCGCGGCACAATCGTCTCCGACAGTTCCCGCACCACATCCTCTTCCCGTACCCCCAGCGTCACCTGGTTGGAAAGCTGATAAAAATCCCCCAAGGCATCGGTCCCTTCCCCGAACAATCCCCGCACCGCCAAATCCGCATCCTTGGCCGCGGTCACAAATTTCTCAATCTGCCCGGTCATCTTCAGCGCCGGCAGATGCAGCATCACCGACACCCGAATCCCCGTCCCCACATTCGTCGGGCACGCCGTCAGATACCCCCACCGCTCGCTGTAGGCATATCGCACCTTCTGCTCAATCATATCATCGATGGCATTAATCCGCTTCCAGCAATCGCCCAGATTGAATCCCGCCGCATACACCTGCATCCGCAGATGGTCTTCCTCGTTAATCATCGCCGTAAACGATTCCTTCGCCGAGACCACCACCCCGCGCGGCCCCTTGCCCGCCGCGTGCTGCCGGCTGATCAAATGCCGCTCCGTCAGCAACTGCCGCTCCAGCGTCGCCGCCCGGTCCACATCCATGAAACACACCTCATCCCCCAGCGACAGCGACAAAATCGCCTCACTGAGCTTGTCGAGGATTTCCTGCTGACGTCCCGGCGTCAGGCACGATAGAAATTCGTAATCCGCCAGGTTTCGCGCCAGCCGCACACGCGATGAAATGACAATATCCCATCCCGGCCCTTCGGCTCCAAACCACGAACTGCACTGATTGGCAAGCTGTGCCGGTTTCATTGAATCTGCCTGATCTGGTCGCGCAGCCGCGCGGCGGTTTCATAATCTTCGGCCTTAATGGCCTGCTCAAGCTGCCGCCGGAGATGCAGCAGTTTCACCTTCTTCTCCATCTCCTGCCCTGCTTGCGAGGGCACCTTGCCGCAATGCTGGGCATGACCCGCATGAGTCCGCTCAATCAGAGGCCCCAGCTCCTTCTGAAAATGCTTATAATCCTCCGGACATCCCAGCAGGCTGGTCTCACTGAACCGCCGCAGCGTCATCCCGCACACCGGACAAGTCTTATCCGGATGGCTGAAATTAACCGTTTTTTCCTGCGAATCGGTTGCGGTTTTGGCCGCCTGAAGCAGACTGCTCAACAATTCATTCAACGGAACCTGTGTCTGAGCCCCAAGCCCCTGCTGCTGGGCACACCGTTGACATAAATGCGTCTCGCAGCGCTGCCCATGGGTAATTTCGGTCAAATGAATCGTGGCCGTGTTTTCTTTACATATCTGACATAACATATATATAATTTCTACTATAAGATTAATTTAATTTCAGACCGACAAACCATATCCTATATCATATCGGTCTGTTTTGCAGCGGCCTCAAGGTCAATCTAAGGCTCATAGCGTACCCGGCACCCGGCCGCTTCCGTCACCTCAACCCAGATTAACTGCGCCGGCGGCGTTATCAACCCTGCCATCCGGCCAAACACATACTGAGCCACCCGCTCCGCTGAGGCATTAATGCCCACAAACGGCTCGCATTGCTCCAGATTCTGCCCCGTCAGAGGTCCGAGAATGCCCTCCAGATGCCGCGATACCACACAAAAATCGATAGCCAGACCCGCCGCATCCAGATTTTCCGCCGCCACCGCCGCCGCCACCTTCCACAGATGGCCATGCAGAGGTTCCCGAACTCCATCCGGCATCATCAACTGATGCTCGGCCCGAAACTCTTTTTCCACAACAACAGTGTACATTCATTCTACTGATTTTACATGAAATTTCCCGCCAGAGTCGCGGCTATGGTCCGCATCACAGCATACATTGCACCTCGCGCGGCAGCATCATACCTCTTACGTATAGTTATACAATTACAGGCATGAAAATACAAGGCGTAAACAAAGCCTTAATTCCTTCTGTCTCGAAAGGACAAATCCAAATAGCCTCGGATTGCAAACGGGGTGAATCAATTCACATAATCTTGTACTCAACGCAAGGGATATAATTTCCCCTCGTCCACTTCGGCCTGAAAGGCCAGCCTATAACAGCCCAGGGCGCCCTGGGTTACAAATCATTATTTCCCCACGCCCTGTAAGGGCAGCATAAATAACCGGCCTTTCCCCTGCCTTAATACTGCGTCATCCACTCATC
>CAZKAI010000194.1:0-5446 GCA_964550565.1 uncultured Pirellulales bacterium
CGGACAAAGCCGCAATCGGAAATAAAATTGCGACACAGCCTCGTTGCCCTGGGCTATTATAAGCTGGCCTTTCAGGCCGAAAGGGAGAGCGTAGGGAATTGAAAAATTAAAAAGTTCGTAGAAAATGGATTCCCGCTTTCGCGGGAATGATAAATTGGTGGCGGGGATGACAAAGTTGTGGCACAGGGTGGCGCGCCATGGCCAAGCAGGGCTTGACCATGCCACCCTTACGTTACGCTGTGATGGAGTAACGGGTGGCACAGTCTGACGGAGTCAGGCTGTGGGCGTTTCGGGAAGTGGACGAAGGACATAAGGAAAGTTCGTAGTTCATAGAATGATATGGATACCCGCATTCGCGGGAATGACAAGAGGGAGTGGGAATGACAAAGTTGCGGCACGGGGTGATGCGTCATGGCCAAACAGGGCTTGACCATGCCACCTTTCGACTGTGCTAAGAATGGATCGAAGCTGGATGTTCGGCTACGCTTGAGAAAAAGGGCGACCTGCGGGTCGCCCCTACGGATGCAATCAACCGGGTGAAAGAAAGGGCAGGCACGGGGGCGAGAAACAAGAATATAAGAAGACAGGAATACAAAAAGAGGTATACAGGTATGAAAGTATGCAGGTATACATGGGAAAAATTCGAAATTCGAAGCACGGAATACGAAACAAATTTTAAGATGATAAACTTTAAAAAGCTAAAAGGGCAGGCACGGGGGCCTGCCCCTACATGAGTTGATGGACGAGATGTTATGATAACTGGAATGGAAACAGAATCAGGAGAATCAAGATGAAGCAGCAGCGTATTGCCAAATGGGTTGTGTTGATGTTGTTGTGTACGGCGTGTGTGTGGGCGGTGCCGGAGCGTCCGGGGCTGCGGTATTTCCCGGATACGGATGAGTACAAGACGCTGGTGTGTGATTTTCATACGCATACGGTGTTTTCGGATGGGGTGGTCTGGCCGACGGTGCGGGTGGAAGAGGCCTGGCGCGAGGGGCTGGATGCGATTGCCCTGACGGACCATATCGAGTATCAGCCGCACAAGGAGGATATTCCGACCAATCATGCCCGGCCCTATGCGATTGCGGCAGGCAAGGCCAAAGAGATGAATATTCTGCTGATTAAAGGCAGCGAGATTACCAAGAGCACGCCGCCGGGGCATTACAATGCGATCTTTATCAACGATATTGACCCGATTGACAACAAGGATGTGCTGGATTCGGTGCGGGTGGCCAATGAGCAGGAAGGCTTTGTGTTCTGGAATCATCATACCTGGCAGGGTGAGGACAAGGGCCAGTGGGAAGATGTGCAATCCACGATGTTTGACAAGCAATGGCTGCATGGGATGGAAGTGGCCAACGGCAATACGTATTATCCCCTGGCGCATCGGTGGTGTTTGGAAAAAGGGATGACGATGCTGGGCAATTCGGATATTCATCAGCCGTTCTATAATGAAGTTTTTACGCCGGAAGAACACCGCACGGTGACGCTGGTGCTGGCCAAAGAGCGGACGGTGGAAGCGGTCGAGGAGGCCGTGCGTGCGGGACGGACGATTGTGTGGGTGGGGAATATGCTGGTGGGCAAGCAGGAGTATCTGCTGCCGCTGTTTGAGAAATCCGTGACGGTGCGGCCGGCGTATATGACGACCGACGATACGTTTTATTTTGAGATTGTGAATAATGCGTTTGTGAATCTGGAACTCAAGCGGACGGGCAAGGTCGGGCCTGCGAAACTGACGCTGGGGGCACGGACGACCAAATTAGTCAAAGCGGCCCGCGGCAAGGATGATGCGTCGGTCAAACTGTCATATACCGTGACGAATCTGCTGGTCGAGCCGGAGAAGGGATTGCCGGTAAGCTTTGAGGTGGGGAAGTAAGGATGTAAGGATACAAGGATACAGGAATACAAGAATACAAGAATACAAAATGAGGTATACAGGTATGAAGGTATGCAAGTATTCAGGTATAAAAATTCGAAATCTGAAGCACGAAATTTGAAACGAATAAAGAAAAGTTCGTAGTTCGGAGTTCATACAGTTCGTAAAATAGCGGCGTAAAGAACTGGGTGAAAGAAAGGGCAGGCACGGGGGCCTGCCCCTACGTGTCGAAATGAACAGGAAAAAAGGGCGGACACACAGGTCCGCCCTCACTTTTTAATTTTCAGATGTTGTGCCGGGGGAGAAGGGGGACTTGAACATGTAGCTGCCGGAGCCGACTTCATAGACTGCGGCGTCTTTTTCGGTGCGAAGGAACTTGAGGCCTTTGGCCTGCTCAACCGGACGGCCTGACTCGGTAACATCATTGGGCCGGCTGGTCGGCACATAAATGGTGGCGGTGGTGTTCGGCGGAATCGTTGCTTTCAGAATGATATGGCCATCTTCCAGATGCCAGTCGGCGGCAATCGGACCGCGAATGGATTGATACTCGGCGCTGGCCCGCGTTACGCCGCCGCCGGGTTTGGGGGCGATCGTGAAGTGTTTCCAGCCGGGCTGGGCGTCATCGGGATTGAGTCCGCCGATGCAGCGCCACATCCATTCGCCGACAGCACCAAAGGCCCAGTGGTTGAAGGAATTCATGCCGGCGTCCTGGAAGCCGCGGCCTTTGACGTATCCATCCCAGCGTTCCCAGATGGTGGTGGCGCCATTGTCGATCATGTAAAGCCACGATGGGAAGGTGCGGTTGTTGAGCAATTGCCAGCCGACATCGCTGTAACCATAACGGGTCAATTCAAGCATGGCACGGTGCGAAGTCTGAATGCCGGTGGACAGGTGATTCTGGTAGCGGCGGATGTTTTCGACGAGGTATTGAGCTGCCTTTGGGCGAAGGTCTTCCGGCAGGAGGTTGAAACTGAGTGCCAGTGCGTAGCCGCCCTGGGTGTCGCCTTCGATGCGGCCGTCGGGTTTGACGAAGCGCTGGTTGAAAACGGTTTTGATTTGCTGGAACAAATCGCCGTAGCGTTGGGCGTCATCCTTGCGTCCCAGCAGTTCGGCCATCTTTGACACGAGTTCCGTGGAGTGAGCGAAGAAAGCGGTGGCGAAAATTACATTCGGGACTGAGCCGCCCTGAGTGGGCCAGCCGACCTGCCTGAGCGTATCGCCGTTGAGCCAGTCGTTATAGTCGTTGTTGCGGTACTTCGCCCAGACCAGGTCGGGGTTGTGGTGATGGATGTAGTCCACCCAGCGGCGGGCTGCATCAAATTGGTCTTCGAGGATGCGGATATCGGCATAGTTCTGGTACGCGCGCCAGGGGACGATTACGCCGGCGTCGGCCCAGGCGGGGGCGCCGGAGAATGCCTGTGTCCAGCCTTTGCCGTCGGAACCCGGCAGATTGAATTTGCCGGGGTGCGGTGCGAAATCGGGAAAGCGTCCGTCGTCGGCCTGATCGTCGCGGATATCCTGGGCGAACTTGGTGAAGAATGCGGCCATGTCCATGTTGAAGACAGCGGTCTGGGAAAAAGCCTGAATATCGCCCATCCATCCCATGCGTTCGTCACGCTGGGGACAATCGGTTGGGGCACTCATGAGGTTGGCGCGCTGGGTCCACAGGATGTTTTCCATGAGTCGGTTTAGCGACGGGTCCGAACACTCGAAACGACCTGCAATCGGGGACGAGGAGTGAAACACCCGGCCGAGCACAGCTTCATTGGTTGGCGGTTCGGCCAGGCCGGTCAATTCCACATAGCGGAAACCGTGATAAGTAAAATGAGGCTCGAAGACGAAAGGTCCATGGATGGCGGGGGTGTAACGGTCTATCTGAGGGGCTCCGCGCAAGTTGGCGGTGTAAATGGTGCCATCGTCGTTGAGCATTTCAGCATAGCGCATCGTGACGGTTTTGCCTGCGTCGCCGACGGCATTGATGCGGCACCAGCCGACCATGTTCTGTCCGAGATCGAACACGAATACGCCGGGTTTTGGCTCGGTCATCTTTACCGATGTGAGTTCTTTGGCGACCTGGATGGGTTCGTTACGCAGCCAGACCAGCTTGCGGTCATCGAGGTCAAAGACTTTTGCTTTAGCCCAGTTCTGATCGTTGAAGCCAGGCATTTCCCAGCCGGGATGGTCATGGCGGGCGTCACAGGTTTCGCCGTCATAGATGCCGGCGGAGCGGATGGGGCCATCGATGGTGGTGCGCCAGGAGTCATCCGTTACCAGCAGCTGCTTTGAGCCGTCGTCCAGCTCGACTTCAAGCTGGAGCAGGAAGCGGGGGTGGGTCCCATAGGGGAATGGGTCGGCCATCGCAAGACGTCCGGCGAACCAGCCTTCACCCAGCATGGCCGCCGCGACGTTTTCACCCGAACGCAGGAGTTCGGTGATATCACAGGTTTGGTAGGCCACGCGATTGCGGTAGCTGGTCCATTCGGGAGCCAGAAGCTGTTCGCCGACGCGCCGGCCGTTGAGGCGGAGTTCATAGAGGCCCAGCGCGGTGGCGTAGGCCGTGGCGTGCTTGATGGGGCGATTGATTTGGAACGCCTTGCGAACCATCGTGGCCGGCAGGGCTATGCTGTCGGCGGGCCTTACTGTGGTTGTGATGCCATCGGTCAGGTTGACTTTGGCCCATGCCCCGCCTTCGATGGAATCCAATGCGAAGACTTTGGCGCCTTTGGCTATATCATTTTGTCCATTCAAGACCTGCATCTCTGTCATCGCGAATGCAAAATTGTTTCCGTCACGCTGAGCCAATCGTGTCACGGTAAGGCGGACGAATTGTGCGGTCGTGGACGTAAAGCGATAAAGCGGGGCATCGGTGCCGGGGTTGGGTTCGTCGGTGGCGGTGCGGTCGAGCAGGACCCGTGCGTCGGCAAAGTCCGCCTGCGATGCGGCTTCGATTTTAAAACGGACCGGAAACAGAAAGCCCGGCGTGTCGGGACTGAAATCATAAGGGCGGGCGGGGAAGAGCTGGACGGCATCGAATTCCTGCGGCTTGCCCAGATCAATTGCGACCCACTTGGTGGTGTCTGCGGCACTGGCGATTTCGCTGTGATAACCGTTGAGCGGTTTGGGGGCGGGTTTACCGGCGGCACTATCGGGATCGGCGATCCATTTGGCCTGCCAATCGGAAGGCTGCAATAAGCCCATGGTCCATGCAGCGGGTTGGCTCCACTCGGAGGGTTTGTCATTCTGATCCCAGACGCGGACTTTCCAGTAACACTGCATCCGGGAGGTCAGCTTCTTGCCGGCGTAGGAAATATGAAGCTGGGAATCGGATTTGATCTTGCCGCTGTCCCATGAGTCACCCTGCTCTGCCGCGAGCTTTTCCGGGGTGCTTGCCACCAGTACCTGATAGGCGGACTGTGCCAGTCCTCGGGCATCGGTCGCTGCCTGCAAAGTCCACGACAAACGCGGCTGGAGCACATCGATTCCCTGGGGATTGAGCCGGTACTCACACCGCAGGTTGGCAGGCCGGATGTCGGCGGCAGCGGCCAGAGACGACAGCAGGCTCAGGCCGGC
>CAZKAI010000195.1:0-3448 GCA_964550565.1 uncultured Pirellulales bacterium
TGCGGCTTTCACCCAGGACGAATTTCACCCAGTGATGGCGGATGACAGGTATTGGTATAATGATGCGGCGAGCAGCCGCAGCGTTCGGTTGGAATTTTCGTACTGAACCGAACCGAAACGAAAAAATCAGCAGAACAATTCAGGGATTATGCTTAGCAGAGTGGTTTTGCCGCCTGGATGCGACGGCAAGACATGGAATCAGGTCAGCATCCTTTTATTAAACGCGTTAGATTAAGAGGGTTAGTTTGATGTTCAAGCAATTTGTTTTGGCGGGCGTGGTGAGTGTTGTCATTTCGATGTCATCTTTGGCAGAAGCGGCCGGTTATGGAGGAGGCAGCGGAACAGCCAGTGATCCCTATCAAATCTGGACAGCCGGGCAGATGAATAGTATTGGTGCCAATGCCGGGGACTGGAGCAGGCATTTCAGGCTGATGGCGGATATTGATATGTCGGCCTATACCGGTACACAATATCGTATTATCGGGAATGCCGGGACGCCGTTTACAGGCAGTTTTGACGGGAATGGGCGCATGGTGAGCAATCTGACTTACAAGACCAGCGGCTATGTGGATTATGTCGGCGTATTCGGGCATGTCTCCGGCGGGACGATTGTGAATCTTGTTGTGGCTAATGCGCAGTTATCCTCCGAGGGGCAGTATGTCGGCGGGATTGCCGGTTTGAATGCCGGGACTCTGTCGGGCTGCCTGGTGAGCGGTTCGGTCTGCGGCTACTATTATGTCGGCGGCGTTGTGGGACAGAATCCGGGTGTGATTCATGACTGTGAATCGACGGCATCTGCGGCGGGGACAGATTATATTGGCGGGCTTGCGGGGTATAACAAATCGGGCACGATTACGGACAGCTTTGCGATGGGTAATGTGACCGGCATCCGGTGCGTCGGGGGGCTGGCCGGTGGTGCGTATTACGGCACAATCAATTCCAGTTTCGCGTCAGGCGTTGTCGTTGGATATCGTAACGTCGGCGGGCTGCTGGGATATAATCTAAATGGTTCAATTTCGAACTGTTATGCGGTTGGTGCGACCAAGGGAACGGCAGATTCCTATACACGGGTCGGCGGTCTGGTCGGAGCCAACGACGGGACGGTGGCGATGTGTTTTGCCGCAGGAACCGTAACGGGTGCAGCCCAGGTGGGCGGTCTGATCGGGGCCAATCTGTATGGAGCCGTCAGTGCCAGTTTCTGGGATACGCAGACCACCGGACGAAGTGTCGGCATCGGCGGCGGGACACTGACGGGTGCGACAGGATTAAGCACGGCGGCGATGAAGACCGTATCCCCGTTTGCATCGGCCGGGTGGGATTTTTCAACTGCGGACGGGGATGCGGCGGATTGGCAGGTACCGAACAAGGCTTATCCGCGTCTGATTTGGGAGTCGTATGGCGGCGGTCGGGGAACAGTCGAAGATCCCTATCAAATCTGGACGGCCATACAAATGAATGGAGTCGGGGCGAATGCCGCGAACTGGAGCAAGCATTTCAGGCTGATGGCGGATATTGATATGTCGGCTTATACCGGCACACAATATCGAATTATCGGCACTGCCGCGGTACCCTTTACCGGCAGCTTCGACGGCAATGGTTATGTAATCAGCAATCTGACGTATGTGACGACGGAACCCGTCGATAACGTGGGATTATTTGGATATATCAAAAACGGTTCTGTCAAAAACCTCGGCCTGAATTCTGTCCAGGTTTCCTCCGGCGGTCAATTTGTCGGCGGCCTTGCGGGGCAGAATGCCGGCTCGCTGGATGATTGCCAGGTGAGCGGTTCGGTCAGCGGCTACTATTATGTCGGCGGAATTGTCGGACAGAACTCGGGACAACTGGCGCATGGCGAGTCGGATGTTTCGGTCAGCGGAACGGATTATATCGGCGGTCTGGCCGGCTATAACAAATCCGGTGCGATTTCGACCTGCTTTGCGATCGGAGCGGTTACTGGTGCACGGTGTGTCGGCGGTCTGGCCGGCGGCGTGTTTGAAGGTTCGATTACATCCAGCTATGCAGCGGGTGCGGTGAATGGGTATCGCAACGTCGGCGGCCTGGTGGGATATAATCTGTATGGTACAATTTCGATTTGTTATGCCGGCGGCTCAACCCGGGGGACGGCGGATACCTATACCCGTGTCGGCGGCCTGATCGGCGGCAATGATGGAACAATAACGAGATGTTATGCCAGAGGGCTGGTAACCGGTGCTGCAGAGGCCGGAGGATTAGTCGGGGCGAGTGATTCCGGTTCGATATCGGCGAGTTTCTGGGATGTGACGACCAGCAAGCAAAGCAGCGGTATCGGGGACGGCTCCACGGGCAATGTGACAGGCCTGAGCACGGCGGAGATGATGCAGATTACACACTATGTTGCTGCAGGCTGGGATTTTACCGAATCTGATGGTGACACGCCGGACTGGCGAATGGTGAGCAATGATTACCCCCGACTGTTCTGGCAGCCTTACAATGAAGATAACAGCGGCTACGGCGGGGGCAGCGGCACCGCAGGGGATCCGTATCTGATCTATACAGCCGAACAGATGAATGCCATCGGGGCCAATTCCGCCGACTGGGGCAAGCATTTCAGGCTGATGGCGGATATTGATATGTCGATTTACAGCGGCACCCAGTACCGTATCATCGGCAGCGCTGCAAATGAATTCACGGGCAGCTTTGACGGCAGCGGCCATGCAATTCATAATTTGACCTTTACGACGACTGCAGCGGCCGATTACGTCGGTGTGTTCGGCTATGTCCGGAATGCTTCGATTTGGAATCTGGGTCTCAAGAATATCACGCTGTCCAGCGGCGGTCAGTATGTCGGCGGACTGGCGGGATACAGTTGGGGCGGCTCGATTACGGCCTGTTTTGCGACCGGATCGGTTCGCGGCACCACCTATGTCGGCGGCCTGGTGGGTTATCATAAAGCCGGGACAATGACGGCCTGCTATGGCACCGATGCGGTCAGCGGGACCACCTATGTCGGCGGCCTGGTGGGCGGCAACGAAGGGATGCTGAAGGATTGTTATGCCGTCGGTTCGGTCGGCGGGACCAGTCGTGTCGGCGGACTGGCGGGAACGAATCTTGCCGGTTCATTTGCCGGCTGTTTCTGGAATATCCAGACCAGCGGCCGCAAGAATGCAGTTGGCGAAGGGATTTCCACGGGAATCAAGGGTCTCAGCAATGAAGGCATGATGACTTTGACCAACTTTACCGCAGTCAAATGGGATTTCATTAATACCTGGGGTATCGGCAACGGCCAGACGTATCCGTATCTGAAGCCTCTGACGGGCCTTAATCCTGCGGATATTGATTACAATGGTGTCGTGGATATGGAGGATTTGGCAATTGTGCAGTCCAACTGGCTCAAACAGCAGGAAACTGCCAAGGCCGCTGAATAACACGGCAACAATCAAATAAAGGATTACTCTCCGCAGGCCGGTGC
>CAZKAI010000195.1:3548-5438 GCA_964550565.1 uncultured Pirellulales bacterium
TTCTCAAAGTCCAGAACCATGATGGTGTTTCTGAATAAATCAATGCCGATGGTGCCCTGAAAATCCGGTTGATGTGTGTTGTCAGGCATTTTGTCGTAATGAATCGTCAGCTTCCTGATATTAGTGTCGCCGAATTGAAGGTTTTTTACCGCCATTTTCAGCGATGTTTTTTCGCCGGAGCCATAGGGAGTAATGGTTTTGGTTTTTCCTTTGCGAGTCTCTCTAAGGTCTGGCCGCTTTTCGAAAAGCTGTTCGACAATGTCGTTATCCAGTTCCAATTGGCCTGCCCCGCCGGTGTCGAGGAACAACCGGGTGCTGATGCCTTCGATGGGAATGGTCAGGATGATTCTTTGGATATCCTCGCCGGTGATTTCAAATGGAAAGGTTATCCATTCGGATGAGTCCTCTATCATAAATAACTGCGTATTGGAGAAAGAAAGTTCTTTATTGATCTGGTCATATTGGACATATCGGAAAGCGGACATGATTTCCAGGGGCATGATAATAGCCTCTGACAATCCGGCGGGTAATCCAAAGAAGCGGATGTCGGCACTGTAGTTTGAAAAACAACACGGATAATTCTCAAGCTGCAAGCTTCCGATGGTCAGATTTTCCGCGATGGCAAGGCCGGGGCTATTTGGCTTGTTATTTGGGACAAAAAAGAGTACTGGTAATTGGTTTTTGTTGATATGGACATCGGAAATCAGGACAACCGGAGAACATCCGGTATCAAATATCACCGGATAGGTGGTTCCGTTAAGCTGACCTTTGACTATGGGGACGCCCAGAAAAACTTGTTTTGATTTCCAGTAGGGCAGAACAACCGTGTCATCGCAGCGATAGTCACGATTCCAGTGATAGGACGTGACTCCGTTTGGATCTGTTTGGACATGAATGTCATGGGTATTGGGGTCAAAGGTTGTCCAGTGTTCTGCATTTTTGTGCGGACTACGTGACAGCCTGATGGGGCTGCATCCGGCCAGAAAAGGAAAAGTAACGGTCAGAACCGCAAGAAATACCCTCGCTAATGGGTTTATTTTCTGCATGATAAATTGCTCCTTAATATATGCTTTATAGAATACGGCATATATCCAGATTGTGTCAATCAAAAAAAGAATCTGAAAATTTTTGAAAAAAGAATTGACTTTGCGAACAAGTAGGACTATTTTAGTCATATATTAATAAGCGGAGAATGACAAGTGGATTTGATACGGCGAAATACTGATTATGCGTTAAGGCTGGCGGCGAACCTGGCTATGGAATATAATAGCCAGTCAGCATTATCGGCCACGGTTCTTTCGAAAAAGAATAATGTACCCTATCCACTAACATGTAAATTGCTCCAAAAGTTTCAACAGGCCGGATTTGTCAAAAGCACCATGGGTTCCAAGGGCGGTTTTCAACTGGCCCGTGACCCGAAAGAAATCAGCTTTCAGGCTCTGATTGAAACGATTCAGGGGCCCATCAGTGTCAATCGATGCCTGCTGGGGCCGTATTCGTGCCCGATGAAAGGGCACTGCCCGCTGCATCCGAAACTGGTTGGCCTGCAAAAAGAAATTGAACATCATCTGACGACCACGACCCTGGCGGATGTGGCCGGGGCCAAAGCCGGTCAGATGCAATCTACGGGAGAACAGAACCATGAGTAAAGAACGCAATTCCGTACTGGACAGTGTGCTGGGACAGGCTAAACCGCTCGCCGGGCTGATTGAGTATGCCGCCGATTCGGTGGTCAGCAAGACGCTGCTGGATAAACCCGTCGGGACGATTACACTGTTTGCCTTTGACAAAGGGCAATCGCTCAGCGAGCATACGGCACCCTATCATGCGACGGTGCAGGTCGTTGACGGCAAGGGTGTGTTTACCATCGGCGGCAAGGAAAATGAAGCC
>CAZKAI010000196.1:0-2646 GCA_964550565.1 uncultured Pirellulales bacterium
CGGATTCCCAAACCCTCCCGGCAGCAAACGGAAGGCGAAAACGATGAGTCTTGATTTTCACGGAAAATTTATCGTGCTGGACGGCCCCGACGGGTGCGGCAAGACCACCCAGCAGAAACTGCTGTCGGAGTGGATTCAGGGCTGCGGCGCCGAGGTGGTCTGTTTCCGCGACCCCGGCACGACGGCCATCGGCGAGCAAATCCGCACGATTCTGCTTGACCCCGCTCACACGGCAATGGGGGATAATGTCGAAGTCCTGCTGTATATGGCGGCCCGGGCCCAGTTATGGAAAGAATGCATCGCCCCGGCCCTGAAAACCGGCGTCTGTGTCCTGATGGACCGCTGGCTGTCCAGTACCTGTGCCTATCAGGGACGTGCCGGCGGGTTTGGTGTCGAAAAGGTAGTCCGCATTGCCCAAGAATCACTGGAACGGGTCTGGCCGGACGCGACGATCATCCTGGATGTCGATACCCAGACGGCCGCTGCCCGCATGAATCGCCCGCTGGACCGCATGGAACAAAAAGGAGGCGGCTACCACCAGCGCGTCCGCGAAGGCTTCCTCGAACTGTGTGACCATTACAGCGGCATTTTCAAAGTCGATGCGACACGCTCCGCTGTGGACGTTCAAAACCATATTCGTGTCATCCTTGAAGGCTGTTTCGGCGGGCGGGCGAAATGACATCACAGCCCGCCTCATTGCAGTCCATATTTTGTCAGGATAAGGCCATCGGCCAGCTTCAGCACGCCTTTGCCGCCGGTAAAATGGCTCATGCCTATATCTTTGCCGGCGCTGACGGCGTCGGGCGGGCCGCGACCGCAAGGGCCTGGGCTAAAATGCTGCTGTGCCGCAACCGCGTGCATAAACAAACGCCCGCAGGTTCATTTTATGACAGTTGCAGAGTCTGTCCATCCTGCCGTCTGTTCGAAGGCGAAGGACATCCGGACTATATCTCGATTTACAAGGAATTGCTCTCCTTCACCCGCGAAGGCAAAAACCGCAAGCCCCCGCTGGATATGCCCATTGATGTCATCCGCGAATTTCTGATCGAAAAAGTGGCCTCCAAACCGCAGGAATCGGAGTACGTCGTCTATGTGATTCACGAGGCCGAAAAACTCAATATCCCCGGCCAGAACGCACTGCTCAAGACCCTCGAAGAGCCGCCGTCGTTTTGTGTGATTATCCTGCTGTGCTCCAAAACCGAATCCCTGCTGCCGACGATTCACTCCCGCTGCCAGATTGTCCGCTTCGGTGCCGTGGATCGGGAGCATATCATGGCTGCCCTCAAGCAGCATGGGATTGCTCCCGCAGCCGCCGGCTATTGGGCGGGTTTCAGTGACGGTTCGCTCGGGCAGGCCCTGACCTGGGCCCAACTCGAATGCGACGGCAAAAGCGTGTATGACATCAAAAAAGACCTCGTCCTGCGGCTTGGCGAATTTCAATTGGCCAATACCCTTGAGCTGTCCGAGTGGCTCTCTCAGGCGGCCAAGGCAGTCAGCGGTGCCCTGGGCAAAACAGCAGGCCAGGTCAGCTCCACCGATATCAACCGCCGCGGCCAGAAACTGATCATCCAGATGATTCAATGGGCTGTCTATGATGCAATGCGGCTTTTGCTGGGGCTGTCGCAGGGATTGGTCAACAGCGATCAGGCCGATTCCATCCGCAGTCTGGCCGGCCGGCTCGATTATGACCGGGCCGCGAAAGTAGTCCTGCAGTGTCAACAAAAGATACAATGGATCGACAGTAGCGTGAATGAGAAGCTGATTTTTGAAGGGTTATTGTTAAATCTGGCCGGATTGGATATACTATCGAGCTCTGTGTCCTGATAGAAAAAGTAAGGACCTCGAAAATAGACGTGTAATGCGATAAGATATAGCGAGAATAAGAATGACACAACCAGACAATACAGCCAAGCAAAAGCCGCAGACGCCTCGAAAGCTCATGCTGGTTCGATTCGGCAAGATGGGAACGCTCGGCTGGTGTGAACATAACGAAACGAACATCCCCCGCACCCGCCCGCATGTGGTCATCAAGACCAGCCGGGGGCTGGAGCTGGGGCAGCTTGTCGGTGTCGGCAATTATCGTTCCGGCCAGTTCAAAAGCAGCCCTGAGCAGGTCGAAGAATATTTCGGCCCGACCGAGACCGGCCAGCCGGTCATCACCGAAACCGGAACATTTGTGCGTTTTGCCACGCCCGAAGACCTGCGTGAACAGCAGCATCTGGAAATCTCCGCCGTCCAGGAGGCCAAAACCTGTGAAAAACTGGCCGCCGAACTGAATCTGCCCATGAAGATTATCGAAGCCGAACATCTGTTTGGCGGCGAACGCGTGGTCATTTATTTCACCAGTGAAGGGCGGGTGGATTTCCGCGAACTGGTCAAACGCATGGCCCGTGAATACCAGACCCGTATCGAATTGCGGCAAATCGGTTCCCGTGACGAAGCCAAGCTGGTCGGCGATTACGAAACCTGCGGACAGGAATGCTGCTGCAAGCGGTTCCTGAAAATCCTGGCCCCCGTGAACATGCGGATGGCCAAGTTGCAGAAAGCCACGCTGGACCCGTCCAAAATCAGCGGCCACTGCGGCCGGCTCAAATGCTGCCTCCGCTATGAGGACGCAACCTATCTGGAACTCCGCGAGCGTCTGCC
>CAZKAI010000196.1:2746-5392 GCA_964550565.1 uncultured Pirellulales bacterium
CAGCCGCAATCCCGCCCGCAGCAGCAGGGCCAGCAGGACCGCGGCGGAAAATCCGACCGACCCGGCGGCGGCAAAAACCGCAATAAAAAATTCAAGAAGCGTTTTCAAAACAACAACGGAAATAACAATCCCGGCAATCGCAATAACGGCGGGCCCAGACCCAATCAGAATCAAAACCAGCGGCCCAATCGACCTCCGCAGCCGGAAGGTGGAAATCAATGACGCGAAAAATGCTTGTCACCTCGGCGTTACCCTATGCCAACGGACCGATTCATATCGGCCATCTCGTCGAATATATCCAGACCGACATTTGGGTCCGCTTTCAGAAATTATGCGGCAATGCCTGCTATTATTTTTGTGCTGATGATACTCACGGCACTCCGATTATGATTCGGGCTAAGAACGAAGGCATTCGCCCCGAAGACCTGATCGCCCGGATGCACGGCGAACATCTTCGGGATTTTACCGCGTTTCATGTCGATTTCGACAATTATTACACAACCCATTCTCCCGAAAACCGCGAACTGAGTTGTCTGATTTACCAGCGTGCCCAGGCCGCCGGCTCGATTGTGGAAAAAAGCATCCAGCAGGCCTATGACGACCACGAAAAAATGTGGCTGCCCGACCGATTTATCAAGGGCACCTGCCCGCGCTGCAAGGCTGAAAATCAATATGGCGACTCCTGTGATGTCTGCGGCGCGCATTATCAGGCCTCGGAATTGATTAATCCCGTCAGCGCTGTCAGCGGCAAGCCCCCGGTGCTCAAGGAAAGCACACATTACTTTTTCCGCCTGACCGATTACGCCGACCGTCTGCGGCAGTTGTTCGCCGCCGGCTATGTTCAGGATTCGGTCCAGAACAAGCTCGAAGAATGGTTCGCCGCCGGCCTGAAGGATTGGGATATCTCCCGCGACGGCCCGTATTTCGGCTTTGAAATCCCCGGCCACAAGGATAAATATTTTTACGTCTGGCTGGATGCCCCGATTGGCTACATGGCCTCCTGCAAGAATTACTGCCAGCGCAACGGCCTGGATTTTGATAAAGTCTGGAATGGCGGCGAATATGAAATTTATCATTTTATCGGCAAGGACATCATGTATTTCCATGCGTTGTTCTGGCCGGCGCTGCTGTTTGCCGCCGATCTCCGCAGGCCTGACAAGCTGTTCGTTCACGGCTTCCTGACCGTTAACGGCCAGAAAATGAGCAAGAGTAAGGGCACCTTTATCATGGCCCGCACCTATCTTGAGCATCTGGACCCGGAATACCTGCGATACTATTACGCCTCCAAGCTGTCCGGCGACGTCGGTGATATCGACCTGAATCTCGATGATTTTATCAACCGCGTCAATGCCGACCTTGTGGGTAAACTGGCTAATCTCGCCAGCCGCTGCGGCCCGATGCTGACCGGTAAACTCGATGGTCGTCTCGGCTTACTCGACAGTGCCGGTAAAGACCTGCTGGCCTCACTGGTTGCGGCCAAACAGGATATCATCACTGATTATGAACAGTTGAATTACGCCTCGGTCGTCCGCCGGGTCACTGCGATGGCCGATGTCTGCAATAAATATACCGAAGACAACCAGCCCTGGGTGGTGGTCAAGACCGACCCCGAACGGGCCCGCATTACCCTGACGACAATCCTGAACGCCGTCCGGATTCTGACGATTTATCTCAAACCGGTCATTCCTGCGTTTGCCGACAAAATCGAACGTTTCCTCGACATCCCGGCGCAGACCTTTGCCGATGTGGAAACGACGCTGGAAGATCGACCGATAAAAAACTTTATACGACTTGTGGAACGTGTGGACAAAGAAAAGGTAGAAGCCATGATTGAACAAAGCAAGCCCGCCGAGCAGCCCGTTGCTGGGCCAGCCCCCGCAGCAGAAGAACAAAAACCCGCATTGCCCGCCGGATGGGATGAACCCCTGGCGCCCGAATGTACCATAGAGGATTTTGCCAAAGTGGATTTACGGATTGCCCGAGTGCTCAAGGCCTCCGCCGTCGAAGGTGCCGACAAACTGCTCAGTCTCGAACTCGACTTGGGCGGCGATGTTATCCGCCACGTCTTTGCCGGCATCGCCAAGGCCTATAAACCCGAAGACCTCGTCGGTCGGCTGGTCGTCTGCGTGGCCAATCTCAAACCTCGCAAGATGCGGTTCGGTCTGTCTGAAGGCATGGTCTGTGCCTCCGGCCCCGGCGGCAGCGAAGTCTTCCTGCTGTCTGTCGATTCCGGCGGCAAGCCCGGCCAGCGCATTCACTAATTCATTCTCGGAGAACCGGCTTGGCCAAACTCAGTATCGAACAGGTTGCACGTGATGATGGACGGTATGACCCCCGCGCCGTGAAGTTTGTCTTTGAAGGCCTGGGCCATACCATCGAAAAGCTCCGTCTGGATGAAGAATCCGACCAGCCGCGTCACGTCAGCGGCCAGGAACTGGCCTGGGGACTGGCCGACCTGGCCCGTAAACGCTGGGGCAGACTGGCGGCGATGGTCCTCAATCACTGGGGCGTCCGCCGCACGCGCGACTGGGGTGATATCGTCTATCTGATGATTGAACACGAATGGATGAGTTCACAGGAAAACGACCGCATCGAAGACTTCGACGAGGTCTATGATTTCCTGTCGGTCTTCGAGAAAAACTACGT
>CAZKAI010000197.1:0-5323 GCA_964550565.1 uncultured Pirellulales bacterium
ACTCCAGCAGAGTCTTATTACCAATCCCATTTTCAGCCAGATTACATGCCCAGCTTTTTCTGAGACAGTGGAGCATTAATTTTTCATGGGTCTTTATGCCTGCTCGTGCACAACATGTCTTAAATTCCCTGAGCATATTATTGCCCAGATGCGTATTTTGCCAGGATTTCGACTTGCCCTCTTTTGTTATTGCATATTGCCCCCGAAATAACCAGCCCCAGAAAATTTCTCTTTGCCATTCAATCGATTTTATGTACAATCTCCCTGCCTGAAGGGTAAAAGGATCGTTATCCATCTGTCAGTAAAAATGTCTATGAAAAGGAGATGAACCGTGACACAAAACACATCCGATAAGAGCGGCATTGCGTGTTTATTGTTCCTGCTGTTCCTGGCTCCATTCGGCCTTCACCGGATGTATGTCGGCAAGATCGGTACCGGCATCCTGTTCCTGCTGACAGGCGGGGGATTGGGAATCTGGTGGCTGATCGACCTGATTCTCCTTATTGCCGGCTCCTTTAAGGATGCTGACGGCAGCATTGTCAAGCTGGGTAAATAATACGCCAAAGTCGGATTCGCAGCGTTTTCCCTCCGCCCAGGATTGATGGTATGGGACCATACCATCTGCCCTGTATAATCCTCTGCGAGTATCACAATCATAACGTCACAAGGGGATGCGATGATATCCATAGCAATTCTGCATTCCGCCCTGCTGCTGGCTTTTGTTGCGGCAGGTATTGTCGCTGCCCGCAAGACAGGACATTCCTGGGCTCGGTGCTTTTTCATGGCCCTGGGGACCATGGCGATTCTATCGTTGCCGGCAGGCATCTGGCAGGCTGTTTTCGGCTGGCCGGGAATTTCCCTTGGCGGCGGCCCCATCTCGGAACGATTTATAATCCCCTTTTTCGGCTGGCCTTTCAATGCAGGCGGCTGGACGATTCAGCACCTGTTTGAAACAACCGTGGAGCCGCTTGAATGGCTTGTGGGCCACCGTTCCGCTACCGTCTTGAGCAACATGTCTTACTATTGGTTCCTGCTGGCCTTGCAGTCCGCAGCGTTTGCCGCAATTGCTGCTTGCTGCTGCCGCAAAAACACGCGTTTCAGCCATGTCCTGCTGATCCTGCTGATGATCATGTATCTGGTTAACTCCATCGCGAATGTCCGCTGGTTCTGGGCAGGGACATAAACCGGGACAGCCTGCCGTACACCCCTCCCCCTCAAGGTCCGATAAGCCGTCATGCCTGCCGCCCGAGTTCAGTCTGTACCAATTATACCGTTTCCCGGCCGGCGTATTGGAAAAATCTCAGATTGCCGGCCCCGGAATCGCCAGACCGGTTGCTTTTTTATTGCGTTTTTGATATACTCTGCCTTACGTAATTGCTGCAGACAGCAGCTTGTTTTTTCGACTGCAGCACCAGTCTTCTATGGGGGCCGCGCGGCGATTTCGCCCGGGCATAAATCACAGTAGTAAAGTATGTAAACTAACAATACTTGTCTTTTTTAGGAGAAACCGACGATGAAAAAACTCTGTGCTGCTTTGCTGGTATGTGCATTGACTTCTCTGTGTACGGCCGGAACGGTAATTTCAAAAGTAGCGCCGGAAGGCGACGGCCATAGCGGTAAAGCTCGGTATGGATATGGATTTCCGTGGGAAAGCACCGGATTTGACGGCAGTGCCGCATCGAACTGGGCCGGCCACTGGTACGATTCTCCGTATGGGGCATCGTCCGATGTTTTCATGCAATTTTCGCTGGCATCCCTGCCTGCCGGTGCAGCGGTCCAGCAGGCCACATTAAATATATACGTCACCGAATGCTCCGGCTCCGGCGGTCAGATTTATCATCGTACCAATGCTTCCACCGCGACCGGCCAGGCCAGCCAGCTCCTGGGCGGCGATGTAAAAATCGCAGATATCCTGACCTCGACAGGATGGTACAGCATTGACGTAACCAGCTATATTCAGTCCGATATTGAAAAAGGCCATCAATGGGCCGTCTTCAGCCTTCCGAACAAAGGTTACAGCAGCCTGAGCTTCGACAGCGGCGAAACAGCCAATGCCGCCTACCTGTCGGTGGCCATCCCGGAACCGGCAACCTTAATCATGCTCAGCCTCGGTGCCCTGCCTATGCTGCGGCGAAAAAAATAATCGTAAAGAAGGTTGACACACCTTGGGTATTGAAAACCGCCGGGAATTCCGCCCGGCGGTTTTTCATTGCCTGATGCAGTACAGTTCCCATCCTTCAAAAAGTCCCTGGCACAGACACCCTTTGCGCCTCATGTCCAATACTGATAAAAACTCTCATACCACGCAATTTCACGACTCAGCAGATCTTGAGCGGTGTCAAGGACGCCTGAATCCAGGACATCCCTGGGTCCTTTTCGCAGGTGCACGTCCGGGCTTAAGCGAATCGGCAGATACTCGGATAAACGGTCGATAAATTCTGGATACCGCTGCGTAAATCCCACCAGCAAAAAATCAGACGGCTTCGCCTCCCCCAGAAAAGACTGATAGAACATATCAATGTGATGAATTTTAATGAACTCCAGAAAATCCATTTCTCCGCGCTGAATCTTCTCAAGATCAGGGTAACGGATAAACGCCAGCCGATTGTCGGCGGGAATCCCGTGCTTCCAGTAAAAATACTGTGACACAGCCCGCTCAAGGGGGTGCCTCAGCAGGGTGATATAGCGATAATTCGGGCGGCAATAGCGATGAATGGGAAAGTGGCCGAACACCAGATCAAAAGCCCCGAAATCAAGCTGGTTATACTCCCAATTCCTTCGCTCACAGGCCTTCTGAAAATACGCCGCATGATGCGGAGGATGGTCATAATCAAAAAAGACCCGAATATCGGCCTGTTCAAGCTGAGTCCTCAGCGATGTGCCGGCACATTTGGGAATATGCGGAAAGATAATGCAATAGTCTGACTTTGTTCCCATGATAATACCCGATACTGACAAACATCCGAACCTGTTCCCAGGTACATTGTTTCTCTGAACCAGCCACATCATATAGAGGGATTATCTCAGGGTCAAGGAGGATTTGGGCGAAGTGAAGAACAAGAACAAAAGAAAAAGGACCGCAGACAGCTTGTGCCTGTGGTCCTTTTGACAATTAAAAAAATTCAATTACGCGGCATGTCTGCGACGCAGATAGCCAACCAGCCCGGTTCCAAACGCACCCAGCAGCAGAGCGCCCGGAGCGGGAACAACGTAGCCAACCTGAACATTATCGATACCCGTATTGACAAGACTGCCTTTGACGGTTGTCCATTGAATACTGGCAATCGGGTCACTGGAGGTCACACCGAAAAAGCCGATCTGAGTCGGATCATGCGACAGAACAAACTGTCCGGTCTGGCCGCCGGCGGTTTTCACTGTGATCGTCGCGGGGCCGTACTGATTCAGATAGGTATCAAACGCCACCGCGGTCGCCGGGAAGCTAAGCTGAATGACCACACTGAAATCCTCATTGCCGTTGGCGGTCAGCACACTGCTGGTGGTGGGCTTGACACCGAAATTCTCATAGCCGGCGCTTGCAACCCAGACATTGGCAAACGGCGACCCGGCCAGACCAACATAGGTGATTCCATTACTGGTAAAGGACGGCAGAGCCGTATTCTTCGGAACAACCGACTCGAAATCCTCGGTGACGACAATCTGGGTGATTGCATCAAAAACCGAAGAGTCCGTGTAAAATGTCGGAGCTCCAAAGGCAAGCGGTGCACTTGCCAATACCAATGACGCAAGAACGAAGGAAATTGTTTTCATCATATCCCCCTAAAAACTAACACTAACTTCTTTTCATTTGAGACAGACCACCTGTCCAAATCCAATTGATGTATCTTACCATTTTCAAGGCCTCCGCTACAAGGCTATCAAGTCGTCATAAAGGGTTTTCAGACAAACTTTTACAAAGAATCGTAACGAATGTATGGCTTGCAAAGAATGTATCATTTATAGGGGGCTCAATCTTTATTGAAGATAGTATTTATCTGCTTATCTTGGTCCCCTCCAAAAAGTCGAACCTGCCTTCCCAAATTTGGACAAGAACAAACCACGTCCATCAAACGAAGTTAAGGTATAAAAACGCGGAGGATTATTCATGAAAACAGGTCAATTTTACTCGTTGAAAATTGTATTCGTATTGCCTGTATTTTTATGCTCGTGTGCGACTGTGGGAATCGAAAAAGCTAAATATACCGTTCTCGAAAAAAAAGGCTCTCTGGAGCTGCGGCAGTATGCACCTCAGATTATCGCTGAGACCATCGTGGATACGGATTTCGATCAGGCGGGCAATATGGCTTTCAATCGACTCTATAACTACATATCAGGACGTAACATAACGCAGGAATCGATTCGGATGACCGCACCCGTCAACCAGGCCGCCAGTACGGAAAAAATAGCCATGACCGCCCCGGTCAATCAGCAGCAAACACAGGGTAAATACGCCGTCAGCTTCCTGATGCCTTCCAAATATACCCTCGAAACGATCCCCCAGCCCGTGGATCCAAGCATAGTCATTAAACAAGTCCCCGCTCGCAAGATTGCCGCTATCCGGTATTCAGGCACCTGGAGCCAGAATCGCTACGAACAAAAGAAATCCACCCTAGAATCCTTCATCCAGGAAAAAGGACTCACCCCCATGGCCCAACCCATCTTTGCACGGTATGACCCACCCTTCCAGCTCTGGTTTCTACGACGCAACGAAGTCCTGATTCCAGTAGACTGACTTCACTCCCAGAACTCCACAATGGCCTGTTTGAGGCCAATACACCTCTTGTATTGCATGGAAACGTGGTTTCGCCTCAAATATCGTCCTATAATCCTTGCTTTCTCATAGATAAAAAGCATATAATACCCGCCATTAAGAATATTGAGAAAAATTGGAAATAAGATTGCCTTGCAGACGGCAAACAGGAATCTGGACTTCGCAGGGATGTATCGTGTATCAGGGGATTTATGGATAAAACGATTCCTTTAACCGCCATTAATCTGGTAATGCTGCTGAGCGCCTTTTCTCAGGCAGCCACGTATGGGGGAGGAAACGGCACCCTCTCCGACCCATATCAAATCTGGACGGCCGGACAGATGAGTTCCATCGGCGCCAATCCCGCCGACTGGTCAAAAAACTTCAAGCTGATGGCCGACGTTGACATGTCTGCTTATACCGGAACCCAGTATCGGATTATCGGCAATTCAACCACCAAATTCACCGGCACCTTCAATGGCAATGGATACGTCATCCGCAACCTGACGTACACAACTCCGCTTGCAGTCGATTACGTCGGCCTGTTCGGCTGGATTGAAAATGCCTTCATCCAAA
>CAZKAI010000198.1:0-4984 GCA_964550565.1 uncultured Pirellulales bacterium
AACAGGATACCTGCGCCATCGCCGGTAATATCATCGGCACTGGCGGCCCCGCGATGATGCAGATTCAGGAGCACCTGTTTGCCATATTCAAGGATGGCATGATCTCTGCGTCCATTGATATTGACCACGGCGCCGATACCGCAGGCGTCGTGTTCATATCGTGACTCATATAAACCCTGATTTTCTGGTATCAAAATCATTCTCCGTTGTCTGGTTATTCCTATTCGTTTTTAGGGGTCACAAAATTCGGAATAGTTTAGCGAAATACCCCGTAACTGTCAAGATTCAATCCTTGCAGGAAATGAAGATTTCTGGATTAAATCCGTATTTTTCGATAAAAAAAGCCCTGCTGGTCGATTGCATCCGCCAGCAGGGCTATTCTGCGAATTGTTGTATTTCTATGTCGCCTACTTCTTATCTCACAAAAAGCATCTGTGCGTATGTCGGCAGAGGCCACATTTCAGCATCCACCAGGGTTTCCAGTTCATCGGCTGCCGCACGGACTTCAGTCATGGCCGGAACAACTTTATCCTTATAGGCATCGGCCTTTTTCTCGACACTGGTAATCGCCTTCGTTTTGACCATTGCCTCGGCCAGGGTATCCAAACCATCATTGAGACGATCAATTAATCCCGTCACCCTGCTCAGTAATTTCTTCTGTGCAGCACAAGATACTCCGGCATCCGAGACGGTATTCATGCTGTCTGCAACCACGCCTGCAAATTCCATCACCGCCGGAAGGATCTGGCGACGACCAATGTTCAGCATGGCGCCGGCTTCAATATTCAGCGTCTTGGCATAGTTTTCCAGCAGGATTTCTTCCCGGGCATGCAGTTCAATCTTGCTCAGAACATTGTGTTTGCTGAACAGCTTGACATGTTCAGATTCAGTGATTGTCTTGATCGAATCAACACAGTTGCGAATGTTGGGCAGGCCGCGTCTTTCCGCTTCGACCACCCAGTCTTCGGAATAGTTATCACCATTGAAAACAATGCGAGAATGCTCTTTGGCAATCTTCTGGAGCAGTTTTTGAACATCCGAATTGATGTTCTTGCTTTTTTCAAGCTGATCGGCAATTTCACACAATATATCGGCAACGATGGTATTTAAAACAAACATCGGGCCGGCGGTGGATTGTGATGATCCAACCATGCGGAATTCAAACTTGTTGCCGGTAAAGGCAAACGGACTGGTACGGTTGCGGTCGGTGGTATCTTTGGGCAGAGGAGGCAGTGTGGTTACGCCAACTTTCATTTCGCCGCCCTGCTTGCTGCTTTTGGCCTTGCCGGTGGCGAGCTGTTCAAAAATATCGGTGAGCTGGTCACCCAGGAATATAGAGACGATTGCCGGCGGAGCTTCGTTGGCGCCCAGGCGGTGGTCATTGCCGGGAGTTGCCACGGACGCACGAAGCATCCTGGAATATTTATCCACGGCCCGAATTACGGCACACAGGAACACCAAAAACACCATATTGTCATGAGGCGTATTGCCTGGTTCCAGAAGATTGTTGCCGGTGTCGGTACAGACACTCCAGTTGTTGTGTTTGCCCGAACCATTGACGCCGGCAAACGGCTTTTCATGCAGCAGGCAGACAAATCCGTGCCGAAGAGCAATTTTCTGCATCACATCCATCGTCAACTGATTGTGGTCCGTGGCGACATTGACCGTTGAAAAGATCGGAGCCAGTTCGTACTGCGCGGGAGCCACTTCATTATGCTGCGTCTTGGCCGATACGCCGAGCTTCCAGAGTTCATTGTTGACTTCATTCATATAGTTGGCAACACGTTCGTTCAGCGAGCCGAAATAGTGGTCTTCCATTTCCTGTCCGCGGGGCGAGGGAGCGCCGAACAGGGACCGACCGGCCAGCAGAAGATCCAGTCTCTTTTCAAAGAATTTGCGATCGACCAGGAAATATTCCTGTTCCGGCCCGAGGGTTGCCATGACCGATTTCACTTCGGTATTGCCAAGAACCTTGAGCACGCGAACGGCCTGCTTGCTGAGGGCTTCCATCGAGCGGAGCAGCGGGGTCTTCTTATCGAGGACCACACCGGTATAGCTGCAAAAGGCACAGGGAATATAGAGCGTGATGTTCTTACCGATTTCACGAATAAACGCCGGCGACGTGATATCCCAGGCCGTGTAGCCGCGGGCTTCAAAAGTAGCGCGAAGTCCGCCTGATGGGAACGAGGATGCATCCGGTTCGCCTTTGATCAGTTCCTTGCCGCCGAATTCGAGGATGGTCCGACCGTCGGCAGTGGGGTTGATAAATGCATCATGTTTTTCGGCAGTCAAGCCTGTCATCGGCTGAAACCAATGACAATAATGCGTGGCACCTTTTTCAATGGCCCAGTCTTTCATTGCATTGGCAATCACATCGGCTACCGCTGGGGTCATTTCCTGATTTCCCTTGCGGGCCTGGACAAAAGCCTTATAGATATTCTTGGGAAGCCGTTCACGCATCACGGCATCATTAAATACATTTGACCCAAAAATCTCTTTGGTACATTTTGGCGTCTCCATTACATTTCTCCACAAAAAAAGTCTTCATTCATTTCTTTGGTCATGCAGGATTTACACAGTGTAAATCCTATATCAGACACCCGACAATTTCAATCTATTTAATCTTCATGCAAATGCACTGATTCGCGACTATTCATTCACATGATTACTGACAAGGGCCGACCCCGGAGAAACCGGAAGTCGGCCTGCATGAAGAACACCAAAAACGCTAAGAACCAGTCGTTAGAATAAACAATCCCCCCGTAAAGAGCCTTTTCGAATCACCCTGCCGCACATCCGGGTCATTCAAATAACTCAACTGACTGCTGGTGGTTTTAGGTATTCTTCAGCAATATCCAATAATTCCATTTGACTTATATGCACATAGCGTGCCAAACAAACATCATATTAAAATATCCCATAACCCTTTTATTGACTGTGCATTGCATAACTTTCAGCAATGCCCGGTGCAATTGCTATAAATACAAATATGTAGTTTTTTTGCTTGATTATCTACAATAATGTAACTGCACCCCCTCCTCAATCAGCCGATTGCCAGAGAGCCAGTCTCTTCGGTTCGAATACGGATGCATTCTTCAAGAGGCATAATGAATATTTTTCCATCCCCGATTTTGCCGCTTTGAGCCGCCTTAATGATGGCTCTGACCGTTGGTTGTACAAAATTGTCGTTTACGGCAATTTCAAGACGTATTTTTTCCAGCAGATGAACATTTTTGATTTGTCCTCGATAATGTTCATCATAACCGGCCTGCTGGCCGCAGCCGCGAACCCGACTGACCGTCATTTTGTGGACTTCAGCATTGAACAGTGCCGTTTTTACAGCTTCCAGTTTTTCTGGTTGGATAATCGCAATTACCATCTTCATCGTAAATATTCCTGTCAGAATGTATCTGTCTATTGATATGAGCGGAGTACGATCTCGTATTTTTCTGATTGTTTAAATTGCTTCTTCAGGATTGGCCTGAATTAAATGAATAGCCAGATCGGACCCGATTTTTTCTTCATGGTTTTCAAGCCTTATACCGGCGGTTACTTTGAGTATTCCATAAACTGCGGCACTGACAATCAGCGAAAACACCACGACCGCGCCAGTGACCAGAAGCTGCGAGAAGAAACTGACGCCGCCCCGTCCGCCAAGGGCTTCCAATCCGAAAATTCCTGCCGCAATGCCGCCCCAGGCACCGCAAACACCATGCAGAGGCCAGACTCCCAGCACATCGTCGATTTTCCATTCTTCGGTTTCCACCCGAAATAAAAACACAAAAATAGCCCCGGCAACACCCCCTACAATCATGGCACAAACCGGATGATACAAGTCCGAACCGGCACATACAGCCACCAGGCCGGCCAAAGCCCCATTATGAACAAATCCCGCATCGTTGCGGGAAATCATCAGCGCTGCAATCGTGCCGCCAACCATGGCCATAAGCGAATTGATGGCCACCAGGCCGGAAATCCCCGAAATCGTTCCGGCACTCATCACATTAAATCCAAACCATCCGACAATCAAAGCCCAACTGCCCAGCGCAAGAAAAGGAATACTGCTGACTTTGATTGCATTATCTTCGTATCGTTTCAAACGCGGCCCCAGCAGGATGACTGCAGGCAATGCAAGCCAGCCGCCGGTTGCATGAACCACAACGGAACCGGCAAAGTCATGAAAACCAGATTGGCAAAAGGACAATCGCGCCAGCCAGCCCTCTGAGGATGCAAGGCATGAACTGTATTGTCCCCAGGTAAAGGCTTCTATCAGGGGGTAGGCCAAACCGACAAAAATGCCCCCTGCCAGCGAATTCGTCCAGAATTTGGCACGTTCGGCCACACCCCCTGAAATAATCGCAGGAATGCAGGCGGCAAATCCCAGCAGCAGAAAGAACCGCACATATTCAATGCCGTGTCCGACTTCCATTTGATGAACCGGCACCAGAAAGGATACGCCCCGGGCAATCGGATATCCTATCAGAAAATAGATAATGGTTGAAAAGCTCCATTCGCAAATAATTTTATTTAAAGCATTAACCTGATTTTTTTTTCGAACAGAACCTGCCTCCAGGAATGCAAATCCGCCGTGCATGGCAAGAATCATAACAGCCCCCAAAAGCAAAAACAGAACATCTGTTGTCTGCATTAATCCTGCGTTGGGATCATCAGCCGCCTGAGCCTGTGTTGAACCCAATAATAGCATACCCGAAATACTGAGTACCTGTTTCGTCCTGCGAGCAAAACCTGGTTTTGTACTCACACACATCCCTTTCTTCTTGAACAAATTTGGTCGGCCTTGGTCTATTTCACATTATTGTCGGATATACTTATTCACCGCGACAATTTCGTTATAAACCGGTCATGTGAGCAACATACATACCAAATATAAAATATTTGGAGATATTTCTGCAATTCACATTCCGGCAAAGACTTGCGGCCCAGAAAGGAAATGAAATAGAGGATGCCCAGAGTTACAAATATG
>CAZKAI010000199.1:0-4956 GCA_964550565.1 uncultured Pirellulales bacterium
AGTCGATGCCCTGTGCAAGCAGTTTCCGGTCAAGGAATCGTTTGTCTAAGCGATTATGACAGACTTAGAAATGTAAAAAGGCAAGCCGAAGGGTTTGCCTTTTTTTGTTATATACCCAACGGGTATGATTTTTCCGCGGCGGCCACAGGCCGCTTTTATGCCGCGCGTATTCACGGGGCAACGTTACCCTACGCAGCCGCGGTGATAAAGTGGTTGCTGGAAGCTGGCGGCTGGAAGCTCTTTAGCCGCGACGAAACGGAAATTTTCAAGTAAGATCAGTATATGAATACGATTTGCACTCACAGGGATTACATTTTTCGTGCAATGCGAGCCAGGCCGCCGAGGGCGGTTTCTTTATAATCGGACTGCAGGTCCAGGCCGGTCTTTTTCATTACCTCGACGACTTCATCAAAACTGATACGATGTCGGCCATCCGTGGCAAGGGCATACGAGGCACACTCCACCGCCCGCATGGCCGCGACGGCGTTGCGTTCGATGCAGGGAATCTGAACCAGGCCGTTGATGGGGTCGCAGGTCAGGCCGAGCATGTGTTCCAAGGCCATTTCTGCGGCATATTCAATTTGTTCGGGCGTGCCGTCGAGCAATTGTGCCGCCGCTGCCGCAGCCATCGCACAAGCAGTGCCGACTTCGCCCTGACAGCCGATTTCGGCCCCGCTGATGGAGGCACGTTTGGCCACCGACGACCCGAACACGCCTGCGGTTGCCAGTGCCTGCAGGATGATGCGCGTTGGGAGGCGATAATGCTTTTCAAAATAATATAATACTGCCGGCACGATTCCGCATGAACCGCAGGTCGGGGCCGTCACGACGGTATGGCCTGCGGCATTTTCTTCCGAGACCGCCAGGGCATAGGCGGCCAGCAGATTCAAATCCCGCTGAATGCCCACCCGTTCATTGGCACAGGCCATCATGGCCGGAGCCCGCCGGGCCAGATTCAGTCCCCCCGGCAAAATCGACTCCTCCGGCATCAATCCCCGGCCTATCGCCTCACACATCGTTTTCCAGGTGGCCCGCAGATAGTCCCACAATTCAGCTCCTTCGTGTTGTTCGGCGAATTGCCAGATGGGGTGATGCTCCGCCCGGCACCAGGCCAGTACGTCTTCGATGCCGGATACCGGATAATCCGGATATGTCACATCCAGCGGCTTGCCGTCCTGGTCGGCGAGGTCTCCGCCGCCAATGCTGTAGAAAAGCTGTTCGGCCAATATTTTGCCGTTTTGGTCGAGGGCCTTGAGCCGCAGGCCGCAGGGGTGATGGGGCAGAATGACGTCCGGCCGCCAGACGATCTCAAAGGCCCAGCCACCAAAGACGGCTTCAAGTGCCTTATCGGTCAGGTGGCCTTTGCCGGTGGCGGCCAGGCTGCCATAGAGTTCCGCCTGAATCCGCGATACATTGTGGGGCAGGCTGTCTTTGAATCGCAGGGCGGCATTTTTCGGCCCCATGCTGTGCGAGCTGGAAGGGCCGATGCCAGCCTTATAAAGTTGTCGAATCGATTTCATAATGTCCCTGGCGACCTTGGATTTTCATTTCTATATTGAATCTTACTTAAAGTTTTCCGTTTCGGCGCGGCTAAAGAGCTTCCAGCCGCCAGCTTCCAGCAACCACTTTATCGCTGCGGCTGCGTAGGGAAACGTCACCCAGTGAATACGCGCGGCATAAAAGCGGCCCGTGGCCGCCGCAGAAAATCATACCCATTGGGTATATTTCCAATCCATATCAGGATGGAGCGAATACCAAGACTTTACCTGCCGGCCGCGAGGGTGTCAATTGGTTGTTTTCTGCACTGAAATTAACGCGACATTAACATAAAACATTTGCCGCAGTGATTCTCCAGCGTCGAAGACAAATGGATTTTGTGTGGATGGGTAGCGTGCCTGGGGTAGTTTTAAGTGATTACAATATACTGTTTCAGGCTATCATTGTCTGCTTATGCTTGAAAATATAGAATAAATGTGATATAAATAACACATAACTAAAGTAAGCAAATGGCTTGAAGGAAAGAAGAGTGCGTGTAATTACCGGTTGAATATGTATAATCTGTTTACCCGAATAATGGAAGGAAACACGATGGCATTTTCTCGGATTAACCTATTAATATTCATAATCCTGATATGTTCACCGGCAGCATCATTTGGCAAGGAGGAGTCCTCTATCAGGGTCGTCCCTCAAATAGATTGGAATGAAAAAGGCATTTTATCTCCGGATGGAAAACTTGCAGCAACCATTATTCTGAATACCCTCAGAACAGTTGACATTGAACACCTGCAACTCATCAGTCTTAATGTATTGGATGATTGCATAGAGAACTGTTCGTTCTCACCTGACGGTCTTTATCTGACAGCCTGCGCTCATGATGGCGGAATACTTATAGACCTCAAATCGTATTCAGTTCAAGAACTCAAGTTATTGGCAGGTTCTGCGGTCGCTTTTTCAGCCGATAGCAAGCTCATTCTAATTGGAACGTGCAATTTCGGCGATATCAAGCGTGAGAACTCACATTTACGAATCATAGACCTTAATGGGACAGAAAAACAGAAATATCCATTAGACATGGTTATACCATGTTTGATAACCTGCGAAGGAGAGGATGTTATCATTACAGGTATTGGCGGATATCCATACGCCGTTAGTGGTGAAACATATCAAGTAATCCAAAGGATAAATGTTTTCACAGATGAAAGCACTACTCAAATAAATCGAAGAGAATCATATACAGAGATTAAGACGTACCAACGCTTCCCAATCAATATACCTGCATCTTTCGCGATAATGGGCGGGACTCCAATAAAAAACACAAGAACTATTAGAGAGAATCCAGCAGAATCCCTTTTCTCGGATTTGCCTAAGCCAAAAGGCAATCAACGCCAGAAATGTGAAGATATTTTTTGGGACGAAGTTTCAGGAATAGCGGTTCTCTTCGGAACAGGGGCACCCGAAGGTTATCTTTTTAAGGCCTGGAATGTTTATGAAGGATATTTTATTTCTACACTTGGTATAAGGGGTGAGGTAATTGAACCAGTCGGTTTTGTTAGGCAGGGTGTATTTCTTGCTAATTCAAAGTATGACCGTTCAGAAGTTGACCCTGATTTATTAAAAAAACTGACTCTGGAGACAGATTGCAGTCCAAGCCATTCCAATACAGTTAAGCTTCCAACAGAATTTGACCTTGTTAACGGAGGACGACATCCCATTGATGACTTATATGAAACAAAGGAACCCTATCCCCATAATCAGCATTTAAACGAAGATTATCAAATGATACATAAAACAAAACACCTCAGTATTGCTAATGGTGAATTGGGCCTGCGCCTTGATAAAGAGACAATGCGTTTTCATCTTATAACAATTCCCGAAGAAGAAATAATACTCACCTTTATTGTATTTGATAACAATCAATGGATGGTACATAATACAGATGGATACTGGAATGGTTCAAATGATATCCTTAAGAATGTTGCATTTTTCCGCGGCTCAGGAAGATTAACAGAATCTGAAATTAAGGAACTCAAAAATCCTGATGAGATTCGAAAAGTTTTGAGCAGGCACATATCGGCAAAAGAAATTATCCAACCGATTAAATAAGATGTATAATGATATAGCAAAAGAGCTATGATATATTATGAAGGGATAAGAGTCTTATTTTATGTGTTTAAATAGTGGTTATCCAAATAAGAAATGGGCCCCAACTGCCATTGGAATTATTCTTTTGATGTTGCTGGTTTGCAGCTGTGCAAAACAGATATCTCATGAAGAATTATGTAGGATAGAAGAATCCGGCCGAGGCAATACATTTCCAACTCTTATCTGGTATATGGGGTCAAAGGATGGATACGACTATTTTCATGCTGGTTTTAGTCAAGATACAAATTCATTAATCTGGGGACATCATGGTACCTATAAAGTTCTATCCAAAAATACATCCGTTGATATGAGATTTAAATTAACAACGGATAAAAGTCTGTGGACAGCATACTCCTGTTCGGAGTTTCCAGATAGCTCTATTGGTTGTGTGCAGATTGATGATATAGAAAATATTCCAGCTTTTCATTGGCATAGATGGCCCGAGAAGGAATAGGTATCCTCTATTCCGATGATACTGCTGGAATATGGCATAAGAGCCATGATGGCTCGTGAAGGAATATAATGTTTGAATAAATGCGGAGCACTGAATGAAAAAAGTGATGTTAAGGCTATTCTTTGTCACACTGCTGGTAATCCCATTGGGATTGGTGCTGCTAAAACTCGGCGATTTCGTACCGGCTCCTGATTATCTGCCCAAAGATAAACATTGGACCCTTGAAGACAGACGCTCTAATAAAGGCATTTTCGGCAGACATGTGTACTGTCGATACACGATTAGTTGTCCCGCACAGCAAATCAAAGAATCATTAAAAAACACAATCCATGCACTCCACACGTGGGAGGCTGTTACTGAAACAACTTCGCTTGATATTCAAAAGACATTAGATGAAGAAGTTGAACAGCGGTATTCTAATTTGAAGGGTGAGCCGGATCTATTCAAAACATGGTATGAGAGTCAAATAGCAAAAGCAATTGCTCCATCATTCGGAGATAAATATGCGGTTTTTACACAAAAACCATTTACCGTATTGAAATTTTCAGGGCATAAAGGTCCGGCAACCCATTGGCATTTACATGCCCGCATCATTGAACGTGACAGCCAGAATTGTATTTTGGAGTTGTGGGATTATCAAGACTATGACCACTGAGGTTTCATTTATATGTAGTCCTTATCAACTTCCTCTTCTGAGAGCATGACTGACGTTTGTTTTCTGCTTTTGGTTTGTCTGTGATACGCGTATCAGAAGCGAATCTGCAGTCGTCCAAAGAAGGTTCTGCCGGGAAGTTCCATGGATGAGAAATATCCCACATCATACACGGAATCAATCGTATCATTGAGCACATCGGTGACAC
>CAZKAI010000200.1:0-1700 GCA_964550565.1 uncultured Pirellulales bacterium
GTTTCGCAGTTGCCAGCGTGGATTATCGTCTTTCGGATGCGGCGAAATTTCCCGCCCAGATTGAAGACTGCAAAGCGGCGATTCGCTGGCTGCGTGCCCATGCTGAAGAATATAACCTCGATGTGAACCGGTTTGCCGCCTGGGGCGATTCAGCCGGCGGCCATCTGGTGGGCCTGCTGGGAACTACCGGTGATATCCGGGATTTCGACACCGGCGAAAATCTCGACCAGTCCAGTGCCGTTCAGGTGGTGTGCAATTATTATGGACCCTCGGATTTTGCCGCCTTTGTGACGACCCCCGGCTATGAGGATCATGCCGGGCCTCAGTCGCCCGAGTCCCTGCTGATTGGCGGGCGGGTGCAGGACAAACCCGAAGAAGCCAGAAAAGCAAGTCCGACTGCGTATGCGTCGAAAGGGGATGCTCCCATGCTGCTGGTGCATGGAGATAAGGATCCCGTTGTACCGATAGGGCAAAGCAAGCTGCTGTATGAGGCGTTGAAGAAATCAGGTGTGCCGACGGAATTTATCATCCTCGAAAACGCCAGCCACGGCGGACCGCAGTTTCAAACGCCGGAACTGATATCACAGATTGAGTCGTTTCTGAAAAGCCATCTGGATAAAATGAAGGCTGGGACGAAGTAAGGGAAAAAGAAACAGCCTGTTCCATGCATAAAAAAAGCCCGGCGTTGAACCGGGCTTTTTAATTTCCGAAAATGTAACAGCAGCAAATTAGGCTTGGATGCTGTCGATGGTGACCTGAAGATATTTCTGCCGGTGGCCAATCTTCTTGGCGCTGTTCTTGCGTCTGCGGAATGTCATCGCGATGACCTTGGGGCCTTTGACGACCGCATCGGCCGCAGAGACCTTAAAGCTGGCTATGACCTTGGCACCTTCCAGGTAGGGGGCGCCGATCTTGACCTGCTCACCGTCGCTGACGAACAGAACCTTGTTCAGTTCAATGGTCTTGGCATCCGGGGCAACCTCGGTCAGTTCAATATTAATAACGTCTCCCTGAGAGACCTTAAACTGTTTTCCGCCTTGTTCGATAATCGCGTACATGATGACTCCTCGATCTATAATGATAGAGTTCCAATATTTACTTTAGCATACGACAAAGACCCGTTATTTTAGTGTTCAGTCGGGAATTGTAAAGAAAAAAGTTATAAACCCGTGATATTTTTCTGAAAACTTTGTTTTTTTGGATATATAAATGTAATGTATGTCTGTATTTATAGAAACAGGTTAGTTTGTTTTTAGAACAGCCAGCCAGTGAGTCACGTTTTGATTACTCTTTTTTACCTGTTTTGACGAAGTATAATAAAGTTATTATTGTAATATATGATATAAATAGGTCATTATAGTCTTTTATTTAGGAGAACACCGCAGATGGAACTTGCGATGATCAATGATGATGTCTTTCCAATATCAAAAATCGACCCGGCTTATCTGGATCGAGGTATATATTTTGGCGATGGTGTCTATGAAGTCCTTCGCAGCTACGATGGCCGAATCTTCGCCCTCGATGAACATTTGGAACGATTTGAACGCAGTTTACGTGAAATATGGATTGACAACATCGATATCAAGGAAGTTCGCCGGAAAGTTTTGGAAACCTATCAGAAATCCGGGTTTGCCAATGCCCGGATGTATTTCCATATCACCCGTGGCTCTGAACCCCGTAACCACTTGCCCGGAAAGAAC
>CAZKAI010000200.1:1800-4904 GCA_964550565.1 uncultured Pirellulales bacterium
CAGTCATAAATGAATACTCAGGCATAAGTAATCTGCCATATTGGCATAGCGGCCATTCTGTATCCATATCTCTAAATTGTTTTATCGAATAGAGATACGAATAATCGCTCCGGCGGCACATCGTTTGCAATTATCTAATTGGCTCGTGGGATAAATCACGAGGAAAGGAAAGTAAACGATGAAATTTGATAAATTTACAGTCAAAGTTCAGGAAGCACTGGCGACCAGCCAGCAGACGGCCATGGCACGCAGCCACACCATGATGACCCCGCTGCACTTGCTCTATGTTCTGCTGGATGACCAGGAAGGACTTGGCGTCCAGATATTGAAGAAAATCGGAGCCAATGTCTCGCGAATTCAGTCCATGACCGACAGTGAGCTGAACCGCCTGCCCAAAGGTTCGGTGGGGATTCAGCTTATGCCGGACCCTGCCTATACCCAGGTCATTCTCGACGCTCAGAATCGGGCGGATAAGATGGGGGATGACTACCTCAGCATTGAGCATCTCCTGTTGTCACTGGCCGACATCAAGAGCGATGCCAAGGAAATCCTCAGCGTCAACTCCGTGACAGTCAAACAGATCGAACAGGCCGTGGAGGAACTTCGCGGCGGCCATAAAGTCACCGACGACAGTCCGGAAAGCAAATACAAAGCCCTTGAGCGGTTTGGTATTGATTTGCTGGAACAGGCCCGCAAGGGCAAGCTCGACCCGGTCATCGGGCGGGATGATGAGATACGCCGGTGTATGCAGGTGCTGAATCGGCGGACGAAAAATAATCCGGTTCTGATTGGCGAACCCGGCGTGGGTAAAACCGCGATTGTCGAAGGGCTTGCCCAGCGTATTGTGGCCGGCGATGTCCCCGCGGGATTAAAAGATAAAAAGCTCATTGCCCTGGATATGGGTGCATTGATTGCCGGGACAAAATTCCGCGGCGAGTTCGAGGAACGCTTCAAAGCGGTGTTAAAAGAAGTTACCGGGTCCAATGGACAAATTATTCTGTTTATTGACGAATTGCATACCATCGTTGGGGCAGGCAAGGCCGAAGGGGCGGTCGATGCCGGCAACCTGCTCAAACCCGCATTGGCTCGCGGTGAGTTGCGATGTATCGGGGCGACGACGCTCGATGAATATCGCAAATACATCGAAAAAGATGCGGCCCTCGAGCGGCGATTCCAGCCGATTACGGTGGACCCGCCATCGGTTGAAGAGACCATTGCGATTCTTCGCGGACTTAAGGACCGCTACGATGCTCACCATGGCGTGCGGATTGCGGATGCGGCGCTGGTGGCGGCGGCGACTTTGTCCAACCGTTATATTTCGGACCGGTTTTTGCCGGATAAAGCGATTGACCTGGTGGATGAGGCGGCATCGCGGCTTCGTATCGAAAACGATTCACTGCCTGCCGAACTGGACGATATCCGCCGCAAAATCATGCAGCTTGAAATTGAATGTCAGGCCCTGAAAAAAGAAACCGACGCGGCCAGTGCCAGGCAGATACAGAAATCCCAGAAGCAACTGGCGGAACTGAAGGCCCGCGACCAGGACTTGACTGCCCGCTGGGAAGGTGACAAAAAAGCCATCGGACAGGTCAAGGAAATCAAAGAAAAAATCACGGCCGCCCAGATGGAGTTTGAAGATGCCCAGCGCAAGGGTGATCTGGAGCGTGCGGCCCGGCTCAAATATGAAACCCTCATCGGCCTTCAGAAACAGCTCAAGACCGCAGAAGAAGCCCTTGCCCGAGCCAACGGCAGCACGATGGTGCATAACGAAGTGACCGAAGAGCATATCGCCCAGGTGGTCAGCAAGTGGACGGGGATTCCGGTTGCCCGGCTGATGAGCGGCCAGCGGGAGCGTCTGCTGAAGATGGAAGATGAAATTCGCAATCGCGTGGTCGGTCAGGATGAAGCGGTCACGGCAATCTGCAATGCCGTGCGTCGCAATCGGGCGGGTCTGGGGGACCCGAATCGGCCGATTGGGGTATTTCTGTTCCTTGGGCCGACAGGGGTGGGCAAAACCGAACTGGCCAAAGCCCTTGCGGAGTTTTTGTTTAACGACCCGGCGGGGATGGTCCGCATCGATATGAGCGAATTTATGGAACAGCATTCGGTTGCCCGACTGATTGGTGCTCCTCCCGGGTATGTTGGATACGAAGAAGGCGGCAGGCTGACCGAGGCGGTACGCAGGAAGCCGTATTCGGTGATTCTTCTGGATGAAATCGAGAAAGCCCATCGGGATGTGTTTAATGTCCTGCTGCAAGTGTTTGACGATGGCCGGCTGACGGATGGCAAAGGCCGGACGGTGGATTTCAAGAACACCGTGATTATTATGACCAGCAACTTTGCCAGCCAGCAGATTCTTCAAATGAGTCAGCAGCAGGGGGCCGACTGGGAGATCGAGGCCCATGTCAAAGAGGCCCTCAAGCAGTCGTTCAAGCCGGAGTTTCTCAACCGGATTGATGAGACGATTATTTTCCATACCCTGACGCAGGACAACCTGAGCAGGATTGTGGATATTCAGTTGCGAAATCTGGTCGCACGGCTCAAGGACCGCCACCTGACTGCGGACTTTACCGACCGGGCACGTAAACAGTTGATTGATGAAGGCTATGATCCGTCCTTCGGCGCCCGTCCGCTCAAACGGGTGATTCAGCAGCGGCTTGAGAATCCGCTGGCCAATGAGCTGCTGGCCGGGAAGTTTGCCGAAGGGGATAAGATCCGGATTGATGCCGACGGCAATGTTTTTCGGTTTGACAAAGTCTAAATATTTCACGATACTTAGGCAAAACCAGGAACCTTGTTTAGTGGAGAAAAGCGATGATTATTAAAACCATCAGCGAAGTTGCGGCGTCTCCGGTCCAGATGGAAGGGGCGAAAAATGTTTCTGTTCGGGTTGTCTTCGGGCCGGCGGACAAGGCTCCGACATTTGCCATGCGGGTTTTCGAACTGGAGGCCGGGGGGCATACGCCGTTCCATACACACGCGTTTGAGCATGAGGTGATGATTCTGTCCGGCGAGATTGCTGCGGTGACTGAAAAAGGGCCGATCCCGCTCAAAGCCGGCCAGTGCATTCTGGTCCAGCCGGATGAAAAGCATCAGTTCCAGAA
>CAZKAI010000201.1:0-4900 GCA_964550565.1 uncultured Pirellulales bacterium
GCACTTCACGATGCTAAGACATCCCGACGCAAGAATAAGAATCACCATCTGCGCATGAGGTGTTTTAGTATGAGTTCACAAGATAATTTTACTTATATCGGTCCCGTCTATATGCCAGACGGCAGACCTGCCCCTGAAGTTATGACCCAGGAAGAGGCTATTCTCTTCTTACGGTTAAATGAGGCTGACCTCAAAAACCCAGCAACCACCCTCCAATATTATCGAGATAAGGGGGAGTTGAATGGCATCCGTATCGGCAAGACCATTCGATACACCAAGGAAAATTTGCTGGATTTTCTCAGAAATCAGTCCCGAAAAACGAAAAAACAATAAAAATAGGTGGGCACCGGCTTTTTCCAGCGTTATAAGTCGTCCCGTTCAATAACACGGTAAATTAGACATGAATTGGAATAAGGTTACAATTACAAAGGATACACGCAAGAACAGGTCGGGCTATCTGGCCCGCTGGTATGGGGACTATGATCCTAAAAAAGATGCCTATAAACGCTACTGCCGTTCTTTTTCAACACGCAAAGAGGCTGAACTATTTGCCGCCACCAAACAATCCCAAATCAATGAGGGAGAACCCAAAGATCCAGTCACCCTCACACTCAAGCAACTCTGTGATGATGTCATTCGAATCAAAGAAAAAGATATGAAGGCCGCCACAATGACAGGGTATTATCAAACACGAGACCAACTCTTTGCCTTCTTTGGTCCCCACACCAAAATTATCACTATCAACAAGCAAAAAGCAACCGAATTCATTGTTTCACGAAAACTTATTTCCGAAAGTCATTTAAAATCAGGCAAAACAGACCTGTCGGGATGGGGATATAAATTCTATCTCAAGCATTGTTCTGCTATTTTTGGCATGGGGGTTGAGTTTGAATACCTAAAACGGAATCCCTTCTCACGCATTAAATTATCGACTCCTGCGAGTCAGGATTGGCACTTCTTCAACAAAGATGAATTTGAGTCGATTTTGAAACATACCCCTGATTTCAGACTTCAATGTTTATATGCTGTCATGTATGGGACAGGCTTACGAATTGGAGAGGCTCTGTCATTGCTCTGGAACGGCAAAGATATTGATTTTGAGCATAATCGCATCAATCTCAAAAATAGAGCAGGCACAACCGCCTTACCACCGTTTTCCATCAAAGACCATCAAAATCGCTCTATCCCTATGCCTGATTGGCTCACAGCCATGCTGGTAAAACTTCAGAACATGGCTACTCCTCAGAATCCCTTTGTATTTCTTTCCGACAGCCGCTGGAGAGCCGTCCAGAAGAAATGGGCCCACTATAGAGCCGAGAAGAAGACAAACCAATGGCAGAATAGGGATATGTGCAATAACATATTACGAAATTTCAAGGGGCACTGCCGTAAAGCAGGGATTAAGACTGATGAAAAATTCACCATCCACTGTTTGAGAAAGTCCTATGCTCAGAATCTGGCCAATCATAATATTCCTATCGCCACACTGAAAAATCTGATGGGGCATAGTTCTATCCGATGCACGGAAACCTATTACCTGAAGGCATCTACTCCCAATGAGCAGGCCGCAGTGAATGTTCTGAATACCCTTTTCAGCACCTCTAAAACCACCCAGGATGCTCCAGAATAAATGAAATAGGGAATTATAGTCTGAACTTCCTCAATTCTCCATCCAGTACCCTGCCAGCACCTCAAAATCTGCCATATCAATAACTTCATCACCGTTGGCATCACACGCATAACTGAAGTTTATAGGATCCGATTCTGTGTTAAAGAGCCAATGCTCTGCTAATACCTGTAGATCTAGTAGATCAGTACCATCCCCGCAGGCAAAGTCCCCATTTTGGGCATACTCCCATGATAACCGTGGATAATTGACACCATCTACACACATCCTCCAGATGTCATTGTAGCCATTGTTTGATTCCCCCACAAAATCCCAGTTTGCATCAGTAAATGTCGATAAAGTCTGCAACTGGAGAGTTGTTTTTCCAACAAGATCGTTTGGGTCTTCATCTAAATTCCCTACACCCTTATTTATCCCAGAGATTTCAGCATCCCAAAAACAGCGGTTGAATGTTCCATCTATATAACGACCACATATGCCACCTATATATTGTGTTTGGTTATCCTTGATTACTTTGTAGGCTGAATAGCAATTACTAATAGCACCATATCGTAATTGTCCACATAAACCACCGATATAAGATGAAGCCCTTTTGTCATTTACTAATCCGACAGAATAACAATCTTTAATCACACCTTTATAGTTAAATCCACATAACAAACCAATATAAACAGATTGAGATGGCTCTGTAGTCATATCGCTTACATAAGAATTAATAATACTGCCGCTATTGCAAGCACATAATCCTCCAAACATAGATCCGTTTCCCTTTATTACCGATTTAATAATATGACAGTTTTTGATTTCACCATCATTTTGACCACACAGGATACTTACTAAAGAATGCCCATTATAAATGTAACTGCTACTATTTTTAATTCCAAGGTTAGCAACCGTTCCATCCTTACCAATATAACCAAATAAAGCAATATGAGATACTTCCGATGCCGATATATTTAAATTGCTGATGATATGATTATTGCCTTCAAAATAACCAGAAAATGGAATATCATAGAAAGTGCTACCAAATGGATAATATCTCAGTGCTGGTGCAATCACAGCTTTATAATAATTAGTATTATGGCTCAAATAAATATCGGCTGTCATAATGTAATGCGATGAGAGTGCAGTGTTGATGGAATCTAAATCGTAATTGCCGGCAATTTCATAGGGATTTGCCTCTGTGCCATTTCCATCGCTGCCAGAAGAAACAAACATATCTATTGGAAGCATTTTATCAACATAGCCTCCAGCATGGACAGAGATGCCAGCAACTGTATTTATCGGAGTTTTCCAGCTTTTAACATAAATATCCTTTCCAAGAGTTAAATTCATCTCATTTAGTTTTAACTTTGCCTGAGAAAGTGACATATTTGTCACATCTGGAACATAACTTGCGTTTGGATTCTGCCAGTCAATTTGAGGATAACCATTGTCGGGCATATACCATCCACGTAAACCAATCTGGAAATCTGCAAATACCCAGTTTGCATCGGAATAAGTACTTTGCTGATGCATCTGACTTGTTGTTTTGCCAACTACATTCTTATCAGACACATATCCAACACCCAGAGTTGTCCCAGAAGTTTCTATGTCCCAGAAGCAGTTCATGTAGGTACTATATAAATTGTACCCACAGAATCCCCCAACATACTCCGCCCCTGTTACTGATCCACTGCTATAGCAATTAATCACTACGCCCCATCCACTTACACTCCCACATAAACCTCCAAGAGAACTTGAATTGTTACCACCGCTAACATCTCCTGTTGCATAAGAATTCTTTATTGAACCATCATCAATATAACCACATGAACCTCCCAGAAGACTCGAATCATCTCCTCCGGAGACAGACACTGTAGCATAGCAGTCATAAATATCACTAGAATCTGCAATTCTACCAACCAATCCTCCAAGAAGTGTGGAATCATTGCCTCCATTAACCGAACCGATTGCATAGCAATCTCTGATAAGCCCATAATGATAATTTCCCCCACACAAACCACCGAGACACTTGGATTCGATACCTCCAGTGATAGTGGTGTTTGCATAGGAATTGCTAATACGCCCCTCACGATTTCTCCCGCATAGCCCTCCGAAATGATGGGGAGCAACATTACCAATCAAAAAGCCACTCGCATGACAATTGCTGATGGTGCCTTTTTCAAGACTTCCGCATAAGCCTCCCAGATAACCAAAGCCTTTCAATAAACCCGTAGCATTACAGTTGCTGAGTGTACCATAATTAAATCCACATAGACCACCAATATAGCAGGACTGAGTTCCCCCTGTTATTGAAACATTCTCCAAGGTGATATTTATGATTGCACTGCCAGAATTTAATTGACCAAACAATCCTAAAAATTCATTATTTTCACCCGCAGTGTCTATTGTAAGATTACTGATCACATGTCTATTTCCATCAAAGGAACCTGAAAATGCAGTTCCCTGGAAGCCTGAACTTGTACTGGTATCTCTTGCTATGACAGCATATTTATAGGTATACCGATTAGGTAAGGTTGGTGCAAGGTCTATATCACACATGAGCTTCGTATACACATTACTTGACCAGAAAGAGCTGTTTGCTCTATAGGTCTGAAAATCTGAATAGTCCTCAATCAGATAAGGGTCTGACTGGGTGCCATTTCCAGAGAGAATTCCCCCAATTCCAAAAGCAACAGAAATTCCACATATGAAATAAAACAAAATTATGATGTAAAAATTAGTCTTTTCCATTAGTAATTTTTAAACAATAACCTCCCCTTAAATTCTTACCAAGATCTGTTCAATCAATATTAAAAATCTACAATATATACTACCAAAAATCATCCATAAAATCAAGGATATCATTTCTTGTTCCAATCTGGATTAAATTTCCATAATTACACATCATTTCATTTCCTTTCGACGCCATTTGGACGCCAAAAGCTACCTCACACCTCTTCTTTACTTTTGCACACCAATTGGACAGAAAGTAAGACCTCCCTGTAAAATTTTTTTCTATCAAAATCGTTGTTTTTGAAGTGCTATTAACGATTTTAGAAAATAGTTGAGAATTCTTCATTTTTTCTCAAAAAAAATAGAATTAGACTGGTTTCAGACTGATTTCAGGATAGTTCCAGAATGGGCTTGGACTACATTTGGACGACAAAAGGGTATATAGGGGTCATTGTGGAGAAGTAAAGTAGTGTAAAAACCTTATTTTTGAGTTAATAATGAGGTTTTTTTGAATGGAGCCAATGAGATTCGAACTCACGACCTCTTGCATGCCAT
>CAZKAI010000202.1:0-4863 GCA_964550565.1 uncultured Pirellulales bacterium
CAGGTCGATGTGCTGACGTGCGGCTGCCAGGCGGGTTTGATTCAGGAGGATTTTGCGGACTCGATTCGTATTTTTAAAGTCGGTATCCATAAAAAGAATCCACATTACTGGCGCAAGCTGGAGGTCATCGAATGGCTTTTCAAGGCAAGACGTCACTACCTGCGGCTGCTGAATGAAAACACGTATGATTTAGTTCATGCTTTTTTTGCTTTTCCCACCGGATGGCTGTGCTATCAGACAGCCGACCGTATCCCTTATATTCTTTCGCTGCGAGGCTCTGATGTGCCGGGTTACAATGTGCGGCTCGGGCTGGATTATATCCTGCTGGCAGGGCTGTTTCGCAGGATATGGCGGAAGGCTTCATTCATTGCGGCCAACAGCACCGGGCTGCGTGACCTGGCCAGGCAGTTTATGCCGGAACTGGATATCGCCAACATCCCCAATGGGGTAGATATTCAACAGTATCATCCGAGGCCGAATCCCCTGCCCGGCAGGCCGGTGAATCTGCTGAGCGTGGGACGCCTGATCAGCCGCAAACGCATTGACTGGCTGATCGATGCAGTGGGACATGCCGTCAAACAGGGGCTGGATATCCAGCTCAATGTCGTGGGGCAGGGCAATCTGCTTGGCCAATTGCAGCAAAAGGCCGCAGCCATGAATTTATCCGAGCGGGTGATTTTCAAGGGGCTGGTTGAACGCGAGCAGATGCCCGAGCTGTACCGGGCAAACGATATTTTTGTGATGGCCAGCGAACACGAGGGGATGAGTAATGCCATGCTGGAAGCGATTGCCTCGGGCCTGCCGGTGGTTACGACCGCCTGCGAAGGCGTGGAGGAACTGATTGGCGAAAACGGCATCCTCGTAAATTATCCGGATATGGAGGGTTTTGCTGCGGCGATAAAGACCATTACTTCGGATAAGGAGATCTATCGGGCGATGGCGAATGCGGGCCGCAAGACTGCCGAAAAATTTTCCTGGTCGGCGGTGGCCGACAGGTATATCGAGCATTACCAGCAGCTCATTCATCAACGAAATTGTACGGCGAGGGGGACCAACTGATGTGCGGGATCGCCGGATTTAACTGGAATCACCCTGAGCAGATCAGGCAGATGACCGACGCCATCCGTCATCGCGGGCCTGATGATGCGGGATTTTACTGCGATGAGCTGGTCAGCCTGGGGCATCGGCGGCTGTCGATTATCGACACGTCGCCGCGCGGCCATCAGCCTATGCAGTTTGAGCATCTCCAGATTGTTTACAACGGCGAAGTCTATAATTATCTGGAATTGCGGAAGGAACTTGAATCGGCAGGGTATCGATTCCATTCGGGCACCGACACGGAAGTGATCCTGCTGGCGTACCATCACTGGGGGACGGATTGCGTCAATCGCTTCAACGGCATGTGGGCATTCTGCATTTATGATGCACAGAAAAGAACACTGCTGCTGTCCCGCGACCGGTTCGGCGTCAAGCCGCTGTATTATTATTTCGACGGGAACCGGTTTATCTTTGCCTCGGAGCTCAAGGCCATCCGGCCGCTGGCGGTGGATTTGCAGATCGATACGACGGCAGTGAATTATTTCTTTTATCAGAAATACATCGGCGCAGACAGGACGATTTATCAGCAATGCTATAAACTGAAACCGGCGGAAAATCTTATCTTTGACCTGCAAACCCGGCAACTGCACAAAAGCACGTATTTCGATTTGCCGGCCCGGGTGGAGGCATGCCGCCAACTGGGACTTTCAGAGCGGCTGGAGGCGATAAAGGGCATTCTTCCGGATGCGGTCAGCAGGAGATTGATAGCGGATGTGCCGGTGGGCAGTTTTCTGTCGGGAGGGGTGGATTCGTCGGTCATCTCAGCCATTATTGCTCGGCAGCGGCAGAACTTTCAGACGTTTTCAATCGGCTTTAAGGATGAGTCGTATGATGAGGTTCCGTTTTCCAAACAAGTCGCTGAGCATATCCAGACAAAGCACCATGTGGAGTACTTAGCCATTGACGAACCGTTTATCGAGCGAGTCATCGGCTTTATGGATGAGCCGCTGGGGGATGCCTCTTTATTGCCGACGGCGCTGTTGTCACAGATGACCCGCAAATCGGTGACAGTGTGTCTTTCCGGCGACGCCGGGGATGAGGTGTTCGGGGGATATGATTCGTATAAAGCCTGGCAGCTTGCACAATATATCCCGGCCGGGGCGGTCCGGCTGAGCCGACCGTTGGTTCATCTGCTGCCGCCATCGGATAAAAAGCTTCACCTGGCGTTTAAAATGCAAAAATTTGTCGAGGATTATCACGAAAATCCGGAGTGGCGACATCTGAATTGGATGGCCACATTTACCGATCGCGACCGGGCGGGGCTGCTGGGGGACCGGTTTGTCAGGGCCGACGAGTTTATCCATCCCGCCGGACGCAGGGATTTGACGGGGATGCAGTTGAATGATTTTGCAGGGTATTTACCCGAAGATATCCTGAAAAAGGTGGATTTAGCGTCAATGATGTATTCGCTGGAGGTACGGGTGCCGTTTCTGGATTACCGGCTGGTGCCGCTGGTGCTGTCGCTTCCGGATGCGTATAAAATACGGTATTTCAGGACCAAGCGGCTGCTCAAACAGATGGCGGCGGAGCTGCTGCCGGCGGCGATCATTCACCGCAAAAAGAGGGGCTTCACCGTCCCGATTTCCGGATGGCTCAGGCAGTCGGAGCTGCTGCGCGAGTTTATCCTGAACAAGACTTATTATGAACATGGTTTTGTGCGGTATGATTATGCCTGCCAATTACTTACAGAACATTTGAACCGACAGAAAGACCACGCCCGCCGACTGTGGCTGATTTTTGTTTTCAATTTCTGGTGGCATCAGGTGCACTGCGGCAGGAAGCGATGAAAAAGATTCCCATTTTCTCCTTTTACACATCAATTATACCCTATATTGCCTATATCCTGCATTTTCTTATTGCTTTTTGTCAGGCTTTTCTCTATGATAACTGTCAACAGAAGAGAGCCTTGAAGGATCAACTCTCGCTCAATTAAGTTTATTTCCTTGGAGATAAATAGGTCCACAGGGGTCCTGTTTAAAACATATGTTTTAGTATGGAGGAAACAAAAATGAAACACGTCGTATTTTTAACATTGGCGGCCGTATTGACACTTCAGACTTCGCTTTTCGCGGATTTGTCTGTCCTTGATTCAAGATACAAGGCAGAGATATTTGTCAATAATTATGATGCCGCCTCGCAGAACACAAGAGATATGGTTTCTGATTCAGAGGGAAATCTCTACCTGACTCATGAAGTCACCGGGACGATTAATAAAGTATCAACCACGGGTGAAGTCACAGTTGGATGGATTAAAGGGTTAGCAAATCCCTGTGGAATTGAATATACGGGCGGCTCCGCATATGGAGATTATCTGTATGTTAATACATTAAATAACGGCTCTATCTATAAAATTGGTTTAGACGGCAACAAGACTCTCTTTACCTCAAGCATTCCAGGCAGTACCATGATAGCGCTGGATCGGGATGGTTTTTATGGAAACAAACTCTATGCTACAACTTCAGCGTTTGATAAAATTTACAGTGTATCGGAAAATGGTTCAAGGCAGGTTTTTTCCAATTATTTTTACGATCTGTCCGGCAGTATTCAGGGTATCGCCACTGCACCCAATGGCACCTATAATAATTACATGTATGTCAGTACATATTATCCAAACTATCTTGATAGAAGCGGCATATTAGCCGTTGATCAGAATGGCAATCCGAGATTATTCAACTTTAAACTCATAGCAGGTTTTGCCATCAATTTTGACACGAGCGGATTTTTTGATAATGCATTATTCGTCGCCGCCAAAGAATCTTTTGATGTTCCCTGGAGCATTTATCGCCTTGATGAAAATGGGCTCGCTACCAAATTTGCGACCAGCAACACTTCTGCTCTTATTGGATTTGCTTTCGGACCAAACGGTTCAATGTATGTTCATGAATATGATTACGTGACAGCACGGATTTGGGAAATTTCAGCCATTCCAGAACCTGCCACGATCCTCATTTTCGGGTTAGGTATGCTGGGTTTAAGACGGAAAAAATAATGCAGTCAACTTTGAAGGAACTAATCTCATACAATAATCCAAAAATTATATGGAATTGAATGGGTCCATCGGGGCCCCGTTTTTAAACAACTGTTTTACTATGGAGGAAACAAAAATGAAACACGTCGTATTTTTAACATTGGCGGCCGTATTGACACTTCAGACTCCGCTTTTTGCGGATATACAAGTTTCAAACCCAGGGTATAAAGCTGAATTGTTCGTACAATTAGATACTGCTCTTAATGATCCTCGTGAAATGACCTTTGATTCAACCGGGAATCTCTACATAACACAACGATTTCAAGGTTCTGTTACAAAAATCACTCCTGACAAAACCATTATAAAGGATTGGTCATCTGGATACAGTGAACCGTGGGGCATAGAATTCACTGAGGGAACGGCATATGGTGACAAGGCATATGTATGTCAGAGCACAGGACATATCATTAACGCCGTAGATACGTTGGGGCAAAAGTCTTTTTTTAGTTCTCTCTACGGGGTATCGATGATAAAATTAGACACTGTTGGCAATTATGGAGGTTATTTATACGCTGGATCAACTGTCGATGATGGCGTTTACAAAATTCTTCCCGATGGTTCAAAACAACTCTTTTGCGATGATTTTTATAATCTCTCCGGGGGTATTGAAGGGCTTGCATTTTCGCCTTTTTCAGCTTATGGAGATAAAATGTATATTGGCGTCTTCTCAAATGATTATCCTCACGGCGGATTATATTCTGTTGACCTGAGTGGGAATGCCACGCGTTTCAGCACCG
>CAZKAI010000203.1:0-4797 GCA_964550565.1 uncultured Pirellulales bacterium
GTCCCGTTGGGTATATATTTGAGCCGTCGAGACGAAAAATCGGTCGAGCTGTTGCATTGGCCCGAATTCTTTTGTTATTGACGAAACGGTCAGAGTCCCGGTGAGGGTACAGCATTATCCCAGTTGGCCGGCTCATTTCCGGAAGCCGCCGGATCGGAGGCATTCAGACGCAAAAGAACATCGCCGGTTCCGTCAGGCTCTGTCGGCCAGGGCGAGCCATCGGCATAAATGCACTCATCCACGATGATCCAGGAGATTGCCGTCGGGTTCGCAGGATCATCCGAATCCTGCGACTTCACCAGGGCAAGGCGCTCTCCGGAATTGGCCAGGGTCCCGCTATAAGGACCGAAGATATTGACTCCCGCCGTCAGGGCGGAATTACCGTAGGTCGTCTTGAAGGCATCAAGAGCAGCCGTATCGACGACGGGATCAAATCCTACCAGAACCAATCTGCCTTTGGCCGGAAGCGTTGTTGAAGGTGGAAATACAAAATCAATTCCGCCCTCTACTGCCCATGCCCCCGTTTGGGTCCACAGCTCGACCTGCGCGGCGGTCGGATTATACAATTCGATGTAGTCATTCTGTTCTCCCGCAGGCGAATGGTACATAATCTCACTGATGACAGGATGTTCAATGGGATTCTTATTGGCGGCATCACGCGTCGGAGGAGACGTGTGAAACCAGAAGCGTTGGCCGTCTGGGTATCGGCTCAGCGAGATGTTGTTTTCCTGGCCCTTGAATTGGATGCAATCGACAACGCGATCCTGAGTTGTGCCGGGCAGATAAGACAGGAAGATTTGCTCCCCGGCTTTATCCAGGCCAAACCCGGTTGAAACGGGATTATGGAAACCTGTGACTTCATCGAAGCTGACATGGCTGCCCGCAGAAAGCGTGCCGACGGGCAGGGCCCACTTCCTGAGATTGTCGGGATCGTCGCTTAAATACCAATTGCTGTCATAGTCGATGTTTGAAGCGGAGGCATTATATAGCTCAATCCAGTCATTACTGTCATGGTCGGGATAGGCCGGATTATTGTAGTCGGTATGTGCCATAATCTCATTGATGAGGATGCCTGCAATCGGAGCAGGGTCATCGGCTCCGGGCGAGCCGCCGATGCAGGTGCTTTGACGCCAATTGCCTCCGAAATTCAGTGTTCCAGGATGTTGACCGGCGAGGGCATCGTCCTGCGGAATCAATGAATGGCCGGCACCATCCGCAGCCAGCGGCCAGCCCCGCCCGTCACTGTATTCAAATTCGACAAGGGTACCATTCCAGGTGTCTTCGATTTTAATTGTTTCCCCGCTATTCGAGAAACTGCCGTCTGCAACACTGCCTGCGATCTTATCATCAAGACCGGCGCCATACTGCTGCCGGAAAGCTGACGTGTCTTTGACGACCAGCACAAAATCGCCTGGGGCAAGAGTCGTTACATTACTCTGGGCAAAATGGAATGTCACGCCGCTGGTAATCGAGACATTGCTGATATCCAGGATGGTCGGGCCGGTATTTTTCAATTCAATAAAATCGGCATCGCCGTTATTGTACATCAGTTCGGTAACGCGTAAGTACGTCAGGATGTCGGCGTTTGCGGCTGTCCCGGCGACAAATTGAACAGGCGCTGACCAGTGACTCCATCGGCCGGAGGTATCTTTCATTTTGCAGCGGACACGATATATATGGTCCGGCTTGACGCCATCTGCGGGGATATGAACCGTATCGGCAAATGTCGCCAGCTCGTCACTTTCCCAGACCGGTTCAATCTCGTATTTGCGGGGTTCGGTCGGACGGCCTGTCAGAGACGAATAGTCCTGCACTTCTGCAATCCGCCACTGGATTGCCGCAAACGTCCCTGTGCCCTGCGGATCACTGAACGCCGTGGTTCTAAATCGCAGGTCGTTTTCGGGATAACCCGGCTGGCCGATATAGGTAATGACAGGTGTAGCGGGGATGGCCGAGTCTTCGGAATAGGTATTGAAGGCACGGTAGCCGGTGACATAATTTTTCATAATCTGAACCATGCCGGGGAAATCCTTGGTTGCAGCTTTCTGATAGAAGCGTCCCTGTCCCGCCTTCGAGGTATAGACGATGGAACTGTTGATCATAACAGGATTATAGTCCCACATTGCCCTGTCCACATCAACGATGGATAAGCCTCCGTCCGGCGAGTCAATGAACGCGGCCAATTCATCGAGCAGGGCATACAGTTGGTCGGTGTTATACAGCAGATCATGGAACTCACGCAGACGATTCTGATACTCCAGTTTAATCGCAGTATTACTGAAGATCGCTCCATTACTCTTGAATGGCTCTTCTCCATTGCCGTACATGCCGTTGGCCCATGTCAGATCTAAATCCCAGGGGTACATGGTCCAGATTCCGGTGAGCGGATTATGATAGAAAAAGTAGTTTTTGCCATAGCCGATATCACCATGGTGGATGCCTTCCACAACACAGCGATAGCCGTAATAACGGTCCAGGTCCACGTTTTGCCGCCACCATGACTCTGTGGGTAGTTTATTATACCAGGAATTTCTGAATGTTGTATAATCGGATCCATTGATCGGCTGCGTGGCACTCTGGTTGTTCAGGGAACCGGCGTAATTTTCAATTTTATATAGATTGCCGTCGGGAAGACCATGTTCATCCAAATAATAGCCATCCATCTGCTCAAGAACCAGATAAAGCCCCCACAAATCACCGTTGTACTGGGTGGAACCGTTTTCATCGGCCTGGTCAATAATACGAAACTGCACCCAGTGTGTTTTGGGAGCTTCGACCCCCATCAGGTTAAACAGCTTGAATCCGGCCGCTTCGAACATTCCCTGTTCTCCGCGATGCTGATAATCACCCTGCTGAATACAGGCCGAGAAATTGAGCTTGTCCCACTTGGTGTCGTATTTTTGGCCGTAATCATCGCGAGCCTGGAAATAATGACCTCGGTTAAAGTCGAATTTCCACATATTTTTGCCCATAGCATAGCGCCAGACCCCTCCGCGCGCCCGATATCGGATGTGGTCATAAACCCTGCCGTCATACACCAGCGTTCCAGACCAGAGGTAGTCCTCCCCGGTATATTTACTATACCACGTTGCGCTCTCGACATCGGTTTGCTTGCTGATCATGTGGTACACCGGAAGGGCATTCATCACCTCGGCCCCATAGGTTACAGGAGCGGTTACGCCGGGTTGAATAGCCCCGGTCCAGGCCGGAACACCGTTGTACACAAAATAGGCAAAATTAGACTGCGGGTCATCGGCATAAGGTACCGTGATGCTGCGTCCATCGCTGTCCTGAGCCCCAATCCGATAGCGAATCAGATAGCGATGCTGTCGCGTTGCAGCCGGAAGCTGAACACTGTACACTGAATCTTGTGCGAATGAGTCTCCGTTGACCCCGTCATCATGCATCGCCAGTGACTTCCATGAATTGTAGGCAGCGTCTCCCTTGGCAATGTAGTCTCCCGGGATGACAACCTGATACAAAAGAGTTACCGAAATAATGCCATCGCTGTCTGTAACCTTGGCCGATACCGTTACCATATCAGCCGTTGTCGGCGACTCAGGGGTATGAACAACCTGTCGAATCAGAGGGGGAAGATTTTCAGCATAAACGGCCGTGTTTGCGGCACCGGGCGTGGGATAGGCGCTGCGCCAGTTGGCGGCTAAGTTGTTATCGAATGCCGGATTTGCCAATTGGATGGAATGGCCGGAACCCGGATTGGTGCCATTGTCCGGAACGGCATCACCTGTCGTCGGCCAGGGAAAACCGAGCTTGTAGTCGACTTGATCTACTACCATGCCATTGTCATCGCACAGCACAATTTCTTCACCTTCATTATTCAAGCTGCCGGTATACGGGCCCCCAAGGACAGAGAGACTTGTCCCGTATTTGGCGGAAACACTGGTTATTGGAGAAATGGTACGCACGGAAGCGTTTTCCGAAATGACAAGATAAGCACCGGCAGAAAGGATTGTGTTTGCGGGAAATGTATAGGATATCCCTTTGCTGAAAGTCCACCCGGACAAATCGATTTCCTGATGGCCTGCATTATAAAGCTCAACAAATTCCACCAATTCATAAGGTAGGTCGGGATTGTAATGAATTTCATTGATGACCACCGGATAGTTCTGCTTAAGCTCCCACTCCTGAGCCAGAAGCGAAAAATCTTGCAGGTTAACGCCGTCGTTCCCAATCAAATCCGCACATCCATTTGCATATCCAGAACATCCGGCAGGATCCAGCCATTGCTCCCCTAAAATAACCAGATCAACAATGTCCGTTTTGCAGTCCCCATCTAAATCACTGAGCGGACAGGCCCAAACAGGGTAAATCGGGACAGATGATAGTACAAGACAAGTCAGAGCGAATATTTCGGTTTTCAAAATGCTCATATTTGGGGTTCCATAATTTGTTTGCAGAACAGTGTTCTATTTTTCAGAAACAAGACCGGCCTAAAAAATCCCCCTGTTTCTGTAAAACATTTCCCATCATTCCTGTATTTCTCTATATCCATATACCATAATCGGGTTAAAATTACCCTTGAAATAGGAAAAATATTCATTTAGTGCTGATTATTTGGTTTTTTTCCTGAAACTACAACAGTCCACGGAGCTCGGGACTATACCCGGTCTGAATAAGTGGTTTTGAGAAAAACCGGGACAGATCAAAACAGTGTTCAAGAGCTTGCAAATCAGCTTACAAAAAAGCCTTCCAGTAAGTGCCAGCAGCAGTCTGTCTCTGACTGTATCGAAGGCGGGGGATAGGCTAAAAAAGAGAATTGGCGGATTATCATAAGTC
>CAZKAI010000204.1:0-4765 GCA_964550565.1 uncultured Pirellulales bacterium
ATACATTCTTTTCCCAAAATCCAGAAAAAGAAACTATTATTTTACCCATTTTACCTTCATTTGTCAAAAAAAAACGGAGTATATAGCACATTATTCTCTGTTTTAACTCCCCCGCATACCTGTATACCTAATTTTGTATTCCTGTACACTTGTATTCATTGATTCTCAGGTTCTCAGGTTCTTGTGTTCCTGAGTTCTTTTACCTTTTAATTTTTGAAAATATTTAAAAAATAAAAGCAACTTTTCCTCCCCATCCGACATATATATAAGGCCTGCTCAGAAAGGACAGGCAGAAGAAAAAGGAGCTAAAAGGGAGCCATAAATATGGGAATTATAAGGAGGATTTAAGGAGCACAAAAATGCAAAACAAACCCAATTTGATTTCTCAATTCTCAATTCCAAACTCTCAATTCAGCAGCCTCCGGCTGCGAAACAAACCCATTTATCCTGCGAATCCCATAAATCCCGTCAAAAACATAATTCTGCGAAACGAACCCATTTCAGAAAGTAGACGAAGCTTCCAGCTTCGTGTAAATCAGCCTCCGCCCCCGCGGATTCCTCACTTTTGCCCTTTTCCCTTTACCTTTATACTTGTTTACCAAACAAACCCAATTTCCCCGTCGCGGCTATGTCGGATTACGTCACCCCGTGCGTTCCCGCGGCATAAATCCGGACCGCATCCGGCCAAACGAACCCAATTCTCAAAATGCCGGTTGCCGGAAACCGGGTGCCCCTTTACAATAACACTGATTTGAACCTTTTTGATAAGGAATGAATATGAAACTGGCAAGTTATCGTTATCAGAATCAGCCCTCCTGCGGTATTGTCACCGAACGGGGAATTATGGATATTCCATCGCACCCGGGCAATACCCATAAATGGACCTCGGTACTCGAGATACTCCAACAAGGTCCACAGGCATTGGCACAACTCAAAACACTGGATCCCAGAAAAGGAACCATTCTGGACCTCAATACAGTAGATTTAGCAAGCCCCATCACTCAGCCTGGCAAGCTGCTGGCCCTGGCCTGCAACTACCCTCAGCATCTGGCCGAGTATGCCAAACCTGCGGACATAACCGACACCCCGAGGCACACCACCACACCCTGGCCTTTCCTGATGCCCGGCTCCGCCCTGCTGGCCCCGAATGCAACCATCCCCTGGCCCAGCTGCAGCAGCCAATTGGATTATGAAGTCGAGCTGGCGGTTGTGATTGGCAAGACCTGCAAAGACATCTCTGCCAAACAGGCCGGCGATTACATCTTCGGCTATACCATTGCCAACGATATTTCCGCACGGTCGGTGACGTATAAAGCCGGCCGGGCCAATCGCCCGCGGGATGAATTTTACGACTGGCTAGCTGGCAAGTGGGCCGATGGCTTCCTGCCGCTGGGGCCGTGGGTGGTCTCGGCTGATGAAATCGGCGACCCGAAAAATCTGGGGATTGAATTAAAGGTCAACGGCCAGATTCGCCAGCAATCCAATACGGGACGAATGACCTACAATGTCTATGAAATCGTGGCATTTCTGAGCCATATCATGACGCTGTCGCCGGGCGATATCATCTGCACCGGCACGCCGCACGGCGTCGGCCACGCCACCGGGAATTATCTGCAGGCCGGGGACAAAATCGAATGTGACATCGAAAAAATCGGAACCCTGACCAACACGCTTGGTCCCAAACCGCAGGCCTTTTACGAACCGCTGAATACCGGGGCATTTTAGCTATATATTAATTGCTTAAAAGGTTTCAACTCACTTGCCTATCAGATGCTTGTTTTCTTCCTGCATCGCTGCAATAAGTCCGTTGTACAGCCATTTTGTCTGGATTTAGGGGCTTTTTAAGGCAACCGGATATGATTTCATGGTTTTGAACTTCGCCTTTTTCAGCACAGCCCCCTAAGTAAATTATCTGCATAAAATGAGCTATTTCCCAATTGTTCAACTCACCGAATTTGCGTATTTCTTAATGTCACAACATGAATCATTGTGGACAATTCAGTCGCAAGTGCAGCACCAGAACGGATTGACATTAGAACTTCGTTTAATAAGGAGAACGGACATGAAACAAACGAATGTTTTAAAATGGATGGGGATGTGTCTTGTAATTTTATCCGGCTCAGCGCTGGCAATCGAAGGCTGGACGTTTGGTGATGTGGGTTTCACGGCCTACAAACTCGACTCTTATTTTCCGGGAACAAGCGGCCTGGGAACCGTCGGGACACAAAATCCCATATTGACTGTTCAGATCGGCAAACGGTATCAAATCACGGTAACCAATTTTGGGAGTCACCCCATCGAAATTATTGCAAAAGCGGCCACTTTTTCGGGGGATACGGTTCTATTATCGCAACTGCCTTTTGTGACAGGAACCTTCGAATCCGATCCCGGAGTCAACTGGCAGGATACGGGGGGAAATACGGTTTCCTTCACTCTGACACAGGGACTTTATAATGCCATGACAGCATCGGGCAGGATTCCCGGGTACCGCTGCGCCCTTCATGTATCGACCATGCGCGGAAATTTCACGGTGATTCAGCCGTTAACCAACCCAATGCCAGCGATTATTCCACAAGGAACTGTAAAGGCGGAATTGGAAACGGTTGTTTCCGGATTGACGGCTCCAATCGACATGAGCCCCGCGCCGGATGACACCGGCCGACTTTTTATTGTAGACCAGGCAGGCAAAATAGTTATTATTCAGGCAGGAATTCTTCTGGACACCCCTTTTCTGGATGTCACAAACCGATTAGTCAGCCCGCTCGGGATAATCGGCACTCATGATGAGAACGATTTTGACGAACGCGGACTTCTGGGGATGGCCTTTCATCCGGATTTTTTGAACTCGACAAGTCCCGGATTTCGCAAAATATACACCTTTACAAGCGAGCCGGACAGCGGATCTGCAGACTTTGTTACTGAATTTGATCCGACGGTGATTAATTGTCAGAGCGTTATTGCAGAATGGTCCGTGAGCATGGCGGATCCCAATATAGTTGACACCTCCACCCGACGCGAAATAGTGAGAATCAGCAAACCCCAATTCAACCACAATGGAGGAATGCTTGCCTTTGGACCTGATGGATATTTGTATATTTCTCTGGGTGACGGCGGAGCGGGCAATGATTCCGGTTCAGGACACGGCCCTGACGGCAATGGACAAAATCTCAATGTCGTGCTGGGAAAGTTCCTTCGAATCGATCCGCTTGATCCATCGACTACCCCCGGCAGTTCGGATGCCGTCAGCACCAACGGCAGGTATCGTGTGCCTGCAACAAATCCGTTTGTTGGCATCCCGGGAATTGACGAAATCTACGCATACGGGCTGCGAAATCCTTTTCGGTTCAGTTTTGATTCCATGACCGGAGATCTGATCACAGGCGATGCGGGTCAGAATTATATTGAAGAAATTGATATTATCGTGGCAGGAGGGAATTACGGCTGGAATCTAAAAGAAGGGACATTTCGATTCGACCCCCAGACCGGCAATGTTTCGAATTATCTTACGGGACTGCCCAATACCCTGGTTGATCCTATAGCTCAATACGACCACGATGACGGTACGGCCGTTATCGGGGGTTATGTCTATCGCGGCTCAGCCATTCCGGAACTGGCGGGAAGATATGTGTTCGGCGATTTTTCAACCGGCTTTGCCAATCCGGCCGGCAGGCTGTTCTACGCAGATATCAATATGGGAACAATCCATGAATTTATCATTGGATTGGATGACAGGAATCTCAATTTATATCTTAAAGGATTCGGACAGGATAGTTCAGGTGAATTGTATGTGCTTGCAAGCCAATTTTTAGGACCCTATGGGACCGGCGGTGTGGTTTTGAAACTCGTCGATCTTTGCACCACCAGGACACCCGGTGATATTAATAACGATTGCGTTGTCGATATTCTTGATTTACATCAAATGGCCATCAACTGGCTGGACGACGGGCCGGCGAATTTAAATGGGGATTTGACAGTGAACCTCCAGGATTTTGCACTCCTGGCTCCCCACTGGCTGGAGTCAACGGCTCGTTAGAAATTAGAAAGCATCAACTAAACGGCGTACCTCTTGTTTGCGTTCTTCCACCATGGCTTCTACGGCTTCCGGGGTACTGTTCAAGGTTGGTTCCACCAGCATGTGTTCAATTCGGGTAAAGCCGATAAAGTTGAGAATCTGGTCCAGATAGCGTTTCTGCTGGTCGTAGCCTTCGGCCGGGCCGGAGTAGGCTCCGCCTCGCGCCAGGACAACCAGGGCAGGCTTGCCTTTGACAAGACCTTCATAGCCTGCTTCCGACACGGCAAAAGTATAGGTCGGCTGAACAATAATATCGATATACTGCTTGAGCCGATAGGGGATGCCGAAGTTCCACATGGGAATGGCAAATACATATTTATCGGCGGATTTGAAATGGTCGATGATGTCAACCACTTCGTCCCAGGCCTTTTTCTCCTGGGCGGTGTGCGGTTTGCCGTGCATGATATTGTACTTTCCCTGTACAACCGGGCCATCAAAGGCAGGCAGCGGAAACTCAAACAGATTCAGGACCTCCACGGTATCCTTTGGGTTCCGGGCCTTGTATGCCTCGACAAATGCATCGGCCACCTGAATCGACTTGGACCTCTGCCCACGCGGCGAACATTGGATATACAGCAGCTTTGCCATTGGCGAATCCTTTCCATTCCATTCGACACTTTCTATCTTCTATTTGTCCTGCACGGATAAAGTTCGCAACAATATGGATTTATAGCATAATTTAAGCCGGACAAT
>CAZKAI010000205.1:0-4711 GCA_964550565.1 uncultured Pirellulales bacterium
AATTCGATATTCTTGTATACTTGTATTCATGTATACTTGCATACTTGTTTTTTACGAAACGAACCCAATTTTATACCCTCATATCCCTCGGTGCCTTCTGTGGCAAAAAACATGATTTTGCAAAACAAACCCAATTTGAAAGCTGGAAGCTGGCCGCCGGCAGCTTTTTTACCAAACGAACCCAATTCCCCATTCTTGAATCCCTGTATCCCTGCATCCCTATATTCTTATTTCTCGCCAAACAAACCCAATTTTAAAACTACCTATCTGTGTAATCTGTGCAATCTGTGGTTCCATTTTATGCAAAACAAAGCCAATTTCAAAGTGGCTCAAGCCTCCGTGCTTGAGGGTAAATCAGCCTCCGCCCCCGCAAATTCCATACTTTTGCCCTTTTCCCTTTACCATTTCACTTTTTTACGAAACGAACCCAATTCCCCATTCTTGAATCCCTGTATCCCTGCATCCCTATATTCTTGTTTCGTTTTTCCAGCCAGTTGAAAACCGCCGGAATTATGGTACGCTATCCCGTTTCAATATGAGGTAAAAGCAATGCGAGTAAAACCCAGAACCGACGAAATACAGATGAAGCCAATGGACTTTCCGGATTGTACGAAGATCCCGTCACATACGATTGAGGTCGTGCCCCGCTATGCCGAGACGGACCAGTCCGGCGTGATTCACCACACCGTCTATCCGGTATGGTTTGAGATGGCCCGTACGGAGCTGCTGCGGGTCAACGGCCTGGCCTACAGCGACCTCGAAAAAGCGGGGGTCTATTTTGTCGTCGCCGAGCTGACCTGCAAATACAAGCGCCCGGCCTTTTATGATGAGGCTCTGGAGCTGACCGCCACCTGCACGAAAATCACAAGTGCCCGTGTAGAACATACTTACGTCCTGAAACGCAAATCCACCGGCGTTATCTTGGTCGAAGGCACCACCATCCTGGCCTGCGTCGATGCCGACGGCAAAGTCCGCCGGATGCCCGAATTCATGTACCCGGCCGAGCAATAAACCAGAATAAAAAACAAAAAATCTTTAAATATAAAGTCGCTATAGTCTTATAATACGCATTGCCAGTATTACATAACGTGTATTTTAAGTTATTAATGCGAATATCTTAAAATATTCTTCATATCTGCTTGAACTAAAACCCCCATTTTGATATACTCACCTTTGTTGAAACGATTAAGACTTCAGAAACAACCGTGGGGGTTAAAAATATGAAGCCAGCAAGTTCAAGATACTATCAGGCAGTGGAAGCGGGACGGGGTCCACCGGATGACTAAAAAAGACGATTTGCACCAGCGGCATTTATATATTAATCATTAAAGCCATTATAAATAATAACTTACGCAATTATGGGGGAATTATGACAGTCAAAACCATCAGCTTCAATATACGCGTGAATCCACCGATGGCATTCAAAAGCGGCACTGATCCGCCGAAGACCCAAAAAAGACGATTTCTCGTTTTGACCGGGTCTTTTTTATTATCTATACTTTAGATGTAAGCAATAATAATAAATGACTCAACTTTTGATGGGGAAACGATTTATGGGGCCGCGACAGCACAAACATTGTACGTATTCGACAAAACCGTGTGATGACCTGACGGGCCCGGGGCCGCCGATCTTCCAAAAACGGAAGATTCCAACGACCCGCAAAACAAGCCATTATCCGCTATGCTATGATTCTATATCCGCAAGTCCGCGTTTCAATAACCGAAACGGGGACGTTTTTTTGCGCGCCTGCATCCTGCTGCTGTATCCATAAAAATAGGAAAGCCGATCCGCAGGGCTGCATGATCGGCTCACCATTTTAAAACCTCAGGTCAGGTTATGAGGCGGTTATGAGTGTTGTTCAAAGAGCATGACGCGTATGAATCATCAATTGATTCATTTAATGTTGATTAATCTTGCCAGAAATCTCTGGGCACAACCTGTTCGGGCTGGTTCATCTGTCCGCCAAATCCACGCCCCTGGCCGCCAAAATTGGGGGCGAAATTCGGACGCATCATTCTGTTTTGTCCCATGTTGGGCCGGCCGTAGCCTTGAGGGGCCATCGGTGCGGCATCCATGTTGGGGCGATTGAACCGACCCTGCGGCATCATCTGGCCATACCCCATCTGTCCGCGAGGTGCAAAGTTACGGGGGCCAAAGTTCGGCTGCATCGGCTGCTGTCCGCCAAAGCGATTCTGCATGCCTTCAAATCGCATTCCGGCATTGGGGCGCTGAGCATTCGGACGAAAGCCTTCGATGCGGTCGCGCTGTCCCTGCTGACGGGGAGCCTGGAAGAACGGGCGGGCATTATTATCTCTGCCGAATCCCTGGCCGCGCTGACCGCGGAATTGATTCTGCTGACGACCCTGGAATTGTTCCTTACGAGCCTGACGATTTTGCATCATCGGACGTTCGGCATCGGGGCGTTCCTGCTGACCACGCTGGCCCTGACGGAATTGCTGGCCGCGGAAGGGAGCGGCTTGCGGGCCGCGGGCATCCATATCCCGACCCTGTCCGCGAAAGGCACGTCCCTGTCGGCCGGGAGCCTGGGGCTGTTCGGCTAAAGGAGCGGCGTTATCAAACGGTCTGCCGGGCTGGTCCTGAAGCTGCCGCTGTTGACGAAGCTGACGCATTTGACGAATCTGTTCGGCAGGACGCGGCTGTTCGCCCTGATCCGAAGCGATACCTTCACGCGGGCCCTGTCCCTGACGCATCTGGCGACCCTGCTGGAGCTGTGTGTTGAGCGATTCGCGAAAACCATTGGCTTTTTCCAGCAGTGCGCCCATTTTCTCAACATCTTCGGTTTTATGAGCTTCCTTCACTTCGTTAATCCAATTGTCGAATCGGGGCATTTCGGGCATCTTGCTTTTGACTGCATCAAGCCGGCTGAGCAATCGTTCCATCTTTTCGCCGTTGCGATTTTCATAGGCCGTGTTGAATTCATCCAGCCAGCGATTCAATTGTAATGCAGGCTCCCGCATTCCTTCCGGTGCAGCGACCGCGGCGGGGCCTTTCGGTTTGCCCCAGGTGCCTCTTTCCTGTTCGGGTGCTGCCAGAACAGGTAACGCCAAAGCGACGAGTATTGCAGCGATGATCATTTTCTTAAACATGGGTCTATCCTTTCACAATTAAGGGGTTTTGAACTTTTTTACTTTTAGGGGCCCTTATTCTGAAATGATAGACGGAGCAGGGGTGGGAGTTATTGCGTAATATTTTTTTGAGGAAACACAGGATTCAAGTCATCTTGTGTCTTTTTAGAAGACAATGGCGGCATATCCCACGGATTCGGTGCTGGATTGGCGGAATTTGTCTTCCAGGACCTGGGAGCTATTGGTATGGGCCAGGAGATAGCCCTGTGTTCGCCCCATGGCTTTGGCGGCGGCAATCGCCGCGGCAGCACCCGCAGGTCCGCAGGCGTTTTCATGTTGAAGGGAGGATTTCATCAGACGCTCAGCATCCATTTGCAATGCATTGTCGATGAAGTCCATGTCGTTGGTTGAATGTGCCCAGTGAATGCCATTGGAGCCGGTGCCTTTTGGGGCAAAGCCGTATCGCGGGCCGTAATGAGTCAAATCAGTTGAGGCGATACAGACGGCATTGATGCGATTGGTTTTCAGCAGCGTGCCGACTTTTTGGCCAAAGTCGCATTCGTAACCGTTTGATGCCGGCGGCATGATCGCGGCGACCAGTTTGGCTTTGGGGAACAGATGCTGGATAAACGGAACCTGCACCTCGATGGAATGTTCATGGCGATGGGCCTGCACATCCGGGCGGGCACCCAGGGCGATGAGTTGTGAAGTTAAGTCCGTATCGATTTCGATTTGTCCCAGCGGGGTTTCCCACGCGCCGTCAGGGAAGATGACCGGGCACATATCGTAGCATCCGTGGGCGGCCCCTAACAGAATAAACGTATCCGGCTCTTGTTTTACCTGTTTGATTGCGGCAAAAACCATCGCAGCCAGATCGCCGGAAAATACCCAGCCGGCGTGAGGTACAATGCCGGCGACAATGGTTTCCGGCAGGGCCAGGTTCAACGGGCCAGCGGGAAGACACTCGGTAATCTCGGCCAGACATTCCCGACGTGTTCCGGCGTAAAATTGTCCTGCTACTGCGGGTCTGCGAATCATCTGTTTATTCCTTGCAAAAATGCCGGCTGCCGCTATGATACTCAACCGGAAAACGGCGTTTATGACGGATACTATTATATCTGTTTTGGTGAGGAAAAACAATGGCAAGCAAAAAATCTCCCGTGGCGGTTTTGATGGGTTCCGACAGCGACCTGTCGTCGATGCAGAATTGTGTGGATCAGCTCAAGTATTTCGGAATTGATCCGATTGTGCGGATTTTGTCGGCTCACCGCACGCCATCCCAAGCGGGTGAGTTTGCCAGAACAGCCAAAGACAATGGCGTCAAGGTGATCATCGCTGCGGCAGGGATGGCGGCCCATCTGGCGGGGGCAATGGCGGCCCATACGACACTGCCGATTATCGGCGTGCCGCTGCAGGCGACCGAGGGACCGAATGGATTGGATGCCCTACTCAGCACCGTACAGATGCCTCCGGGAATTCCGGTAGGAACGATGGCCATCGGCAAGGCCGGGGCAAAAAATGCGGCCATTTACGCAGTGCAGATTCTGGCGTTAAGCGATAAAACGCTGTCCGACAAATTCGACCAGTTCCGCGCCGACCAGACCGCCAAAGCCCTGCAAAAAGA